>DASUMJ010000167.1:0-11844 GCA_036277775.1 Candidatus Limnocylindrales bacterium
GGTTCGTGATCGTCCCCGAGGTCTGGCCGACCGGCACTGTCGAGGCGTATCGGGCCACCTCGCGGGCCGCATTCGTCAGCCCGATGTGGCCGCCGAAGAGGATGCCCATCTGGATCACGCCGAACAGCAGCAGGAAGAACAGCGGCGCGACCAGGGCGAACTCGGGAAGTGCTTGCCCGCGAGACCGATCCACGTCATACCTCATGGATTGCACGTCTGGCTGGTGACATCGCCGATGTCGGTGGTGAGCAGGACGGCGTTGCCGACCCGGATGTCCTCGATGGCGTTGAGGCGCAAGCCACCGTCAGCGGCGCCGTCGAGGCCGTCCAAGATCCATCCGAGCAACGGAACGAACAGCGGATGCCGGTACTGGACATCGACCCGGGCCATGACGGCTGGCGCGCCGCTCGCGTCGGTGAACGAGTAGTAGCAGACGCGAGTTCCCGTTCCCGGTGTCGAGTCGAGGCGGGCGGGATCATACCCACCGACGTTCCGCTTCAGGAATCCCGTCGAGGCGTCGGTCAGCCGGCCGTAGTACGTGGTCGCCGCCGTCGTGGCCTGGGCGGCGGTCGCCACCGGGATGGCCGACGCGTTTCGCGCGGCCTCGCGAGCCGCGTTCGTGATCCCGACCTGCGTGAACAGAATGAAGCCGACCTGGAGAATGCCCAGGAACAGGAGCAGCAGGACCGGCGCGATGATCGCGAGCTCAGCGAGAGACTGGCCGGAATCCTGGCGTTGATGGCGCGCCACGGGGGTCGGCGTGCTGGACACATGATCCTCAAGTTGGTGCCCCCCGGCGGAGCGATTATCGCGCGGATACCTTGCAGGCGGCATTTCGCCCGCGACGGCCGCGCTCGCGCTGGTACGGACGCCGTACGAAGGAGCCATTGAACCCGTCGCGTCCGTCGACGAGCCTGCAGCCATGCGCAAGCTCGTTCTCGGAGTTGTTCTCTGGTTCCTCGCAGGTTGGACGCTCGGCAGCTTCCTTGCCTGGGCCGTCGGGCTCCCCGAGCTGATCGGGCCGGCGCTCGGACTGGCAGCGGTCGCCGGGTTCGCCCTGGTCGCGCCGCCGCGCTCGCCGGATCACCAGTCCGTCCTCGGCTCGTGATCCGCGTCGCCGCCAATCCGGAGGTTCCGACTTGAAGCGACTGCTGGCCGCTGGCCTCTGGCTCTACGCGTTCTGGTATCTCGGCTCGATGCTCGCGGCGCTCATCGGCGTGCCGGACCTGCTTGGGCCGGCGCTCGGGATCACGGCCGGCGTGATCGTCGGGGTCGATCCGCGACGGCTGATCTGGGAGCGGACCGCAAGCTCCTCGGCCGCGCCCGTCGCGGCCTGACCTTCGGGCTCCTCGGCTCAGGCTTCGGCGGCGGCCGGCGGCTCCGCCGGCAGCGCGATCGTGAACGCCGCCCCGACCCCGGGCGCGGCGCCGTTCGGCTCGAGGACGAGCGACCCGCCCATCGCGCGGCAGAGCTCTCGCGAGACGTAGAGGCCGATCCCCGTCCCCTCCGGGTGATCCGGGCCGCTGCCCCGTGCATACCGCTCGAACAGGCCCGCGCGCGCGGCATCGGGCACGCCCGGGCCGCGGTCCGCAACCGTCAGGAGGACCTGGCCGGTCACGGGCTCCGGGCGGATCCGCGCCACGACCTCCGACCCCTGGCCGTACTTCACGGCGTTGTCGAGGATCGCCCAGAGGACCTGGTCGAGCTGGTCCCGGTCGGCGATCGCGAGCCAGCCCGGGGCGTCGTCGTCGAGCCGGAACGGGACCTCCGCCGCTCCCAGCGCGTCCCACGCGTGCCGGATCCGCGGCGCGAGCGCCAGGACCTCGACCCGCGGTCGGAGGGACCCTGACTCGAGCCTCGACACGGCCAGCAGCTGGCGGACCATCCGCGAGAGCCGCTCCGACTGCTCGGTGATGATCGAGAGCCGCCGATCCGGCTGCTCACCCCGAAGCTGCTCTGCGTAGGCGCGGATGCTCGTGAGCGGCGTCTGGAGGTTGTGGCTGATGCCGCGGAGGAAGTCGTCCTTCGCCGCGTCGAGCTCGACGAGGCGCTGGGTCTGCTCCTGGACCTGGGCGAAGAGCTCGGCGTTCCGGATCGCCACCGCGACCTCGCTCGCGTAGAGCTCCAGGAGGTCCTGGTCCGCGGCGTCCCAGGATCGGGTCGCGGGGAGGTGTCCGTGGATGACCCCGAGCCGTTCGTCCGGGAGGGCAAGGACGGCCCGCACCGGCCGCGCCTCGCCCGGGATGACCTCCTCGATCGGCACGTCCTCGGGGTCGCCGAGGTGGATGGAGGCGTCGATCATCTCGAAGGCCGACCGGGCGCTTGCCGTCGCGTGGGTCACGAGGCGGTCGAGCCCGTCGCGGGGCGAGGTCTCGCCGATGGCGAGGAGGATCCGGCCGAGCTCGACGTTCCGCCGCTCGAGGTCCGCGGCCAGGCGGTTGTGGCTCTCGACGAGCCGGGCCAGCTCGTCCTCGCCGGCCACCTCGACCCGGGCCGAGAGGTCGCCCGCCGACACCCGCTCCACGGCACGGGCGATCGCCCGGAGCGGCGCAGTCAGGTTCCCGGCGAGGAAGTAGGCGAAGACGACGGCGATGATGATCGCCGCGGCGAGGGCGAAGAGGACGAGGCTCGTCAGGGTCGAGTCGACGGCTCCGGTCCGGACGACCTCCGTGCCGACGAGGACGAGCCCGAACCCGGCGAGCGGAACGACCGCGCCGGCGATGAGGCCGGCGGTCAGCCGGGCCCGGAACGAATAGCCGGGCCCGATCCGCTGCGGCTCGGGCGCCCGGGCGATCCGCTCGGGATCGGTCACTCGCTGGCCTCGGTCGCGCCCCCGGTCCCGGGCCCGAAAGCGGCCCCCGGCCCGGCCGATGGCCCGCCGACCCGGACGAGGCGGTACCCGACGCCGCGGACCGTGACGAGGTGGACCGGCCGGTTCGGGTCGGGTTCGATCTTCTGCCGGAGGCGCCGCATCGTGACCCAGACGTACGACGGCTCGGCATCCTCCGTGTCCGCCCAGCCGCGATCGAGGAGCGTCTCCGTCGTGACGGTCTGGCCGAGGTTGGCGGCGAGCGCATAGAGGAGCCGTGACTCCGTCGGCGTCAGCTGGACGTCCTCGCCGCGGACCGTCGCGCTGCGGCGGTGGAGCTCGAGCGTGAGGTCGGGACCGAGGACGAGCTCGCGTCGCGGCACCTTGTCGCCAAGCCGGCGGAGGACCCGCAGGATCCTGGCCCGCAGCTCCGGGTAGTGGTACGGCTTCGTGACGTAGTCCTCGGCGACCTCCTCGAGGAGGTCGGCCTTCGAGTCGGCCGTCTCGATGGCGGAGAGGACAATGATCGGCAGGTCGGCCTGGGCCTTGATCTCGCGGGCCAGGGTCAGCCCGTCCATCCGGGGCATCATCATGTCGACGATGAGGAGGTCGGGCCAGCCGGCCCGCAGCCGGCGGAGGGCCTCGTCGCCATCGCGCGATGTCTGGACGTCGAACCCGTCGGCGCGCAGCTGGTCCGCGAGCAGCACGAGCAGGTTCGGGTCGTCGTCGACGAGGAGGATCCGCGGCGCCCCCGTCTCGCTCCACCGACCGCCGCCGCTCAGCATGGCCCGAGGATAGCAGCGGCGATTCGACGGCTACGGCGCCTTCGGGTCGACGAAGCGGCAGCGGTCCCGGAGGGGGCACAGCTCGTGCCGCGGGTTGCGGGCGTGGCAGATGACCCGGCCGTGGCGGATGAGGTTCACGTGCGCCTCGTACATCTCGTCCGGCTCGAGGATGGCGAGGAACAGGTCGTGGGCATCGTCGGCGCTCGCCTTCGCGGGGATGAGCCCGACCCGGTGCGAGACCCGCTCGACGTGCCGGTCGACGGCCATGAGCGGCAGCCCGAACGAGAACGACAGGAGGACGGACGCGGTCTTCTTGCCGATCCCCGGGATGCTCGTGAGCCAGTCCCGGGCCTCGAGGGCGGGGAGGTCGCCGAGGAACTCGAGGGAGTGGTCGCCCCGGCGCTCTCGGATCGTCCGGAGCGTGGCGAGGATCCCCTTTGCCTTCTGGTTCGGCAGGCCGCCCGGCCGGATCACCTCGACGAGCTCCTCGAACGGCGCCCGCTCGACTGCGTCCCAGTCCGGCGGCACGCCGTCCGGAAGGCCCGCGCCACCCCAGCCGGGACCGGGCACGTGCCGCTCGACCGGCCGCTCCGACGGGTAGGCCGCGCGGAGGGCCTCGAAGGCCTTCTCGGCGTTCGTGTCGGCGCTGTTCTGGGTGAGGATCGTGAGGATCAGCTCGCTCGTCGGATCGAGGCGACGCTCCCAGGCCTGATGGCCGTACGTCCCGGCGAGCCGGTCGATCACGTCCCGCACGAGGCCGGGCCGCGTTCGATCGAGGCGTCGGGCCCAGGCCTTGACCGGATCCGGCTTCCGGCGGCGGCGCTTGACGGGTCGCTTCGTGGCCCGCCTCCGCACGGCGGGCGCGGCGCCTGCGGCGGGCGCCTCGGACACGGCGGTCGCAGCGTTGCTCCCGGCCCGACCCGAGACCGGCGGCTCAGTCATCGGGTCGGACCCGCAGCGTGGAGGTCGTCCATCGCCGCCATTCTCGCCCCGCACGCGACGAGCGGCGCGGCACCGGCAGCCATCGCCTCCGCCAGCGGTACGGGCCGCTCCCACACCGGGACGACACGAGTCCCGAGTCGCGCCAGCGCCGCGACTCCCTCGGGCTCGACGCCGCCGCCGACGGCCACGCACGGGACCCCGGCGTCGCGGGCCAGCCGCGCGACCCCGAGCGCGGTCTTGCCGAACGCCGTCTGGGCGTCGATCCGGCCCTCGCCGGTGAAGACGAGGTCCGCCGCCGCGAGCCGATCCGCGAAGCCGACGCTCTCCATGACGAGCTCGATCCCCGGCCGGAGCGCGAACGCGGCGAAGCGGTCCGCGAGGCACAGCAGCGCGAACCCGACACCGCCGGCCGCACCGGCGCCCGGATCGTCGCGGTGGCGCGAGCTCGTGGCGGTTTCGAGGGCGTCGGCCCAGGCGGCGTTCCGGGCATCGAGGGCGGCGACCTGCGCCGGCGACGCACCCTTCTGGGGGCCGTACGTCGCGGCTGCGCCGCGCTCCCCGAGGAGCGGATTCGTGACGTCGCACGCGACCTCGACGCGGAGCCCGCCGAGGCGCGGATCGAGGCCCTCGAGCGACACGGAGCCGTCGGTCGCCGACACCGTCGCGCCGAAAGCCTCGAGGATCCCGCGACCACCGTCGGTCGTGGCGCTGCCGCCGATGCCGACGACGAGGTGCCCGGCGCCCGCCTCGATCGCGGCCCGGATGAGGTCGCCGGTCCCGTGGGTCGTCGCGCCGACCGGATCGAGCTCCCCGGGTCCGAGGCGCGACAGGCCGGAAGCGGCGGCCAGCTCGACGACGGCCGCGGAACCGTCCGCGGACCGGAGCCAGGGCGCCTGGATCACCCTCCCGATCGGATCCCGGGCGCGCGCGATCCGCCGCTCCCAGCCGCCCGCAGCCGCGATCGCCGCGAGCGTTCCCTCGCCCCCGTCCGCGAGCGGGGCCAGTGCGATCTCGTCGTCAGGTCTCACTCGTCGCCACCCGGCGGCAAGGGCCTCGGCGACCTCGACCGACGTCAGCGAACCCTTGAACGAATCGGGTGCGATGAGGAGCCGCACGAGCGGGCGCGCCTCAGCGATCCGGGACCGCCCCGCCCCCGGGCAGGACGAGCTGCCGCCGCTCGAGGTATTCGGGGATCCGGACCATCGGTGGACGCTCCAGGTCGGCGAGCTCGATGACCTCGAGCGAGAGCCGGCCGCGCCCGGACCGCGGCAGCTTCATCGTCGAGCCGAGCTCGGCGAAGAGGCGGGCCTTCCGCCGCTCCTCGAGCCGCTTCATCACCGCCTGGAGGATCACGAAGCTCATTCGCGACAGGCCCTCGAGCTCCTGGTTCCGGTGCACCCGCCGCTCGAGGTCCACCTGGCCGAGGCCCTCGATCCCGGTCCGCTCGGCGATGTCGATGAGGTGGCCGATCTCGACCGCGTAGCCGGTGAAGAACGGGATCTGCTCGAGGATCGACCGGCGGCCGGCATACTCGCCCGCGAGCGGCTGGATGAACCCCGACAGCTCCGGGTAGAAGAGGTTGATGAGCGGCCGTGCCACGAGCTCCGTGACGCGCCCGCCGCCGCCCTCCCTGAGGACGCCGCCCTCCACGATCGGGCGCTGGTAGTAGCCCTTGACGTACTGGAGCCGCGGCTCGTGGAGGAGCGGGCCGAGGGTGCCGTAGACCATCCGCGGGTGCCAGTTCCGGACATCCGTATCGGCCCACACGACGATGTCGCCGGAGGTCTCGTAGAGCGACTTCCAGAGGGCCTCGCCCTTTCCCCGGAAGGAGCCGTAGCGGGCCAGGATGTCGGGATGCTGGATGACGCGGGCCCCCTCCGCCTCGGCGATCTCGCGGGTCCGGTCCGAGGAGGCCGAGTCGATGACGACGACCTCGTCGAGGAGCGGGACGCGGCCGACCATCTCGCGGATGGCCCGCCGGACGATCGGACCGATCGTCTCCTCCTCGTTGAGCGTCGGCAGGACGAGGCTGATCGACAGGCCCTGCTTCTCCTTCAGCTGGGTGAGGCGGCGCAGGTCGGCGAACTCGCCGTGGTGGAAGTTCGATTCGCCGAACCAGCGATCGACCCGGGTCGGGACGGCCCGGGCCTCCTCGGCCGCCCGGTCCGCCGCAGCCAGGGTCTCGGCCCGGGCGGCGAGCTGCTCGAACGTCTGGCGGCCGATCGCCTCGCGCGTCTTCACGACGACGACCGTGGAGCGCGAGCGCGTCGCGATCGCCTCGGGCATCGCGCCGAAGAGGCTCGGCGACACCTCACCCGACGTGGGGGCCGCGGCCGCACCCATGAACACCAGGTCGGCCCGATCCGCCTCGCGGAGGATCGCGTTCCGGACGTTCGCCGCCTCCCGGACCACGGCCTCGACCCGGGCCGTGACGTGCTGCCGGACGAAGGCGGTCAGCGCTCGCTCAGCCTGGGCTCGGACCGCGATCGTGATCCCGGGCGGGACGACATGAAGAGCGACGAGCTCCGCGTCGTGGCGGCGGGCCACGGCGTCCGCGAACCGGAGCGCCAGCTCGGCGTGAGGCCCGCCGCGGACGGGGACCATCACCCGCCGGATCTCGCGCGCCCCGCGCTGCTTCACGACCGCGATGTCGCAAGGCGCCTCACGGACGACCTCGTCGATCGTGGCCGAGAAGGGCGTGACGACGCCGTTGCGGCTGCCCGGCGTCTTGCCGCCCCAGCCGAAGACGATGAGGTCGGCATCGAGCTCGGCCGACGACTCGACGATCCCCTCTGCGGCGTGCCGGCCGATTCGCACGATCGGGTGGATCGGCGTGCCCTCGGGCACGAAGTCGAGGACCTTCTGGAGGAGCCGCCGGGCGTGGCGGGCCCGGGTCGCGCCCTCGGACAGGGGCATGCCCTCGGGGACCTCGACGATCCCGAGCGCGGTCAGCTCCCCGGTCCGCGGCTCGAGGAGGTCGGCGCCGAGCCGGATCAGCTCCTCGGCGGTGGCGGGGTTCGCGACCGGGATGACGATCCGGGCGGGAAGCGGCAGGCTCACGTCGCGGCGCCCTCGCCCCAGCGACCGACGAGGTACGGCTTCAGGCGCTCGAACTCGCGGGCCTGTCGCTCCACCTGGTGCTCGGCCCGGTCCGTCGACAGGTCGCGGTTCTCGACGACGAACGACGCGACGCGCCCGAAGTAGATCGGGACGAGGCTCGCGACCCGGGCATCGATCGCGGCCGGGTCATCGCGGGCGGCGATGATCAGGTCGTAGATGATCCGGGCCCACAGCTCGTCCGGGAACATGAACGAGGCAGCTGCCTCGGCCGTGGCCGCGGTCGTCGTCTGGCTGCCGGGCTGGCCGAGGTGCTCGGCGATCGACGCGGCGAGCGTGCCGGCTTCGCCGGCGAGCCCGAAGACCTCGGCCGCCGTCTCCGGGGCGAGCATCTCGCGCCACGTCCCGGCCATCGTCAGCGAGCCGGCGTTGAACTCGGAGAGCAGCCGCAGGACGTTGATCTCGAGCGGCGGCGGGTCGGCATGGCGCTCGAAGCCGTAGGCCGGCACGTCGTGGCTGCCGCGGACCTCGCGCCATCGATCGGCGTTCGCGACGGCGAGCCGGAGAATCGTCCCGACGACCTGCCGGAACATCGGGCCGAGATCCGAGCCGGGATCCTTGGGATCGTGGACCTTTGCGCCGAGCCGGGCCTGGCAGACGGCGAAGCCACCGGTGAGGGCCGCCGTCGTCATCCAGATGTCGATCCCGAACTTCGAGACGTCGGGGGTCCAGCCGGGTGCCTCGAGGTAGCGCTTCACGAGATCGCCCGAGACCCCGAAGTCGCCGCCGATCGGCTGCCGGATCCGATGGCCGTAGAGGGCCCGGGTGAGCGGGTAGGTCACCGAGTTCGTGATCGTGCCGTCGTGCTTGTGGCGGCTGTAGAGCGGCGCGACGTAGTCGTAGCCGCCCTTCAGGATCGGGCCGGCGAGGAGCTCGATCCACTCCGGCAGGATGCTCCGAAGGTCCGAGTCGACGACGACGAGGGCCTGGACCTCGAGTGCCGCGGCGATCTCGAAGATCGTCCGGAGCGCGGCCCCCTTGCCGCCGCTGCCGTCGATCTCCGGGTAGGTGAGCGAGACCCGGGACAGTTTGTTCGTCGGCCGGACGAGGAGGATCCGTTCCACGTAGTCCGGCGGCTCGGTCTCGACGACGACGCGGCCGGTGCCGTCGGGCGATCCGGCGTCCGAGTTCACGACGACGGGCCGCAGGTCCGGGAAGTACTGGACGAGGCCGGCCTGCGCGGCACGCACGACGTAGCCGATCGTCGCGGCGTTCTTGAAGCTCGGGATCCCGACCATGATGTCCGCTCGCCCGAGTCGGGCGATTTCCTCGCGGATGGCCGGCGTCAGCACGGTCTCGGGCACGTCCCCACCCTACCATCCCGGCCGGTCCCGGGCCTCGCCCCGATCGGCCGGGGCGCCGTGGAGCCTCGTCGCGGAGCTCGGAACGCTGCGTCGCGGGGCCGCATTGCGGGGCGTCACGGCGCCCCGGGGCAGCCGGGGGCGAGGGGTCAGCCCTTCGGGATGAACGTCGTCGCCCACTCCCCGTTCGGCTTGCCGGGGGTGTAGCGACTGTTCGCCGACTTGACGGCGATCTCCCGGAACCCGAGCGCCCGCCACTGGGCGAACCAGGCCTCGACCGGAGGCCGGACCGCGACCGTCCGACGCACGTCCGGGCCGTCGACGAGGACCGCGTCGAGCTGCCGCTTCCGTTCGAGGAGCGGAACGTCGATGATCGGCTCGCCGTCCATCCAGAGCAGGTCGACGGCCACGAACGCGATCGGCGACGAGGGCGGCAGCTGGACCCTCGGACCACGACCCTCGCTGAACTCCTCGCGCCGGTCACGGCGGCTCCCACCGCCGCCCAGGATGAGCTGGCGGCTCATCTCCGACGCCGAGAGCATCGCGTCCATGCCGGGCAGGGAATCGGCGCCGCCCCCGTCGCTCAGCGGCCCGGGCATGAGGTAGCCGTCCAGGACGACCTCGTCCGCCAGGCAGGCGGCGACGAGCGCCTCCCGGAGCGACTCGAACCCGTCGGCCGGCTCGTTGTGCTCGTCGCGGATCGTCACCCGACCGTCGAGAATGTCGATGAGGACCCGACGGCCGCGCCACAGCGGCTCCCAGAGCCCGTCGCGGACCTTCTTCGGGTCGGTCTGGCCGAACGGCATGAGCCGGAGGTCGGCCGGGCTGCGGACGGCTGCGGATGTCGGCATCGACCGGCATCGTACCGCGCCATCCCCGGCCGCGAGATGGTGGTTCTCGGGTCCGGTCGCGACCCCTATGATCCCGCCGACGGGAGCCCGCCCCGCCCGGCCCGATCGGCCCAACGATCAGGGAGCACGAACCGATGCAGGCACTCGCGTCCCTCACCCCGACCGGCAAGGCGCGCGTCCCGGTCGCGTGGTCGCTCTACGACTTCGCGAACACGATCTTCAGCTTCGCGGTCGTGTCCGGTGCCATCGGGCTGTGGCTGACCGAGGACGCGCAGTTCGGGGAGCGGGACGGCAACTTCCTCCTGAGCCTCGCGATCGTCATCAGCGTCGGGCTCAATGCGATCGTCTCGCCGATCCTCGGCGCCCTCTCTGACCGCGGCGGCCGGCGGCTGCCGTTCCTCCTCGTCTTCACCTCGCTGTGCGTCGGCGCGACCGCGATCACCGCATCGGCCGGCGCGACGGGCGGGCTGATCCTGTTCATCATCGCGAACTTCGCCTACCAGGCCGCGCTCATCTACTACGACGCGACGCTCCGGACGGTCAGCAAGCCGGAGACGCGGGGCACGCTCTCGGGGATCGGGGTCGCGGTCGGATACATGGGCACGATCGTGGTGGGCCTCGCGATCTTCCTCCTCGACGTCCCGGTCGAAGACCGGTTCCGGCTCTCCGCGCTGCTGTTCGCGGTATTCGCCGTCCCGATCTTCCTCATCGTGAAGGAGCAGCCGACCGGCGAATCGATCTCCCGGGCCGACGTCACGGGCTCGGTCGGCCAGATCTTCCAGACGATCGAGCATGCGCGGGGCGTGCCCGGCCTGGGGCGATTCCTCGTCGGCCGCTTCTTCTACTCCGACGCGGTGAACACGGTGATCGTCGTGATGAGCGTCGTGACCGTTCGGGCGATGGGCATGACCGCGACCGTCGCGAACCTCATCCTGCTGGGGCTCACGGTCGTGGCCGTCGCCGCGAGCTTCGGCTGGGGGCGCCTCGTCGATGCCTGGGGCCCGAAGCGGACGCTCATGGCGGTCCTCTGGTCGTGGGCCGTCGGGCTCGTCCTGGGCGGGATCTCGATCGGGATCGCCGGTCCGATCGGCATCGGGATGTTCCTCGTCGCCGGGGCGATCCTCGGAAGCGGGCTCGGCGGGGTCCAGGTGGCGGACCGGGTCTTCATGCTCCGGCTCTCGCCGCCGGCTCGGCTCGGGGAGTTCTTCGGCCTGTACGGGCTCGTCGGCAAGGGATCGCAGGTCATCGGCCAGCTGCTCTACGGGCTGATCCTGCTGCTGACGTTCGACGCCCTCGGGAACGGTGCCTACCAGGTCGCGGTGCTGAGCCTGCTCGTGACGATGCTGATCGGGATGTGGCTCATCCGGCCGGTGTCGGATCGCTGGACGGGCTCCGGCGAGATCGACGCCCGGGCCGCGCCGCCGCCGGACCGGCTCGCTCCCGCCACGACGCCGCTGGAACCTCGCTAGGTCCGGTCCAGGTCGGCGGCACGGGTCGTCTGCCAGGCCCAGGCCGAGGCGATCATCTCCTCGAGGGTCGAGCGGCGGGGCCGCCAGCCGAGGACCTTCGCCGCCCGGGCGATCGAGGCGACGAGGACGGGCGGGTCGCCCTCGCGCCGCGGCCCGACGGTGTGCGGGACACGCCGCCCGATGACCTGCTCGGCCGCGGCCAGGACTTCGCGGACGCTGAAGCCGCCGCCGCTGCCGAGGTTCAGGACCAGCGCGCGGTCCGTCCGGGGATCGCCCGGCGCGGTCGCCTCGAGCGCGGCGAGATGCGCGTCGGCGAGGTCGAGGACGTGGATGTAGTCGCGGATCGGCGTCCCGTCGGGCGTCGGGTAGTCGTCTCCGAAGAGCGTCAGCGGCGCGGCCTTCTCGACGGCACGCAGGACGTTCGGGATCAGGTGGGTCTCGGGGTCGTGGTCCTCCCCGTTCGCCTCGGACGCTCCCGCGACATTGAAGTAGCGGAGGCTCGCGCTCCGGAGACCGTAGGCCGAGCCGTACCAGGCCATCGCCGTCTCGAACGTCCGCTTCGTCTCCCCG
>DASUMJ010000168.1:0-33901 GCA_036277775.1 Candidatus Limnocylindrales bacterium
GCCGAGTTCCCGGACAAGATGCTGGCCTACAACCTGTCGCCGTCGTTCAACTGGGACACCACCGGGCTGAGCGACGACGAGATGCGGCGGTTCCCCGAGGAGCTCGGCAGGCTCGGCTTCGTCTTCAACTTCATCACCTACGGCGGCCACCAGATCGACGGCCTCGCCGCGGAGGAGTTCGCGACGGCGCTCCGCGAGGACGGCATGCTCGCCCTTGCCCGCCTCCAGCGGAAGTTCCGGCTGCTCGAGTCGCCCTACCGGACGCCGCAGACCCTCGTCGGCGGCGATCGGCTGGACGCCGCCCTCATGGCCGTGTCCGGGCGGACGGCCGCCACCAAGGCCATGGGCAAGGGCTCGACCCAGCACCAGCATCTCGTCCAGACCGAGGTGCCGACGAGGCTCCTCGAGGGATGGCTGGCAACCTGGGCGACCGCGTGGGAGGTGGCGGGCCCGCTCCGCGTCGAGCTGCGGCCGCACACCGCCGGCTCCGATCTCCTGGAGCTCCGCGTCCGCGACGACTCGGACGAGTCGCTGGCCAACGTCATCTTCGCCAGCATCGTCGACCGGCGAGGCCGGAGCATCCTCTCGATCCGCGACCAGAACACGGCGCCGTCGATCCGTAGGCGGCGGCTGATGACGCTCGTGCAGCTCTTCCTCATCCATCGCTACCGGGCCGCCTCCGTCCACTACCTCACGCCGACCGAGGACAACCGGGCGCAGACGCAGCGAATGCACGCGCTGGGGATCTTCACGGTCGTGCGGACCGAGATCGGCCAGATCATCGTGGCCGAGGTCAACCGCGAGCACGTCACGGCCCTCGTCCGGCCGGACACCCAGGGCCTCGAGGGTCTCATCCGGAAGCCGGTGCCGGAGCCGGCGTAGCGGCGCCGCGGAAACGGGCCATCCTGCAGGCGCGGATCGGGCCGAACCGGCCATGCGCCGAGCACCGCCCCGGGGTCGAATCAGGCCATCGTCCCGGCGCGGCCACGCCGTCCCCAGGTCCGCCGCCTGAAGGACCGTGGGTCGACAGCGCGAGAAGGAAGATGGCGACACATGCCGGGGCGAGGCAGCGCCCCTTCATCCGCATCCGATCGACAGGGCTCGTCGCAACGCTCGGCCGCGCTCCGTACGTCCTCTCGTCCGGGTCGCTCATCGTCGCGGCCGCGGCCTCGACGCTGACGCTCCTCGTCCGCGACGCGCTCCGGGGACCCGCGGTCGGCATCGGCTCGATGCAGGGGACGGCACTCGTCGTCCTGCTCGTCGCCGTCCCGGTCCTCGCGATCGCGATGGTCCTGGCCGAGCGCGGCTCGGGCCGGGCACTGCTCGTCTGGTTCGGGGTCCTCGTCTATCTCGCCTACCAGGCCGTGCTCTTCCTGTTCGCGACGCCGTTCAACGCGTTCTTCCACCTGTACGTCGGGATGCTGTCGCTGTCGGCGTGGTCGCTCGTCGCGCTCCTCACGCGCCTTCCCGTGGATGCCATTGCGGCCCGGTTCGATCCGCGGACCCGCGTCCGCGTCTTCGCCGGCTACCTCGTCGTCTCCGTGGCGTTCTTCGTCGTGATGTGGCTGCGGGCCACCGTCCCGGCGGTCCTGTCGAGCGAGCCTCCGGCGTTCCTCGAGGGGACCGGCATGACCACCGGACCGGGCCAGATCCTCGACCTCGGGTTCTTCATGCCCCTGGTCGTGCTCACGGCCTTCCTCGCCTGGGAGCGCCGGCCGTGGGGCTACGTCCTGATCGGCGGCCAGCTCGTCATGCTCGCGATCGAGACGATCAGCATCGCCGTCGACCAGTGGTTCGGGCATGCCGCGGATCCGTCGTCACCGATCGCGTCCGCCGACATCGTCCCGGTCTTCGCTGCCCTGTCGGTCGTGGGGCTGGCCGCGACCGCGCTCTTCCTCCGCTCGCTGTCCTACGCGCAGCGCGACGACGACATCGATCTCCGGATCGACCTCAACCTCCCGATCCCGCCGGCTCCTCGCTGAGGATCGACGCCGGCCGGCCGAGGCCGGTCAGCCGAAGTGCGCGGCGCCGGCCCGCTTCGTGGCGAGGGCATCCTCGATCGCCGTGGCGAGGCGCGCTCCGGTCGGGATGCCGACGAGCGGCGTGACGCCGTGGGCCCCGAGTGTGTCGATCCACTGGGGCTCCATGCCCGACGCGGTCAGGACGATCGGCACGTCCGGGTGGAGGTCGCGGAGCCCCTCGATGAGCCGCTGGGCGCCTTCCGGCTCGCCCGTGACGAAGGCGTCGTAGACGAGGACGTCGACGTCGAAGGCGAGGTCGCACTGGCGGCCGGCGAGGATCGGGCAGTGGGCCCCGATGGGCCCGCGGCACTCGGTGACCTCGTACCCCCGCCGCCGCAGCGAGTCCACCTCCTCGTCGGCGAGGTCGATGTCGTGGTTGACAACCAGGACGCGGGTCATGGCGGCTACCTCCGGGGACGGATGCCCAAGTGTTCCCGGTGCCGCGCGGCCGCGGGCAGTGCCGCCCGGCCCGTCCACGGCGGGCCACCGGGCCCGAGTCCGTGGCTGCCGGCCAGGGCGTGGCAACCTTTTCGCGCCGGCCCCGGTATCACCCTGTGATCGCCCCCCGGCCCACAGGAGACCGCATGGCCCGCCGCTCGACGCACACGCTTGTCGCCTGCCTCGTCGCCGCGGCCGTCGCCGCATGCGGCTGGGACGGCGCGAGCCCCAGCCCGCCGCCGACGGAACGGCCGACGGACGCGCCCGCGGCAACGCCGTCGATGGGCCCCGGCGGACCCCTCGAGGCGATCGGGCCGGTCGGTCGGGGCACGTACGAGACGCCCGAGGGCTTCGAACCGTGGTTCTCGTTCGTCCTCCGGGCCGACGACTGGCGGACGATCGTGGTCGACGAGCTCGGATTCAACCTCGTCACGCCGAACGCGGCGAGGATGGAAGCCCTGATCGGGGCGGCGAGACCCGTCGCCGCGACGCTCGATGACTTCGACGCGGAGCTCGCCGCGGCCGGTCTGCTCGACGGCACCGCGATCGTCGAGGAGCTGGCCGTCGACGGCGTGCCGGCGAGGTCGTACAGCGTCGAGCTCGACGAGGCGACCGACGGGTTCCGCATGACGACGACGGGGGGCGAGGTCGTGACGTCGTTCGGCGGGCCACTCCCGCAGAACCGCTTCGTCTACGTCGCCCACCCAGACGGCGCGGTCGTCCTCGTCTTCGCCGGCACCGGCGAGGACGCCGAGCCGCGCTTCGCCTTCGACCAGCTCGTGGCCTCGATCGACTTCCGCTGAGCCCGCGCGGCGTCTGTTCTGCTTGACGAGTCGACTTCAGGAGGCCGACCATCGGGCCATGCCCCTGATCCTCGTCGCCATCGGTGGCGCCGCCGGCGCGGTCGCGCGGTATGTCATCGATGGCTACGTCGCAGAACGCGCGGCCGGGGCGGTTCCGTGGGGCACCCTCGTCGTGAACCTGTCCGGGTCGCTCCTCCTCGGCCTCCTGTTCGCCTTCGCGGTGGAGCGCGACGTGCTGCCCGCCGCCGTGCGCGCTCCACTGATGATCGGGTTCCTCGGTGCGTACACGACGTTCTCGACCCTGGTCCTCGAGAGCTGGCGGCTCTGGGAGGACGGCGCCGCCGGGCTGGCGCTCGCGAACGCCTTTGGGTCCGTGGTTCTCGGCCTCGTGGCGGTCGTGATCGGGCTCACGCTCGGGCGGGCCGTGGCATGAAGATCGAAGGCACGGGGCTCCTGGCGAGGATCTACATCGGCGAGTCCGACACCTGGCACGGTCGACCGCTCTACGAGGCGATCGTCCATCTCCTCCGGGAGCGCGGGATCGCGGGCGCGACGGTGCTCCGAGGCATCGAGGGCTACGGGGCGAAGCAGGTTCTCCACACGACGAGGATCCTTCGGCTCTCGGAGGACCTGCCGGTGCTCATCGAGGTCGTCGATTCGGAGGAGCGGCTCCGGACCGTCCTCCCCGAGCTCGACGCAATGGTGACCGGCGGCCTGATCACCCTCGAACGGGTCGAGATCATCGCCTACCGGGCCGACGGGCCGTCGGCCACCTGATCGCGCCGGCCCCGATGGCCGCTCAGGATCGTTCGTAGGCCGTCCGGATCCAGGTCACGACGTCGGCGTCGATCTCCCCTGGGCTCTCGACGCGGACCACGTGGCTCGTCATGCCGCCGGGCGTGGCGACGATCCGGGGATCGGCCGGGGCGGCGTCGCGGAGCGCGACCCCGACCTCCGCCCGCTTCGACGAGAGCGGCGTGAAACAGACGAACTGCTTTCCGCGCCGGAACCCGACCATCGTCTTCTTCGGCGCCACCGTGACGTCCGGTCCGAGGGCGAGGCAGACCTCGGCGACCCGGTCGTAGATCGGCCGGAGACCCGCCTTCGGCCCCGCGAAGAGGCCGGTCAGGAGCTCGTCCTCCGGCGTTCCGCCGTAGCCCCGGAAGACGAGCGCGAGCGAGTTCGCATAGCCGTGGCTGAGGCCGTGCTGTGCCTTCAGGGCCGCAACGATCTCGCCGTGCTTCTCGAGGCCGAGGCCACGGACGATCTCGAGCCACGCTTCAACCGACTTCCCGGTCTTCGCCTCGAGGGTGTCGGCCATCGTGCCCATGACCGCTCGCGGGTCCGTCATCGTTCGATTCCTCCTGGTGCCGCGGGCGCCGTCCGGCCCCGTCCTGGGGGAACACGAACCGCGGCGGTCCGGATCGACATTCTGTCAAGGCCGTTGCGCCGCGTGCCGCCGTCGGCGAGCCTGCGCGGCCGAACGCCGCCGCGGCCTCCGGTGGCCGTTGCCCCAGCCGTACCATTCCGACCCGTGGAGGCCAGACCCGCCGACCCCGAGCCCGACCACGGTTTCGTCGACCTCGCCGCGGTCGCCGGGCTCATCGGGATCGTCACGGGCGCGCTCCTCCTCGCGCCGACCGACCTGGGGTTCGATCCGACCGCGGGACTCGTCGCGCTCTTCTCCTGGATCCCGGCGACGCTGCCGGCGGCCCTCCTCGTCCTCGCCGCCTCGATCGTCGACGTCAGTGCCGGCCTCGTGCTCGCCCGGGCGGTCAGAGGCCGGCCGTTCGAGAAGCTCGACGAGGCGCTCCTCCAGGGCACGGTCGCCGCGGTCCTCAAGGACGTGGTGCTCCTTGGGCTCCTCGCCGGGTCCGGGTTCTTCACCCAGCCGATCCTCATCGCGATCCACGCGGCGATCCTCGTCGCGGGGCTGGCCCGGGTCCGGCCCCTGATCGCCCGGGCCGCCGCCCCGGCGATCGACCGGGTCACGCCGCTCGGGATCCTCATCGTGGCCGCCTGGTCCGCGCCGGTGCTCCTCCAGCTCGCGTCGCCGGTGGTGCCGTTCCTCGACGTCCTGCCGAACCATGTCGCCCCGGCCGAGCACCTCCGGACCTTCGGGTCGCTGGGGCTCCTGACCGAGACCCAGTCGCCGATCTACGGCCCGTCGCGGGTCTTCCTGGGCTACACGGCGTGGCTCGGCACGATCACGACCGGGACCGGGTTGCCGGCCGGCGAGACCCTGGCGGGGTTCATCCTCCCCTCGACGCTGCTCGTGGCGGTCGCGGTCCATCGGCTCGTGACGGCGATCGGGGGGCGCGACGCAGCGGCCTGGGGGCTCCTCGTCTTCGCGATGACCACCTCGTTCGCCCGGCTCGGGGATGCCCGTGCCACCGTCGTCGTCCTGCCGCTCGTCGCCTGGCCGCTCGCGGTCCTGGCCGAGCGGATCGCCGCGACCGGCGGCGCCGACGTCCGCCGGGCCGAAGTCCGACGCGGCGGGGTGCGCCGGGCTGCGGGCCTCGCCGGCCGCCTTCGGCGGCTGCCGGGTGATCCCTGGCTCCCCGACGGGGTGGCGCTCGGTCTGGCGCTGGGTGGGGCCGTGCTCGTGCACCCCGTGATCGGCTTCCTCGCCGCGCTCACGGTCGGGATCGTCGTCCTCGCGGTCCCGGATCGGGCCGCCGGCCTCGGGGTCCCTGCCCTCGGGGCTGCGGCGGCGGTCGCGGTTCCCCAGGCAGCGACCATGCTCGGCGTCGGCCTGCCGCCGTTGGCGCTCGTGGCGGCCATCGCCGGCGGCGTCGCCGTCGGCTGGGTCCTGGACGCCCTCTCGTCGGTCCGGGCCGCGCTCGTCCTCGTCGGTCGCGCCGCCGCCGCCGGGCTCGCGGTGCTCGCCGTGGTCGCGGCGGGCCCGCTGATCCGGGCGGCCGTCGCCGGGGCGGGGCCGCTCCTCACGGTCATGGAGCTGAGCCTCGTGGCGGGCGTCGCGGGCATTGCGCTCGGCGCACGGCCCGCCCGGTCGCCGGTCCTGTGGGCGGCGCTCGGCGCCGGGTTCGGGGTCGCGGCGCTCACCCAGCTCGTGCCGGAGGAGGGGAGCGGCCTCCTGGGCCAGGCCCTCCGGTTCGAGCTCCCCAAGACGCTCCAGTACTGGGTCCCGGTCTTCGCGGCGCTCCTTGCCGCCGGCGGTCTGGCCGCGGTGCTCCGCGCGAATCGCCTCCCGCTCGTCGCCCGGGGCGTGGCGATCGTGGCCTTCGTCGGCACCGCGGCGCTGCCGATCCGGACGACCCCGATCGACGTGTTCCACCTCGGCGAGCACCGCCTGAGCGAGACGTTCTCGATCGCGATGCGGTGGGTGGAGTCCGGCTTCTGGTCCGGCTTCCCCGACAGCCGGTACGTCGTCGACCCGCCGCGGCGCGAGATCCTCGCCGCCGTCCGGCTCGAGATCGACGCCGGCGACCTCCGGGCCGAGACGCCGGTCCTCCACGTGGCGACGTCGTTCCAGCAGTGGGTGGCGACGCCCCTCGGCGTCTTTGCCGGCGTCACCGAGACGGTCGTCTCACCCGACGCCCAGGAGACCATCCACACCGTCGGCGGACGCCTCAGGCCGGTCGACGACCTCGCCGGGCTCCTGTCGGGCGGGCGATACCCGTACCTGCTCTTCGAGCCCGGCTCGGGCGACCTGCCGCCGGACACCCGCGATCGGATCGTTGCGGCCGGGTACGTGCCGGTCTTCGCCAACGGCCAGGGCGAGCTGTTCCGGCTGGCCGGGTCGTAGGATGCCCGACATGGCGGACTCGGCCGCGCTCATCGAGACGATCCGCGGCGCCGTCATCGGCGACGACGAGGCGGTCATGGGCCCCTACGGCCTGCGGCGCGTGACCTATGCCGACTACACGGCATCCGGCCGCTCGCTGACGTTCATCGAGGACTACATCCGCGAGGCCGTCCTGCCGCTCTACGCGAACACCCACACCGAGTCGTCCGGGACCGGGCTCCAGACGTCGCGCTACCGCGAGGACGCCCGGTCGATCATCCGCGAGGCGATGGGCGGGACCCGCGAGGACCACGTCATCGTGTTCTGCGGCTCGGGGACCACGGCCGCGATCAACAAGCTCGTCGACGTGCTGAACCTCCGCCTCCCGGCCGACCTCGACGACCGGTACGGGCTCGAGGCTGCGATCCCCGCGGCGGAACGGCCGGTCGTGTTCATCGGCCCGTACGAGCACCACTCGAACGAGCTGCCGTGGCGCGAGTCGATCGCCGACCTCGTCACCGTCCCGGAGGACGCCGACGGCCGGATCGACCTCGCGGCGCTCGAGCGGGCACTCGTGGCGAACGCGGATCGGCCGGTCCGGATCGGCAGCTTCTCGGCCGCCTCGAACGTCACCGGGATCATCAGCGACACCCGCGCGATCTCGGTCCTCCTCCACCGCCACGGCGCCCTGTCCTTCTGGGACTTCGGGGCGGCGGCTCCGTATGTCGAAGTCGAGCTCTCGCCGCACCGGCCGGGCCCGGACGCCGAGCTCGACTACAAGGACGCGGTCTTCCTCAGCCCCCACAAGTTCATCGGCGGCCCCGGCACGCCCGGTGTCCTTGCCGCGCGCCGGGAGCTCTTCCGGAACCGCGTCCCGACGATGCCCGGCGGCGGCACCGTCGCCTACGTGAACCCGTTCGAGCACGTCTACCTCGGCGATCCCGAGCAGCGCGAGGAGGGCGGCACCCCGGCGATCGTCGAGTCCATCCGGGCCGGCCTCGTCTTCCAGCTCAAGGAGGCCGTCGGCGTCGACGCCATCCGCGAGCGCGAGGAGTCGTTCATCCACCGCGCGATCCAGCGGTGGCAGCGGAACCCGAGCATCCAGATCCTCGGCTCGCACTCGCTCCCGCGGCTCTCGATCGTGTCGTTCGTGATCCGCCACGCCGGGCGATACCTCCACCACAACCTCGTCGTGGCGCTCCTGAACGACCTCTTCGGGATCCAGTCACGCGGCGGCTGCTCATGCGCCGGGCCCTACGGCCACCGGCTCCTCGGCATCGACATCGAGACCTCCCACGAGTTCGAGCGCGAGATCGCCCGCGGCTGCGAGGGCATCAAGCCGGGCTGGATCCGGGTCAACTTCAACTACTTCATCAGCGAGGCGGTCTTCGAGTTCATCCTCGACGCCGTCGACCTCCTCGCCACCGACGGCTGGCGGCTCCTGCCCGACTACCGCTTCGATGCCGCGACCGGCCTGTGGCACCACCTGGCGGGGACCGCCGAGCCGCCGCTCAGCCTGCGCGACGTCCGCTACGAGGACGGGGTGATGCGCTACGCGGCCCATCGGCATCGCGCGCCCGACTCGGCGCTGCCCGGCTACCTGGAGACGGCGCGGCGGCTCGTGGCGGAACCTCGCCGCCGCAGCGACCGCCCCGAGCCGCCGCCGCCCCTCGAGGTCGGCCCCGACTTCGAGGAGCTCCGCTGGTTCTGGCTGCCCGAGGAGATCATTCAGGAGCTCGCCGCCTCGGCCGGCTGAGCGACGCCGCCAGCCGGGTAGTACCCCCCGGTACGGATGCGGGGTGGTGCGCGATGCCGTCGCGCCGCGAGCATCGTCACGACCGGTCCGTCCCGTCCCGCGCCCCGGTCCCAGTTCGAGGCCACGATCATCACCGCAGTCCCGCTGATCCGACCGCGCGTCCGGCGACCGGCGCGACCGTTGCTGCGCGCCACACGGTGGCTCCTCGCGGACGTGCACGCCTCCCTTGCGATCGCGCTCGGCGTCCCGGTCGTGCTCGTCGAGGCGGCTCACGGTTTCGCCGGCTCGGCACCCGTCCTCGTCCTGACGCTCGCCTACCTGAGCCTCCAGGTCGTCCTGGCCGTGTTCGTCGGCGGTGCCGCGCGCGGGGCCCGCGGCCTTGTCCGGTTCCTCCTCGCGGTCGCCTTCGTGGGCGCGCTCGCACTCGTGGAGCCGCGGACCGAGGCGACCCTCCCCGTGCTGTACGTCCCGATCATCGTCCTCGCAGCCGCGACGAGCGCCTGGACGGGGATTGCTGTGGCGCTGGCCGCCGCCGGCGCGTCGCGGCTGGCGCTCGCGATCCAGGTCGGTCCCGACGCGGCGATCGAGCAGAGCCTCCTGCCGCTCCTCGTCGTCGCCTTCCTCGCCGTCGGGACGCGCCGCGTCGTCGCGTCGCTCGAGCGTTCCGTCGACCGCTACCGCCAGATCGTCGCCACGGACCGGCGCCGCGCGCGCCGGATGCGGGCGATCGAACAGGTCGGGCGGGTCCTCGCTCAGGACGGCCCGAGCCCGGCCGTCCTCGAGACGATCATGGACGTCCTCGTCCGGACCTTCGGCTACCGCTACCCGTCGGTCTACCTCTGGGAGGACGGTCGACTCCGGCTGGGTGCCCACCGCGGCTACCTGAACCCGATCCTCGAGTTCGACCTGCAGGTCGGGATCATCGGCCGGGTGGCCCGGACCCGCGACGCCATCTTCGCGCCGGACGTCACCCGTATTCCCGAATACGCGGAGGCCGAGGCGGACGTCGTCTCCGAGATCAGCGTCCCGCTCCTCGCGGACGGCGACCTGCTCGGGGTCCTGAACATCGAATCCACCGCGGCCGAGCGCCTCGACCGGGACGACTACGCCTCGATGCTCCTGATCGCCGATCGACTCTCGGCCTCGATCGCGCTGGGCCGCGAGCGCCAGAAGCTTGCGGAGCGGGCCGCGCTCCTCGGGCGGCTCGCCGACGCGTTCCGCGACCTCGCGGCCACCCTCGACCCGGCCGAGCTCCATCACGTGATCGCGCGGACGCTCACCACGGTCATCACGTCCGACGTCGGCGTCCTGACCCTCCGCGCGCCCGGCACCGCCGACTACCGCGTCGCCGGGGCGCATGGCACGGACCGCGCCATCGGCATGCAGGTCGAGCTTGGCGAGGGGGCAACGGGACGGGCCATTGCCGAGCGGGCCGCGGTCCTCGACAGCCGGTTCGAGCGGCAGCGCTTCTCGCGGCTGGGCCGTCAGGTCGTCGACGACGAGGAGGTCGCGATCATGGCGATCCCGATCCTTCGACACGACGACGATGTCATCGGCGCGATCACCTTCGTCCGGCACCTGCCGTCGCCCGGCTTCACCGAGCAGGAGCGCGAGGTCGCGGCGCTCCTCGCCTCGCAGGCCTCGCTCGCGATCGCGAATGCCGACCTCCACGCCGACACCGCCGAGCAGGCCATTCGGGATCCGCTCACCCGGCTCCACAACCGGCGGCTCCTCGACGACGCCCTCGCCCGGATGACCGCCGTCCGGGCCCGCCAGCGCCCCGACGAGCGCCGCCCGATCGCGGCGATCCTCTTCGATCTCGATCACTTCGGCGACTTCAACAACCGCCATGGGCACGTGGCCGGCGACGCCGTCCTGCGCGCCTTCGCGGACCTGCTCGCGGGCCGCTTCCGGGCGTCCGACCTCGTGGCTCGCTACGGTGGCGAGGAGTTCATCGTCGTCCTCGACGGCGCCTCCCGCGGGGATGCTGTCCGAGCGGCCGAGGAGATCCGGCTCGCCTTCCGCGGGGCCGAGATCGACGGGCCCGGCGGCGCCGCCCTCCGGGCGACGGTCTCGGCCGGCTGCGCGTCGCTCGACCCGAGCGTGGCCGATCTCGGGGCGATGATCGAGGTCGCGGACGTCGGCCTGGCGATGGCGAAGGCGGCCGGTCGGGACCAGGTCGTCGCCGCCTGACGCCGGCGCGGGCGAAATGGCCCTTGTCGTCGCGCGTCTCCTCATCGAACATCCCGCCCGAGGAGGGGAGGTCGCCCGTGTCGCGGGCGGCCGGACCGATTGGAGGAGACGATGCCCGCGTTCACCGCCTCTCGCCGAATCCGCGCGCTTCCGGCCGCGCTCGCGGCAGCCCTGCTCGTGGCCGCCTGCGGCGGCGCCGCGTCCGTCGCGCCGTCGGCCACGCCGACGCCGACCACGGCCCCGACCGCGACGCCGTTCGACGTCGGCGCGGCGTTCCTCGCGATCATCAGCGACGAGGACTTCTCGGCCCGCATGGACGTCGACGGCACGATGGAGATGGGCGTGACCGCGACGATCACCGGCACGATCACGGGATCGGGCGACGACAGCCGGACGCTCATGACGATCGCCGTCGGGCCCACGACGATCGAGACGGAATCGATCTCGACCGGCGGCCGGTCGTACTCCAGGTCGGGTGACGGCCCCTGGCTCGAGGACGAGCCGGAGACGGGCGACGACGAGGACAACCTCGGGGCCTGGCTCCGCGGCCTCGAGGAGATCGAGGACCTCGGCGAGGTCACGAAGAACGGCCGGACGCTCCATCACCTGAGCGCCGGCGACGAGCCCCTCCCGCCGGGGGCGCTCGGCATCGACGCGTCGACGTACAAGGACCCGGTCGTGACGATGGAGTTCTACGCCGAGGCCGACGGCACGCCCGCGGTCTTCGCGGTCGAGGGCAGCTGGGTCCAGTCGATCGGCGGCCAGGACATCAGCGTCGAGTTCGTCATGGACCTGACGCTCTCGAACGTCGGCTCGCCGATCACGATCGACGCACCCCAGAACGTCTGGCAGCGCTACACCAGCCCGCTCGGCTACACGATGGCCCATCCGGAGGACTTCACGGTCGAGAACCGGGAGGACTACGACGCCTACCTCCTCGGGAGCGACGAGTGGATCTACGTCACGATCTGGCCCGAGGCCACGGGCCTGAACGCGGACGGCTTCCTCGCGGAGATGCTGACGCTCGTCCAGGAGTCGTGGGGCGACCCGGTCGAAGCCCCGACGCCGATGGCCCTGGCCGGCGAGCCCGGCTACCTCGCGACGTTCAACTTCACGTACGACGACGGCTCGGAGGGGATCGCCTACGACCTCCTCGCGATGCACGACAACGTCGGCTGGGACATCACGCTCTACACGCTGCCGGGCAGCGAACGGGAGGACTACGCCCTCTTCGAGCAGTTCCTCTCGACGTTCAAGTACGTGGACTGAACCGCGCGGCCAACCGGCCCCGGACACAGAGCGACCCGGGACGAAGAACCCGTCCCGGGTCGGATCATTCCCCCGACGGAGCACGTCGGCCGGGGGATCATACGGCAAGGCTCCCGCGAGTGGAAGACGGCAATCTTGGGGCCTTCTCGGATCGTCGGTGCACGGTCGCACCGGCGAGACTCAGCCCTCGCCGAGCGGAACGCCCATGACGTTGAATCCGCCATCGACGTAGACGATCTCGCCGGTCACGGCCGAGGACAGGTCGGAGCAGAGCCAGAGCGCCGTCTTCCCGACGTCCTCGGGCGTGATGTTCGCCCGCAGCGGCGCCACGTCGGCGAACGTCGAGTACAGCTTCCGGAAGTCACGGACCCCCGACGCCGACAGGGTCCTGACCGGACCGGCGCTGATCGCGTTGACCCGGACGCCCACCGGCCCCAGGTCGGCAGCCAGGTACCGCACGCTGGCCTCGAGGGCGGCCTTGGCGACACCCATGACGTTGTAGTTGGCGACGACCCGCTCGGCCCCGAGGTACGACAGGGTCAGGACCGATGAGCCGGGCCGGAACAGGTCGCGTCCGGCGCGGGCCATCGCCACGAGGCTGTAGGCCGAGACGTCGAGCGCCGTGGCGAAGGCCGACCGCTCCGTGTCGAGGAACTGGCCCTCGAGCGCCTCCCGTGGGGCGAACGCGACGGCGTGGACGAGGACGTCGAGCTGTCCGTGCGCGTCGGCCCACTTCGCCATGACCGCCCGGATCTGGTCATCCGACTGGACGTCGCACGCCTCGACGAAGGTCGCGCCGATCGAGGCGGCCAGGGGACGAACCCGCCGCTCGATGAGCGACTCGACCGACGCGAAGCCGACGGTCGCGCCGGCGCCGTGGAGCGCCTGGGCGATTCCCCAGGCGATCGAGTGGTCGTTCGCGACGCCGAAGATGAGCGCCGTCTTGCCGTCGAGCAGTCCCATCCCGTGGCCTCCGCCGTGGTCGTCCGCCGCACGCCGCGCGCGCCGCCGGTCGCGTTCCCGCGAACCCGCCGGGAGACTACCATCGGGCGATGTTCGCGACCGACCTCGTCGCCGCCCTGCAGGGCGTCCGCGCCCTCGTCCTGGATGCCGACGGCGTGCTCCTCTACGCCGGGAAGCCGCTCCCCGGCGCCGTGGACGCGCTCGACGCCCTCGAGTCCGCCGGCGTGCCGTACCGCGTCGTGACGAACTTCTCGCTCGCCCACCGCGAGAGCCTCGCGGCCGGCGTCTCCCGGCAGTTCGGACGGCCCGTCTCGCCGGCCCGGATCATCACCGCCGCGTCGGCGGCCGCGGCCCACACGGCACGCCACCACCCGGGCGAGCCGCTGCTCGTGATCTCCTCCGTCGACGCCCGCCGCGAATGGGCCGGCCAGCACGTCCTCACGGTCGACGAGGCGGCCGTGCCGGGCGCCCGCGTCGGCGCGGTCGTGATCGGCGACGCCGGAGAGGACCTGTCGTTCCGGACGATGGACGTGGCCTTCGGCCACCTGTGGGCCGGTGCGGCGTTCGTGGCGATGCATCGGAACCCGTGGTGGGTCACCCCGAAGGGGATCACGCTCGACTCCGGAGCCCTCGTCGTCGGGCTGGAGCACGCGCTCGGACGGCGCGCGACCGTTGCCGGCAAGCCCTCGCCGGTCGTCTTCCGCGAGGCGCTCGGCGAGCTCCGCGCGGAGGTCCGCGCGGCCGGTGGCGGTCGACTCCGGGCGGCGGAGGTGGCGATGGTCGGCGACGACCTCGAGTCGGACGTGGCCGGGGCCCGCCGAACGGGACTCCGCGGCTTCCTGGTCCTCACCGGCAAGACCGACCGCACGGCCCTGGACGCGGCCGATTCCGCCGGCCGGCTCCGCGGTCCCGGCCGGCCCGACGGCGTCGCCACCGACCTCCGCGCGCTCGTCGACGCACTCGTCGAGGCGCACCGCGGCTCGGGGTAGACTGCCCGCAACGACCCACGACCTGCGCCGCCGCGGATGGCGCCCCGCGCGACGGCCCGCTCCATTGGAGAGCCCGATGACGATCGAGTCGAAGCCGCGGATCAAGATCACGTACGCCACGCTCCGGAACGACAACGAGGAGCTCCACGCGCTGTACGAGGCGGGTGTCGAGGCCTCGACGGCGGCCCTGGGCCGCCATCACCGGAACTACGTGGCCGGTCGCTGGATCGACGGCCGGGCGGGGACGTTCGAAGCCCGCTCGCCGATCGATTCGAACATCCTCCTCGGCACGTTCGCGAAGGGCGACCGCCAGGACGTGGTCGACGCGATCGCCGCCGCACGGGCGGCCCAGCCGGCCTGGCGCCGGACGCCCTGGCGCGAGCGCCTCGCGATCCTCCGGCGCGCGGCCGAGCTCATCAGCGAGCGCCAGATGCACTACGGGGCGGACATGGCCTACGAGGTCGGCAAGAACCGGCTCGAGGCGCTGGGCGAGGTGGAGGAGGCGGCCGACCTCATCCGCTACTACGCCCAGACGATGGAGGACAACGCGGGCTACGACCACCCGATGGACAACCTCGGGGACACCACCGTCCATACCCGATCGATCCTCCGGCCCCACGGCGTCTTCGCCGTCATCAGCCCGTTCAACTTCCCGATGGCGCTCGCCGTCGGGCCGATCTCGGCCGCGCTGATGGCCGGCAACACGGCCGTCTTCAAGCCGGCGTCGGCCTCGCCGCTCTCCGGCGTCAACCTCATCCAGGCATTCGTCGACGCCGGCGTGCCGGCCGGCGTCGTCAACCTCGTCATGGGCCCAGGCGACACGGTCGGCCAGGAGCTGCAGTCGAACCCCGGCATCGACGGCATCGTCTTCACCGGCTCCTACGAGGTCGGCTTCCGGCTCTTCAAGTCCTTCTCGACCACCTGGCCGCGTCCGTGCATCGTCGAGATGGGTGGCAAGAACCCCGCGATCGTGGCCCGGAGTGCCGACCTCGAGGAGGCCGCCGAAGGGATCATGCGGTCCGCGTTCGGGTTCGGCGGCCAGAAGTGCTCGGCGAACTCCCGCGTCTACGTCGAGCGGCCGGTCCACGACGAGCTCGTCCGGCTCCTCGTCGAGAAGACCGAGAAGATCACGATCGGCAACCCGATCCCGCGCCAGAACTGGCTCGGGCCGATCATCGACGCGAAGGCCGTCGCCCGCCATCAGCAGGCCGTCGCCGAGGCCCGTCGCGACGGGACCGTCTTCACCGGCGGCGAGCACCTCACCGACGGCGACTTCGCCCGCGGGTTCTACGTGGAGCCCACGGTCGTCGGCCTGCCGCCCGCCCATCGCCTCTTCCAGGACGAGCTGTTCGCGCCGTTCACCGCCGTGGCGCCGGTCGACTCGCTCGACGAGGCGCTGGCGCTGGCCAACGACTCGACGTACGGCCTGACCGCCGGCGTCTACAGCGAGGATCCGGCCGAGGTCGAGCGCTTCCTCGACGAGATCCACGCCGGCGTCCTGTACGTCAACCGCCGGGCCGGCGCGACGACCGGGGCGTGGCCGGGCGTCCAGGCGTTCGGCGGCTGGAAGGGCAGCGGCTCTACCGGCAAGGCCGGCCTGTCGATGTACTACGTCGCGCAGTTCATGCGCGAACAGAGTCACACCGTCGTCGACTAGGGAGTAGCCGCTTCGGCGGCTGTCGCGCCTGGACGACGCCGGGGGCGTTGCCGCCTGCGGTACGACGGCGGGCCCGTTGCCGCCTGCGGTCGGCGCTCATGGCGGGGAACCGGGCTGCGGCGGGCGGTGTAGGAGGGGCATCTCAGCTCACGGAGGTGCCCCGATGTCCCGGCGTCTCGTCTCGCTCCTCGGCGCGACTGGCCTGCTCGCCGCCGCGCTGGCCCTCGTCCCGGCCGTGGCGCTGGCCGGCGACCCGTGCTTCCACCAGTTCGACAACCGGCCCGCCCCCACGACGGGCGAATCAAGCCGGGTGATCCTCGGCGACTGCGTCTTCACCCCGACGGTCAACAGCGTTGCGGTCGGGACGACCGTGACCTGGTTCAACGGCTCGAGCCAGGATCACGAGGTCGTGGGCTCGAACCTGACCTGGGGCGCGCACGACAAGCTCCTGTCGCCCGGCGACTCGATCGGCTGGACGTTCGAGGCCGCCGGCACGTACGCCTACAGTTGCATGATCCATCCCGGCATGACCGGGGCCATCGTCGTCGGGACCGTCGCTGGCATCGCGGACGCAGCGGCCCCGGTCGCCGAATCGGCGGCGGCTGTCGACACCGCCGACGGGCGCGACGGCTCGACGACCGCGGCGGTCGCGGTGGCGGCCGGCGCAGGTGGGACCGGCATCGGCCTGGCGCTGGCCGCGTTCCTGAGTCGACGCCGCGCGTCGAGGTCGGCGGCCGACTGAGGCGCGCGCCGCCTGTCGTTGATCGGCGCGGGGCTCAGCGCCTCGTCGGTCGCACTCCCTGGCTCGGCGAGCGGAGGTGCTCGCCGTCGACACCGCGATCGAGGGCCCCGGTGGGCTGATGCCCCAGGCTGGGCGCCCGGCCGGCGACGTGATCGTCGACCGCGTCGGAGCCGCGGTCCGGGCCCGGGATCTCCAGCTCGGGCTCGCTCGTCTCGCGCACCTCCGGGCCGTCGCCTCGGCCCGCCAGCTCGTGGCCGGACGGACGGGCGAGCTCCTCCGTACCCGCCGACGTGGGCACGTCCGCCGGGGCGTCCGGGGCGTCGACCGCGTCGGGTGATTCGGCGCTGGTCGGGGGCTCGCGCTCGTCGGTCATCGGGGTCCCTGCTCGGCGCCTTCGTTGTGCGGCCGGACTGCGTCGCCGGCCTCGCCATGCGTCCGCTGGCCCTCGCCGACGCGACCGGGATCGCCGGCGGCATCCGGCGGGAGGTCGGTCGGGGGTTGCGCGTCGCCACCCGGCGGCAGGTGGTCGAGGGGGGCTGCCCGATCGCCACGGGCGTCCCGGACCACCTGCCGCCGGTCACCGGAGGACTGTTTCATCGCATCGAGGATCGCCCCGAGCGCGGCTCGGCGGCATCGAGCGTCCGGCCGCCCGGCTTGCAGGGGCCTGCCAACAGGGGTCGCCAGGCGGGCCCGGGCCTCTGCTAGACTCGATATCCAGTCTGCATAAACCCTATGCGTCGGCGCGCCTGCGCTCTCGACGCCGGCGTCCCACCAGCGTTCGAGGTGCTCCGTGGCCCAGGCCCCGTCTCGGCTCGCAAAGGCGCGGCCGGTTCCCCACATCGTGACCGAGATCCCGGGCCCGAAGGCCCGCGCCCACGTCGCCTATGACGAGACGTGGACGTCGCCGAGCCTCCCGCGGGCCTACCCGATCGTGCCGATCCGGGGCGAGGGCCTCACGGTCGAGGACATCGATGGCAACCTCTTCCTCGATTTCGCCGCCGGAATCGCGGTGACCTCGACCGGTCACAGCCATCCCCAGGTCGTGGCGGCGATCAAGGAGCAGGCCGCCGACCTCATCCACTTCTCGGCGAGCGACTTCTACCTGCCGATCTACGCCGAGCTCTGCGAGCGCCTCGCGAACCTCAGCCCGATCAAGGGCGGCCGGGCCAGGACGTACCTCGGCAACTCCGGGGCCGAGGTCGTGGAGGCCTCGATCAAGCTTGCCCGCTACGCCACCGGACGGCCGTACGTGGTCGCCTTCCTCGGCGCCTTCCACGGCCGGACCTACGGGGCGGTGAGCCTGACCGGCTCGAAGGCCAAGTACCACGCCCACTTCGGGCCGCTCCTGCCCGGCATCTACCACGCGCCGTACGGGACGGTCGAGGGCCTCAAGTGGTTCGACGAGGTCCTCTTCGACAAGCTCGTGCCGGCGAGCGAGGTCGCGGCGATCATCGTGGAGCCGATCCAGGGCGAGGGCGGCTACATCGTCCCGGAGGACGGCTTCATGCCCGGCCTCCGCGAGATCTGCGATCGGCACGGGATCCTGCTGATCGCGGACGAGATCCAGTCGGGTGTCGGCCGCACGGGAACGATGTGGGCCGTCGATCTCTGGGACGTGAAGCCGGACATCCTGCTGACCGCGAAGGGCATCGCCTCCGGGATGCCGATCGCCGGGATGGTGGCCCGGGCCGACCTCCTCGAGAAGTGGAGCGCCGGGGCCCATGGCTCAACGTACGGCGGCAATCCCGTCGCCTGCGCTGCCGCGCTCGCGACCATCGACCTCATCGAGGGCGGCCTCGTCGACAACGCCCGGGCCCGCGGCGACCAGGCGATGGCCGGCCTCCGGCCGCTCGTCGGCCGATTCCCGCGCCTCGTCCGCGACGTCCGTGGTCGCGGCCTGATGATCGGCGTCGAGTTCGACAGCGCCCTCCACGCGGAAGAGGTCCAGTGGGCCTGCTTCCAGCGTGGCCTGCTCGTCCTGGAATGCGGCAAGTCGAGCGTCCGGATGTCGCCGGCCCTGACCGTCACCGAGGACGAGATGGCGACGGCGCTCCGGATCTTCGGCGAGGCCGTGACCGAGGTGGCGGCGCGACCCGTCGCCCTGGCCCGCGAGGCCGAGGCAGCCGGCGCCCTCCATGCCGGCGAGGTCGGCGGCTGACCGACCGCCCGAACGGGCCGGTCCCGGCTGCTCGACGGCGCCGACCCGGTTCCGGCAGCCGCGGCCGCCGAGCGATCAGGCGACGTCGTCGCGGAGGCCGGAGTCCCGGAGCCGCATCGCCAGGACCGCGAGCCCCACGAGGAGGCTGACGCCCATCACCGGCGCGCCCAGCATCTTGAGCGGCGAGCTCTCCGCGACGAGCCCGACGATGAAGACCGCGAGCCCACCGTTCGTGCCCCAGAACGCCACCTGGGTCGCCCACGGCCAGCGATCCGCGCGGTCGGCCGTGAGGAGCAGGAGCACCCCGAACACGAGGTTCGTGATCACGCCGATGAACGCCGAGTGATCGCTCGCGACCAGGACGCCGCCGATCGTGGTCGGATCGGCCGCCACCGCGGGGTCGGTGATGAACTTGTAGACGACGTAGAGGAAGATCGCCATCGCGACGACGACGAAGATCGCCGAGGCCGCGAGGTGGCGGCCCGCGCCGGCGGTCCAGTCGCTCCGGAGCGCGGCCGGCAGGACGCGGCCGACGAAGATCGCGACCGCGACGATGTTGACGAGGAGGTCCACCCCACCCGCCGCCTGGACCGCATCGCCGCTGAGGAAGAGGAGCGCGCCCGACAGGACGAGGCCGCCGGCGAACAGTGCCCCGAGCTGGACGAGGCCCGCGACCGGCACGCCGCTCGTGCCGCGGAGGCGCCACTCCAGGAGGCCCATCGCCACGAGGATCAGGTACGAGAAGACCATCGCCGAGGCGTGGGCACCGATCGGGTCGGCGGTCGATGAGAAGGGGTTCGGGCCCCCGGCCAGCTGGACCTGCCGGAGGACGCCGATCACGGCCCCGTACGTGAACGTCGTGAAGCCGAGGGCGATCGCGAGAGCGGGCAGGGACCGCTTGGCCCCGTAGATGCCCCACGCCCAGACGAGGAGCCACAGGATCGCGACCAGGAGTGCCACGCCGAGGACGGCGCGGAGCGAGGCGATCCCGAGGAGGAACGCCAGGACGTAGGCCGGAACGATGACCGCCATCGCCCACGCCAGTCGGGCGTCGATCCCGCGGTTGAACCACGCGCTGGCCGCCACGAGCGACAGGGTGATCCACCCGATGGTCCCCGAATGGACGTGCGTGAGCAGCTGATCCGGACTGAAGGTGACGAGATCGAGCCCGTTCAGGAGGCCGATCCCGATCGTCAGCAGGAACACCGCCATCGCCACGAAGAACAGCGCCCGCACCGGGCCCACCCAGGACCCGGACGCTCCGCCCATGGCCGTCGACGACATGATGTCTTCACCCTCCCTCCGCCGGCCACCACACCGGCGTCTCCGCCGCGCATCCTAGCCACCCCGTTCCCGCCCGTGGTCCCGGTCTCGCAACTCCGAGCACCGTCGCCCGTCGGTGCCGGATACTTGCGCCAATGACCACCTCGAAGGTCGCGTCCATGCGCGACGCCGTCGCCGAGCTCGTCCGGGACGGCGACACCGTCGCCATCGAGGGGTTCACCCACCTCATCTCGTTCGCCGCCGGCCACGAGATCGTCCGGCAGGGACGGCGCGACCTGACCCTTGCCCGCCTCACCCCCGACCTGATCTACGACCAGATGATCGCCGGCGGGGTCGCCCGGAAGCTCGTCTTCAGCTGGCTCGGGAACCCCGGTGTCGGCGGCCTCGGGGCGATCCGGCGACGGATCGAGACCGGCGAGCCCGCGCCGCTCGAGGTCGAGGAGTACAGCCACTTCGGGATGGTCGGGCGGTACACCGCCGGGGCGGCGAACCTGCCCTTCTACCCGATCCGGAGCTACTTCGAGAGCGACCTGCCGATCGCGAACCCGCGGATCCGGGAGATCGAGTCGCCGTACGGTGACGGCACCGTCTACGCCGTCCCGCCCCTGAAGCCCGACGTCACGATCATCCACGCCCAGCGTGCCGATGCCGCGGGCAACGCCCAGGTCTGGGGGCTCCTCGGCTGCCAGAAGGAGGCGGCGTTCGCGGCCGACCGCGTCATCGTCGTCGTCGAGGAGCTCGTCGACGAGGCGGTCGTCCGGGCCGATCCGAACCGGACGATCGTGCCGGGGCTCATCGTCGACGCCGTCGTCGTCGAGCCGTTCGGCGCTCATCCCAGCTATGTCCAGGGCGCGTACGACCGCGACAACCAGTTCTACCTCGACTGGGACGCGGTCACCCGGGACGAGGACGGCCTCCAGGCGTGGCTCCGGGAATGGGTCTACGACCTCGACAGCCGGGCCGCCTACGTCGAGAAGCTCGGGCCCGAGCGCATCGCCGGCCTCCGGCCGACTGCCCCGGCGCCGTCCGGCGTCGTCGACTACGGGGAGTACCGGTGACCGAGGCCCCCTTCTCGAAGTCCGAGATGATGATCGTGGCCGCGGCCCGCGAGCTCGCGGGCCAGCACGTCTGCTTCGTCGGCGTGGGCCTGCCGAACATCGCCGTCAACCTCGCGAAGCGGACGGTCGCGCCGGACCTCGAGCTCGTCTACGAAGCCGGGGTCTTCGGGGCCCGGCCGGCGCGCCTGCCGCTCAGCATCGGCGACCCGACGATCGTGACCGGCGCGACCGCGGTCGTCTCGATGTACGAGCTCTTCAGCTTCTACCTCCAGGGCGGGCGCATCGACGTCGGGTTCCTGGGGGCCGCCCAGATCGACCGGTTCGGGAACATCAACACGACCGTCATCGGGGACTACGGGCACCCGAAGACCCGGTTGCCGGGGAGCGGCGGGGCGTGCGAGATCGCGATCAACGCCCGGAACGTGTTCGTGATCATGCGCCAGAGCGCCCGCTCGTTCGTCGAGAGGATCGACTTCCGGACGTCGCCCGGCAACCTCGGCGGGGCGGAGCAGGCCGAGCGGATCCGGCGCCAGGGCGGCTGGCTCGGTCGCGGGCCATCGGTCGTCGTGACCGACCTCGGGATCTGGCACTTCGACGAGGACGGCGAGATGCGGCTCGATTCGCTCCATCCCGGGGCGACGCTCGACGAGGTCCGGGCGACGATCGGCTGGGAGCCGCGCTTCGCGCCATCGGTCGCATCGACGCCGCCGCCCACGGCCGAGGAGCTGCGGCTCATCCGCGAGGAGCTCGATCCGGGGGGCGCGTACACGAAGTAGACCGCGATGGGCCGGCGGGGGGAGACGCCGCGGCCGTTGCGCCTGGCGCGTCAGTCCGCGGGCTCGGCCGAGGCGCGGGCCCGGACGACGAGGACCGGGCAGTGGGCGTGACGGACCACGTGGTCCGAGACGCTCCCGATGAAGAATCGGCCGACCCCGCCGCGACCATGGCTGCCGACGACCACGAGATCGACCTGCTCGCTCCGAGCGGCATCGACGATCGACTCGCCCGGATCGCCGTCCCAGATGAGGAAGTTGACGTGGACGCCGGCGGCCCGGCCGCGCGAGACCAGCTCCTGCGCGGCCGACTCGCGGCTCGTGCGGACCTGGTCGACGCGGGCGCCGAAGCGCCCGCCGGGGAGCCGCAGCGATCCCGGGTCGATGACGCTGACGATGAGCAGCTCCGCCCGGAGGTCGTGGGCCAGGTCGAGGGCCTGGACCGCGGCTCCCTCCGAGGCCGGCGACAGGTCGGTCGCGAGGAGGATCCGCCGGATGCCGCCCGTGGGCTGCTGGTGCAGGCCGGTCGGCGGGAGCTGGAGAGCGGTCATCGCGCGGATCCCCGGGCGTGCTCGACGGAGGCTCCGGCGTGGAGGTTCGACCCGGGCCGGCCGGGGGACGGGGCGGCTGGCGTGGACGCTCGGGTACGCATGGGCGCATGCTCGGCATCGGACCCGGTGCCCGGAAGTGACGTCTGGCCCGTTCCTCCGGGCCGGTGGTCGGCGCGGGAAGGGCCATCCGCGGCACGCCGCCGGCTCCGGGCGGCGCCCGCGCCGTCACGGGCGGGTGCCTGCCCGTCGCCGGCTGCTACGCTCTCGACCGTGACCGACTCGACCCTGTCGCGGCCCCTCTCGGAGACCGTCGATGCCGATTTCCCGGTCGTCGCCGCGATCGATGCCCTCGACAGCGCGACCCGGGCGATCGCGGGCGAGCTCGACCTCGACCGGGTCCTCCAGCTGATCGTCGACCGGGTCCGAGACCTCGTCCAGGCGCAGTATGCCGCGCTCGGGATCATCGACGCCAGCGGCCGGATCGAGCGGTTCATCACGAGCGGGATGTCGGTCGAGGAGCGGGCGGCGATCGGCGCGCCGCCGCGCGGGCACGGGCTCCTCGGGCTGATCATCCGCGAGGGCCGGGCCTTCCGGATCGCCGACGTCTCGAAGCACCCCGACGCCTACGGCTATCCGCCGGCGCACCCGCCGATGACCTCGTTCCTCGGGGTCCCCGTGCGGACCGGAGCGACGTCGATCGGCAACTTCTACCTGACCGACAAGCAGGACGCCCGCGAGTTCAGCGAGCAGGACCAGCGGCTCGTCGAGATGTTCGCGCTCCATGCCGGGATCGCGATCCAGAATGCCCGGCTCCACGCCCGGATCCAGCGCCTCGCGGTCCTCGACGAACGGGTCCGGATCGGGCGCGACCTCCACGACGGCATCATCCAGGGCATCTACGCCGTGGCGCTGTCGCTCGAGGACGTCCCGGAGCTGATGGCCGACGACCCGGCCGATGCAAGCCAGCGCGTCGACCACGCGATCGACCGCCTGAACACCACGATCGGCGAGATCCGGACGTTCATCGTCGGCCTGGGAGCGGACTCCACCCAGGTCGCCATCGGTTCGCGGCTCGCGGGCCTCGCGGACGAGCTCCTCCTCAGCTCGGGGGCGCGGATGGCCCTCGACCTCGACCTGGCCGATGTCGTGGAGGTCGACGAGGGGCTCTCCCACGAGGCCGCGACGCAGCTCCTCCAGATCGCCCGGGAGGCCCTCAGCAACGCGATCCGGCACAGCGGCGCACCCCGCGCCCGGCTGTCGCTCCGGGCCCTCGGCGACGAGGCGGTCCTCACCGTCGAGGACAACGGGGTGGGCTTCGATCCGTCGGCGCCCCGCGGGCCCGGCCATTTCGGCCTGGCGAACCTCCACGATCGCGCGGCCTCGGTCGGGGGCTCGCTCGAGATCACGAGCCGGATCGGCAGTGGGACACGTATCATCGTGCGGCTGCCCATGTCGAAGCCGGAGGCCGCGACCACGTGACTGACCCGATCCCGAACCGACCGCTGCGGCTCCTCGTCGTCGACGACCACGAGGTCGTCCGGCAGGGGCTCGTCGCCCTGCTCGACCGGCGGGAGGGTTTCCAGGTCGTGGCGGAGGCCGGAACGGTCGCCGAGGCCGTGGAGCAGGCGCTCCGCTTCCAGCCCGACATCGTGATCATGGACGTCCGCCTGCCGGACGGCTCCGGGATCGAGGCCTGCCGCGAGATCCGGGCCGAGCTCCCCACGACGAAGGTCGTCATGCTCACGTCGTTCCCGGACGAGGAGGCGGTCCTCTCCGCGATCGTCGCGGGCGCCTCGGGCTACCTCCTGAAGCAGATCCGGGCCCGCGACCTCGTCTCGGCCCTGGAGTCCGTGGGTCGCGGCGAATCGCTGCTCGACCCGGCCGTGACCGAGAAGGTCCTCGAGCGGGTCCGCCGGATCGCGACGGGCACCTACACCGACGAGCTGGCCCAGCTCACGGCGCAGGAGCAGAAGATCCTCCTCCTCGTCGCCGAGGGCAAGACGAACAAGGAGATCGCGTCGGAGGTCTTCCTGTCCGACAAGACGGTGAAGAACTACGTCAGCTCGATCCTCTCGAAGCTGAACCTCGAGCGGCGGGCCCAGGCCGCGGCCTTCGTCGCGAAGCATCGCCTCGACCGCGGGGGCGGCTGACCGGGGCCTCCGCCTTCGCCGGCCGTGCCGTCGCCATTCGGCCCTCGATGACGGGACGTCCGGACCGCGAGGCGCGACCGCTCGCCGCCTATCCTCGGGACATGCGAATCGTCACTGCCGATGAGGCGGTCGCCGGCATCTCGTCGGGCGACCAGATCTATCTCCAATGCGCCGCGGCAACGCCGTCCGTGCTCCTCGACGCCCTCGTGGCGCGGGCGCCGGAACTGAGCGACGTCCGCGTCGTCCACCTCCACTGCGAGGGACCGGGACCCCATCTCGCTCCGGAGATGGCCCCGCACTTCCGGCATCGAGCGCTGTTCATCGGGCCGAACGCCCGGGCGGCGATCAACGAGGGCCGGGCCGAGTACATCCCCGCATTCCTCTCCGACGTCCCGCGGCTCTTCGACAGCGGGCTCCTCCCACTCGACGCCGTCTTCGTCAACGCGACGCCGCCGGACGCCCACGGGTTCTGCTCGCTCGGCACGAGCGTCGAGGCGATGCACTCGGCGATCCGGGCCGCGAAGACGGTCATCGTCCAGTTCAACCGCGCGATCCCGCGGACCCTCGGCGAAAGCTTCATCCACGTCGACCAGGTCGACCTCGCGGTCGAGTGCGACGTGCCCCCGTACGAGCACCGTGTCGGCGACCTCGGCGAGGTCGAGATGCGGATCGGCCAGTTCGTGGCCGACCTCGTGCCCGACGGGGCGACGATCCAGATGGGCATCGGGGCCATCCCGTCGGCCGTCGGCGCGGCCCTGGCCGACAAGCGCGACCTGGGCGTCCACACGGAGATGTTCACGGACGTCGTCGTCGACCTCGTCGAGAAGGGGGTCGTGAACGGGAGCCGCAAGGAGCGGAACCGCGGCAAGATCGTGGCCGCGTTCATGATGGGCACGCAGCGCCTCTACGACTTCGTCCACGACAACCCGATGGTCGAGATGCGCCAGGTCGACTTCACGAACGACACCCACGTCATCCGCTCCTTCAGCCGGATGACCGCGATCAACTCGGCGATCGAGGTCGACCTCACCGGCCAGGTCGTGGCCGACAGCATCGGCCATCGGATGTACTCGGGCGTCGGCGGCCAGATGGACTTCGTCCGCGGCGCCTCGCTCGCGCCCGAGGGCCGCGCGATCATCGCCCTCCCGGCGAGCGCCGCCGGCGGGACGATGTCGCGGATCGTGGCCTCGATCAAGGAAGGCGCGGGCGTCGTCACCACCCGGGCCCACGCCCGGACGATCGTGACCGAGTGGGGCGTCGCCGAGCTCTGGGGCCGCTCGCTCCACGAACGGGCGGAGGCCCTCATCGGCATCGCCGACCCGAACTTCCGTGATGAGCTCCGGTCGGAGGCGCGCCGCCTGAGGCTCGACTGAGCTCAGGCCGGAGGCAGGGTCAGGGGGAGCTCGAGCGTCGGGTCGTCCTCGATGCGGCATCGCGGCCGGCTGCATGCGCCCGCGAAGGCGGCTCCGGCCCGGGTACGGAATCGATGCGCCCCCGTCCGGATGGCGTCTGGCGCGGCCACTCCGCCGGACTTCGCATTCGGCGGGGAATCAAAAGGGTGGATACCGGGCGTCCCCTCCGGTATCCACCGCGCTCGCATCTTCGGCCCGTCGCGGGACTGAGGGGTAGGGCCGAAGGTCCCGGATTCGCCGTGACTCCGCCGCCGCGGTCCCGATTCACGGGGGCCGCCGGCCGGGCCCGGATCGGGACGGATGGCGCTGCTGGGCCGCGGTCCCGCGCCCGTACCGTCATCGCCGGAGGTCTCCACGATGCCGAGCGCTCATCGAGCGAGTTCCGCCGCGGCCCCCGCGGGTGACGGCCCGCCTTCCGCCGCGGGTGACGGCCCGCCTTCGGGGCCGGTCCCGATCATCGACGCGCTGCCGCCCGGCCCGCGAGCGCGACTCGCCGCGCGGATCGTGCGCCGCGAGATCGAGCCCGGCACGACCTTCATGCACGAGGGCGACGTCACGAGCTCGCTCGCCATCATCGTCCGCGGCCGCGTCGCGCTCCGCCTCCGCGTGCCCGAGCGGGGGCCGGTCACGATCCTGACGCTCGAGGCAGGGGACATCGTCGGGTGGTCGGCGATCGTGGCCCCATACCGGGCGACGACGAGCGCCACGGCGCTCGAGCCGACCGAGCTCGCCACGCTCGATGCCGTGGACCTCCGAGAGCTCCTCGCGAGCGACACCGAGGTCGCGGCCCGGTTCCTCCCGCCGGTCATGGAGTCCGTCGCGGCCCGGGTCGCCGCCACGCGCGACCAGCTGCTCGACCTCTTCCGCGGTGCCGGGGTCGACGCATGGTAGTGGCGACCCAACCGCACGCCGCCGCGGTCGCCGGCTCCCGATTCCTGCCACGCGAGCGCTTCGACGATCTCGTCGCCGTGCTTGCCGGCGGCGGGCGGCGCGTCGTCGGCCCGACCGTCGCCGACGGCGCGATCGTCTTCGCGGACCTCACCGACGGGACGGCGCTGCCCGCGGGGTGGACCCTCCGGACCTCGCCGGGGCGGGCGCGGCTGGAACGACTGCCCGAGGGTCCCGGATCGGCGCGGACGTTCCAGTACGCCGTGTCCGGCGAGGGCATCAAGCGATTCACGTTCCCGAGCCGCGTCGACGCCCTGGCGATGGAGACCGACGCCGACGGCACCGTCCGGGTCCGGGTCGAGGCACCGCCGCCCGAGCCGCTCGCGATCGTCGGCGCTCGCGCCTGCGATCTCGCCGCCCTCGCCGTCCACGACGGCGTCCTCGTCGGCGGGCCGGCCGTCGATCCCGACTACGCCGCCCGGCGCCGCGACCTCGTGATCGTCGCGGTGGAGTGCGCGGTCGCGGGGAGCACCTGCTTCTGCGCGACGATGGGCACGGGACCGGAGGTCACGACCGGTGCCGACCTCGTCCTCGCCGAGCTCGACGACGGGTTCGTCGCTCGCGCGCCGACGCCCGCCGGGGAGCGCGTCCTCGCCGCCCTCGACCTGGCCCCGGCCCTCGAGGAGCAGTCGATGCGGGCGCTCGCCCAGGTCGCGACGACGCGGGCCGTGATGGGGACCGGCGCGGTGCCGGCGAACTCGCGCAGCGTGCTCATGGCGAACCTCGACCATCCCCGCTGGGACGCGATCGCCGAGCGCTGCATCGCCTGCGCGAACTGCACCCTCGTCTGCCCGACGTGCTTCTGCACCGGTCTCGAGGTGACGTCCGGCTTCGACGGCCGTGCGTCCGGAGCGACGCGGGCGTGGGACTCCTGCTTCACCGAGGGCTTCGCCCAGGTCGCCGGCGGCAGCTTCCGGCCGAGGCCGCGCGACCGCTACCGGCAGTGGCTGACGCACAAGTTCGCGACCTGGTGGGATCAGTTCGGGACATCGGGCTGCATCGGCTGCGGCCGCTGCATCGCCTGGTGCCCGGTCGGGATCGACGTCCGGGCCGAGCTCAACGCGATCGCCGGCGATGTCCCGCCTCCGGCGGCCGCGCCGCTCCCGCGGCACGACATCGTGGCGCAGCCCGCCATCTCCACCGAGGCCCTCGAGTTCTCGCGGGCGACGGTCGTCTCCGTGACGCCGGAGACCGCCGATACCGCGACGCTTCGCCTGGCGACCGACGACGCCCGGATCCTCGCCGGGCAGCCGGGCCAGTTCCTCATGGTCGGCGTCCCGGCGTTCGCGATCCCGCCGATCTCGATCTCGCGGTTCCATCCCGACGGCATCGAGCTGACCATCCGCGCCGCCGGCGCCGCGACGAGCTTCCTGACGAAGCTCCGCAAGGGCGCCTCGCTCGGCGTTCGCGGGCCCCTCGGGCGGGGCTGGCCGGTGGACGACGCGATCGGCCGGGACGTCGTGATCGTGGCCGGCGGCATCGGGCTTGCCCCGTTGCGCCCGGTCATCGACGCGGTCCTTCGGGACCGGGCCCGCTTCAAGGACGTCCGCATCTACCTCGGCGCGCGGACCCCGCGCGAGCGGCTCTTCGTCGACGAGGTCGACGCCCTTGCCGCGCGGGACGACGTGCTCGTCCGCACGACCGTCGACCGGGCCGGGCCGGAATGGCTCGGGCGGGTCGGGATCGTGACCCAGCTCTTCAAGACCGTCCAGGGCACGGGCGCCGATGCGACGGCGTTCATCTGCGGGCCCGAGCGAATGATGGCCGCCACGGCCGACGTCCTCGGCGACCTCGGGGTCCCCCGCGACCACATCTGGGTGACCCTCGAGCGGCACATGGAGTGCGGCGTCGGGCTCTGCGGCCACTGCCAGCTCGGCTCGCGGTTCGTCTGCCGCGACGGCCCCGTCTTCAGCGTCGCCGAGCTCGGCGCGGATCTCCGGCGGGAGGGCCTCTGATGGATGTCGCGATGCGCGACGGCGCCGCCGCCGGGGTCGCCGCCGTCGGGCCCGCCGCCCAGTCGGGCGCCGCCGCGAACCACGTCACGGGCCGGTCCTCGGCCGTGCGCCGCCCGCGCGTCGGCGTCGTGAAGTTCGCCTCCTGCGACGGCTGCCAGCTGACGATCCTCGACGTCGAGGACCATCTCCTCGAGATCGCCGAGCGCTTCGAGATCGTCGAGTTCGCCGAGGCGACGTCGCGCCGCTCGTCCGGCCCGTTCGACGTCCTCCTCGTCGAGGGCTCGATCTCGACGCCGGAGCAGGCCGTGGAGATCGCCCGGCTGCGGGCCGAGGCGAAGCTCCTTGTCGTCATCGGTGCGTGCGCGACGGCCGGCGGGATCCAGGCGCTCCGGACCGCGGCCGAGCACGAGGCGTTCCGGACGGCGGTCTACCCGGTCCCGGCGTTCGTCGACTCGCTCGCCACGGCACGGCCCGTCGCCGACGTCGTCCACGTCGACGCGGAGCTCCGCGGCTGCCCGATCGCCCCGGAGCAGCTGGTCGAGCTCCTCGTCTCGCTCACGACCGGGCGGCGCCCGCAGCTCCCCGACCAGGCGGTCTGCCTCGAGTGCAAGCGGCGCGGGGTGCCGTGCGTCGTCGTCGCCCGCGGGCTGCCGTGCCTCGGTCCGGTGACGCGAACCGGCTGCGGCGCCATCTGCCCGCGATTCGGGCGCGGCTGCTACGGCTGCTTCGGTCCGCGCGAGCAGGCGAACACCGCGGGCCTCTCCGCCGCGTTCGTGTGGCAGGCGGCCAACCCGCTGGGCGAGGATGCGGCCGGGCAGCCTCCGGCCCCGGATCCGGCCCGCCCGGCCGGCCCGGTCGACGTCGGCCGGCTCTTCGCCGGATTCACCGGTGCCACCGCACCGTTCCGGGCGGCGACGGATGCCCTCGGTGGGCGGCCGCTCATGCCGCTCCGCCCGACGCTCGCCTCGCCGCCGGAGACGCTCCGTGAGGGCCCGCCGTCGTGGGGCCCGGCGGGGACGGCATCCGCTGTACCCGGCCCCGGCGACGGCGCGCCGAGACCTGCCACCACGCCAGCGAAGTCGAGGAGGTCGCATGGGCCACGGCGGTGACCTCCGGTTCCAGGTCGAGAACCTGACCCGCGTCGAGGGGGAGGGGAGCCTCCACCTCCGCGTCCGCGACGGGATCGTCGAGGAGGCGCGGCTCGAGATCTTCGAGGCGCCGCGCTACTTCGAGGCGCTCGTGGTCGGCCGGACGCCGGACGAGGTCATCGACATCGTCGCCCGCATCTGCGGCATCTGTCCCGTTGCCTACCAGATGAGCGCCGTCCATGCGTTCGAGGACCTCTTCGCCGTCCAGGTTCATCCGCAGGTCCGGGCGCTGCGCCGGCTGCTCTACTGCGCCGAGTGGATCGAGAGCCACGCCCTCCACATCTACCTCCTCCACGCGCCCGACTTCCTCGGCTACCCGAGCGCCGTGGAGCTGGCCCGTGATCACCGCGAGCTCGTCGACGACGGCCTGCGCCTGAAGAAGGCCGGCAATGACCTGCTCACCGCGCTCGGGGGGCGGCCGATCCACCCGGTGAGCGTCCGGGTCGGCGGCTTCTCCCGGATGCCGGCGAAGGCCGAGCTCGCGGCCCTCCGACCGAGCCTCGCCGAGGCACTCCGGCTCTCGATCGCCACCGTCGACATCGTCACGGGCCTCGCCGCGCCGGCGTTCGAGCGCGAGCCGCGGCTCGTGTCGCTCCGGCACCCGACCGAGTACCCGCTCAACGACGGCCGGATCGTCTCGACCGACGGCGTCGACCTTCGGCCCTCGGACTGGGACGAGGCCTTCCACGAGGTCCAGGTGCCGTGGTCGAACGCGCTCCAGTCCCGCGCGGGCGACGGCCTGCCGTACCTGCTCGGGCCGTCGGCGCGCGTCGTCCTCGCAGGTGAGCAGCTCCATCCGCTCGCGCAGGCGGCGCTCGCCCGGACGGGGGCCCTCGAGTCGATCCGCCGGAATCCCTACCGGAGCATCGTCGCCCGGGCCGTCGAGCTCGTCCACGTGAGCGCCGAGGCCCTCGACATCGTCGACGGGTACGTGAAGCCCGACGCGCCGATGGTCCCGTGGACCGCTCGACCCGGCGTCGCTGCCTGGGCGACCGAGGCGCCGCGCGGGCTCCTCTTCCACCGCTACGTCGTCGGCGACGACGGCAAGGTCGCGGCGGCCACGATCGTCCCGCCCACATCGCAGAACCAGGCCGCGATCGAGGCGGACCTCGCGACCTTCGCGCCGGCGGTCCTCGACCTCCCGATGGGCGAGGCGACGCATCGCCTCGAACAGCTCATCCGCTCCTACGACCCATGCATCTCGTGCGCCACCCACTTCCTGGATCTGAGCGTGGAGGACGCCGGATGACCGCTCGAGCACCGGACCTGCGGATCATCGTCTGCGGGACCGCGGATCGCGGCGACGACGGGGCCGCCCTCGTCGCGATCTCGCACGTCCTGCCGGTACTGCCCGACCCGATCCGGGGCCGGGTCGAGGTGAAGCGCTGCCCCCAGCTCGACGTGACGGACCTCCTCGCGATCGGGCCGGGCGAGGCGTGCGTCGTCGTCGACACCGTGGTCGGGGTCGAGCCGGGCGAGGTCGTCGTCCTGTCGCTCGATGACCTGGCGCGGCAGCCGGGCCATGTCGCACCACGCTCCTCGCACGCCCTCTCGGTCGACGACGCCCTCCTGATCGCCGAAGCCGTCCGCGGCACGATGCCGAACGGCACGTTCGTCGGGATCGGCGGCAAGTGGTTCGGCTACGGCGAACGCTTCTCGCGCGCGGTCAAGGGCGGCATCCCGGCCTTCGGCGACGCGATCCGGCGGTCGATCGAGGAGCTCCTCGCCGTCCCACGGTGACGGCGGTCCGCGAGAGCGCACGCCCTCGCTCGCGCGCCGCTCGACCCGGCTAGGTCCGGTCCCGGGCCTCGAGCCATGCCGCGGCGTCGACCGGGAGCGCGCCGCCGTCGATCGTTGCGCTCGCGAGGATCGGCCTGGCCTCGCCCGGGACCCGCCACGCGGTCGACGACAGGTTCGCGACGCATCGAAGGCCGTCGCCCCGCTCGAACAAGAGGACCCCGCGGGGACTCGGCAGCCAGCGGAAGCCATCGGCGGCGAAGCCGGGATGCTCGCGGCGGAGCCGAAGTGCCGCCCGGTAGAGCGACAGCATCGACGCCGGGTCCGCCGCCTGGGCCTCGACCGTCCGGTCCCGCCACGCCGCCGGCTGCGGGAGCCATGGTTTTGCGCCCCCGGGCCCGAACCCGAACGGCGGTGCCTCGCCCTCCCAGGGCATCGGTACCCGGCAGCCGTCGCGTCCGCGGATCACGTGCCCCGTCCGCTCCCAGATCGGGTCCTCGAGCGACGCTTCCGGCAGGTCCTCGACCTCCCACAGGCCGAGCTCCTCGCCCTGGTAGAGGAAGGCCTGCCCGGGGAGCGCGAGGGTGAGGAGGATCGCCGCTCGCGCTCGCCGCGTGCCGAGCTCGATGTCGGCGACCTGGAGGTCGTCGACCGCCCGGTCCCGGAAGCCGCTGAAGGGTCGCCCGAGCCGCGTGACGTGCCGCGTCGCATCGTGGTTCGAGAGGAGCCACGTCGGCAGGGCCCCGACGCGGTCGTGGGCGCGAAGCGAGGCGTCGATCACCGTTCTGAGCGCGGCGCCGTCCCACGGCGAGCCCATGTACGGGAAGTTGAAGGCGCCGTGGAGCTCGTCCGGCCGGAGGTAGTCGACGAGCCGCTCGGGCTCCTCGACCCCGACCTCGCCGACGAGGACGCGACCGCCGCCATGGCCGTCGGCGACCCGGCGCCACTCGCGATGGACCTCGTGGACCCCCGGCCGATCCCAGCCGGGATGGCCGCCGGCGGGCAGCGGGCTGCCGTCGAGGACCTCGGGCGGCGCGTCCGGGTATCCCTCCTCCTTCACGAGGCCGTGTGCCACGTCGATCCGGAATCCGTCCACGCCGCGATCGAACCAGAAGGCGAGCGTCCGCTCGAAGTCGGCACGGACCTCGGGGTTCGCCCAGTTCAGGTCGGGCTGCTCGGGCGCGAAGAGGTGGAGGAACCACTCGCCGGGCCGGCCGTCGCCCTCGGCGACCCGCTCCCAGGCGGGCCCGCCGAAGATGCTCGGCCAGTTGTTCGGCGGCGCGTCGCCGTCGCGGCCCCGGCCGGCGGCGAAGATGTACCGGGCCCGCTCCGGGGACCCCGGCGCGGCGGTGCGGGCCGCCTGGAACCACGGGTGCGCCTCGGACGTGTGGTTCGGCACGATGTCGAGGAGGACCCGGAGCCCGAGCTCGTGGGCTTCGCGGACGAGCGCCTCGGCATCCGCCAGCGTTCCGAAGCGCGGATCGACGGCCCGGTAGTCAGCAACGTCGTAGCCGCCGTCGGCCATCGGCGACGGGTACCACGGGGTGATCCAGATCCCGTCGACGCCCAGGTCGCGGACGTACGGGAGGCGGGCCCGGATCCCGGCGATGTCACCGATCCCGTCGCCGTCGCCGTCGGCGAAGCTCCGGATGTAGACCTGGTAGACGACGGCCCGCCGCCACCAGTCCGACCCCGCCCGCGCGGTGGTCGCCGATGCAGGGCTCTCGAAGCGGTCGCGTGGCATTCGCGGAGGTTAACCGGTTTACGCACGGGCCGCGCGGGCACGGCGCGAGGCACCACGACGGCGGGCCATGCGGCCCCTCACGTTGGGGCCGGAGGGGCCTCCCCGGATCGACGACGTCGAACCACCCTAGGACCATGACGTCCACCGCCGCGCCGCGCCCTTCGACCCCCCTGCCCATCGACCCGGTCCCATACCCCGGGATCCCGGCGATCGTCGACGGCTCCGAGGCCGTCGCGCACGTCGAGAGCCGGCTGGCCGAGGTCGCCTGCGTCTACCCGATCACGCCGTCGACGACGATGGCCGCGGTCTACCAGGCCGCGGTCGCCGACGGCCGGACCGACCTGTTCGGTACGCCGCTCCGGTTCATCGAGCCGGAGTCCGAGCACTCGTCCGCGTCGGCCGCC
>DASUMJ010000169.1:0-23452 GCA_036277775.1 Candidatus Limnocylindrales bacterium
TCCTCGAGGGCCGGCAGGACGCGCATCGCCTGCGGCAGGAGCTCCTCGGCAACCCAGCGATCGTCCACGACCGTCTCGAACGTCGCGACCGCGTCGGCGAGCCGGGGCATCCCCATGAGCACGCCCGCGCCCTCGCGGTGGAAGTAGAACATCGTCGCCGTGTCGATCACCAACGTCCGCCGCTCCGGCCGGCCCTCGAAGCCCGAGGTCGTGACGACGTGCCGCGGCTCGGGGTGGATCGGGAGCTCGACGCCGCACGTCGCCGCGAGAGCGGTCGCCCAGACGCCGGCGGCATTGACGACGACCGGGGCATCGATCTCCCCGCCCGGGGTCGAGACCCCCGTCACCCGGCTGCCGTCGGCAGAGGTCCGGATCGCGGTGACCTCCGTCCCCAGGCGGAGCTCCGCTCCGTGCCGGCGCGCGAGCGTCGCGTAGCCGTTCGTCAGCCCCGACGGGTCGGCGATCCCGTCGTCCGGCCCGAACGTCGCCCCGACGACGCCGTCGACGTCCAGGCCCGGGATGAGGGCCGCGACCGCCGCCGCATCGAGCTCCTCCACCCGGGCGCCGAGGGCCTGCTGCATCGCCGCCGCAGCCCGATAGCCGGCCCAGGCCGCCTCGTCGCGGACGAGGAAGAGGTAGCCGTCGACGTGGACGTCGAGCGGCAGGCCGTGCTCCTCGCTGAACCGCCGGATCATCGGCACGCTCTCGAGCGAGAGCCGGACGTTGATCTCGCTCGAGAACTGGATCCGGAAGCCGCCCGCGCATCTGCCGGTCGAGCCCGTCCCGAGCGCCGCCTCACGTTCCAGCAGCACCACCCGCCCGGCCCCGGCCGCCGCGAGGTGGTACGCGATCGACGCGCCCATCGCTCCGCCGCCGACGACGACGGCGTCGGCCGTGTCGGTCATCGCTCCGGGCGTCCGCGGCGGATCACCCGGTCATGGTGCCAGCCTCAGCGGGTCCCCGGACTCCGGAGCGAGACCCGGGCCTGGACGGGCACGCGAAGGACGACCCGATCGAAGAGCTCGGGCAGGAACCAGTGGAGCCCGTACAGCTTGCAGCCGAGGCAGTAGCCCGAGACTGCCAGCAGGGTCTGGAGTCCGGCGACCGCGGCGATCGGGGCCCAGAACCACGGCGTGGCGCCGACGGCGAAGAGCACGAGCCCGACGGCGACGAACAGCGCGCCGAGGGCCTGGGCGAATCGCGGCCCGAGCTCGGGCTCCGGGTCGCGCGGCGGCCCCAGCCGCAGGGCGCTCCGGATTGCGGGCCAGGGTCGCCCGAACAGGAACCACTGGGTCCCGAGGCCGGCGCTCACGGCGAGCGCCAGGCCGACGACGGCCGCGACGATCGGGAGGTCGAGGACGATGCCGGCGGCGAGGGTGACGGCGGAGAAGCCGGCACCGAACCGCTGGCCGCGCGGATCGATGGTTCGAACACGGATGACGGATGACACGAGAGGACCTCAGGGATGCCGGGGTTTGGCGCCGGGCTGCCCGCCGATCGGGCTGGGCGGCTCGCTGGGCGCCGTGGACGCTGCGCTGCGGACCGAGGACGGCCGCGATCGGCCGTCGGGCTCAGGCCCGCCGGGGACAGGAGCAGCGGCCCGGGATACCCGTGGGACGCGTCATCGAGGCGCAGCATACGCGGAGCCGGCGATTCCGGCGAGGGGTGAGTTCGAACGGCACGGCGGTCATGCCGCGATCCCCGCGCGAGCAAACGCAGCGTAGGACGGTTCGATCGGCGAGGCCGGCCGGCTGCGCGGCCCCTCCTCCAGCCCGAACCACTTCGCATCCGGCGTCTTCACGCCGTTGCCGGTGACGAGCGCGACGACCTCGTCGTCCGGACCGATGACGCCCCGCGCGATGGCCTGGTCGAGGCCCGCGATCGTGACGCCGCCGGCGGTCTCGGCGAAGACGCCCTCCGTCCGGCCGAGCCGGCGGATCGACGCGGCCGTCGCCGCGTCCGGCACCGCCTCGATCGATCCACCGGTCCTGCGCGCGAGCGCCACGGCGTACCGGCCGTCGGCAGGGGAGCCGATCGAGAGCGACCGGACGATCGTGTCGGGGGCTCGAACCGGCCGGATCTCGTCGCTGCCGTCGGCGAAGGCGGCGGCCACCGGGCTGCAACCGGCTGCCTGCGCGCCGACGAACCGCACGGCCTTCGGCTCGACAAGCCCGGCCGCGACGAGGTCCTCGAAGCCACGCGCCACCTTCGTGTAGAGCGAGCCCGACGCGATCGGCGCGACCACGACGTCCGGCAGCCGCCAGCCGAGCTGCTCGGCGACCTCGAACGCGAGCGTCTTCGACCCCTCCGAGTAGAACGGCCGGAGGTTCACGTTCACGAACGCCCAACCCTCCTCGTCCGCGATCTCGAGGCTCAGGCGGTTGATGTCGTCATACGTGCCGAGAACCGGGACGACCGTCGCCCCGTAGCTGAGGGCATGGTCGACCTTGGCGGGTTCGAGGTCGGCGGGCACGAACACGACCGCCCGGAGTCCGAGCGCGGCCGCCGCCGCGGCCGTCGCGCCGGCGAGGTTGCCGGTGGAGGCGCAGGCGAGGGTGTCGAACCCGAACTCGACGGCCCGGGCGGCGGCGACCGCGACCACCCGGTCCTTGAACGAGAGCGTCGGGTTGCGGGTGTCGTCCTTGAGGTGGAGCCGGCCCGGCGCGAGGCCGAGCTCGGCGCCCAGCCGGTCGGCCCGGAGGAGCGGCGTCGAGCCGACGGCGAGGCCGCGGACCGGTGCGTGCTCCACGGGGAGCAGCTCGAGATACCGCCAGATCCCCGCGGGTCGGGCCTCGATCGCGGCGCGGTTGACCTGGGCCCGGATCGCGTCCCGGTCGTAGACGACCTCGAGCGGCCCGAAACAGGCCGGACAGACGAAGCTCGGGCCGAGGTCCTCGGGCCGCTGGCAGCTCCGGCAGCGGAGACCGGTGACGCGGGCACGGGCGCGCGGATCGGCCGGGGCGCCGGGTGCGGGTGGGGCATCGCGCCGTTCGGCCGCGGCATCGCGCCGCTGTGCCGGGGCATTGGGCGCGTCGCCGGCCTCGACCGGCACGGCCATCGCCGACCACGCCCGGTGGCGGGAGTCGGTGGTGCTCGTCTCGGTCGTCATGGCTCGGCTCCTTCGGGTCGAGCGCGCCTCGCAGGACGCGCCATCGGCGGTGCGGCTGCCGCTCGAGAGGAGCCGGGATAACGAAGAACCCTTCCTGCAAGAGGAAGGGCTCGGGGTGGATCCCTATCTCGCAGGTGGTTGTCCTGCCCGGACTTGGCACCTTGCCGACGTCGCCGCCGGTAGGTTGTCGTGGCTTCGCAGGGCCGGTCCCTCCACCACTCTCGATAGGCTCTTCAGTTGTCTGCGGATCCTAGAGGGGCTGGCGCGTGCCGTCAATCGAGGCGCGCCCGAGGCCCCGAGGCGTGCCCGATGTCGGGCAGGCACCAGGTCCTGCATGAAGGCGGCGCGGTTGGGCCCTGCGACACCCGCGACGCAGGCTTCGCTGACTGGTGGACATCGATTCCTGCTCGACGCCCGGCGCAGCGCCGCTGGCGTGGCCGCGACGCACGAATTGGTGACTCCCAGACATCGGATCGACTGGGGCGGGCCCTGAGGAGCGCGTCGCCGTTCACGATTCGCCTACTGCCAGGCGGCGCGTGCCGCGGAGCCGACGATCAGCCGTCGCCGACGACGATCGATCCGACCATCCCGTAGGCCTCGTGGCCGGGGAGATGGCAGATGAACGCCATGGTCCCGGGCGCCGCGAACGTCACGACGGTCTCGACCGTCGTCCCGGCCGGGATCGACCGTTCCGTGGGCCGCGCGCCGTGGCTCGGCTCGGTGCCGGTCCGATGCCGCTGGTGGCCGGCGGCGTCGGCGACGATCCATTCGTGGTCGATCGGGTCGCCGTTCGCGAGGATGATCCGGACGGGGATCCCCACCGGGACCCGCACGGCATCGGGTCCGAACCGCGAGAACCGGATGTCGATCTCGATGGTCCGGATCGGCCCCGGGCCGTCGTCCGGGCGAGCGGCGCCGATCGCGACCGCCGCGACGCCGAAGAGCGTCGCGACGGCGATCCAGCGAAGGCCGCTCATCACGCGGCCCCGATCCGCCCGCCGCCCGATCGGGCGGTCACGAGCAGGCCGAGGCCGGCGATCCCGGCGACCACGATGACGAGGGTCGTCACGAGGCGCGCGGCGTTCACCCCGGCTTCGAGGCCGCCTGTCGCCGGGAGGTCGAGCCCGGCCTGGACCCGGGACGGCGCACCGGCACCGGACGCGTCGATCGCGAGGTCGTAGCGGAGCTGTCCGGCCGAGGCGTCCACGACGACCTTCGAGAGCCAGCCCGCGTCCGGGACCCAATCCATCCCGCGGTCGGAACGGAGGTCGGCGAGGAGCGACTCGCTCGCGGCGGCACTGTGGTCGAGCTGGATCCCGTTCCGGCCGTGGGCGATCGGCAGGAACGCCGGCCGCGTGTCGGTCAGGACGTAGACGTCGGCCTCGACCCGCTCGGCGTCGGTCTTGCCGAGGCCGAGGATCCGGAGGGGCACCCACGGATTGTCGGTCGGGATCGAGATGTGGACCGCGGTGCCGTCGCCGAGGCTCTGGCCGCGGGCGGCGGCCTCGGTGGGATCGAATGCCGCGGCCAGGAAGATCGGGCTGCGCGAGGCATAGAACTCGAGGACCTCGGGGGCGTCCGGCGGCAGCCGGAAGCCATGCTCGGTGGCCCACCGGCCGACCTCGGCCGCGCCACCGCGGAGGACCGTGAGATCGAGGGCGTCGATCCGGACCTTCATCAGCTCCTCGGCGGACCGCGCCTCGCCCGCCGCGGAGACGGCGTCGAAGAACTGGATGGGGGGCGGATCCGTCTCGAGGACGAGCCGCTGGAGCGTCCAGTCGCCGCCCTTCTCGACGCTCGTCGGGATCCCAGGCAGGGGCGTCAGCGAACCGAACGCCCCGCCGCCACCGGCGTACTCGAACGCCGTGACGTAGTGCTCGATGCCGTCGTGGTACCCGGCGAAGGTCGTGGTCCGGAGGAGGTTCACGGCCCCGTTCGGGCCGATGAGCCCACCGCAGGCGAGCGCCGGGCCGGCAGAGAGGAGGAGGGCCGCGATCGCGGCCACCGGGAACAGGGTCCATCGTCGAGCCATCGGACATGGCCTCCGTGGGGCCGGAGCAGGACGCCGGCCGGTGTCGATGGCGGGTTGACGCCCCCGGGGACGCGGGGGTTCCGCGGCGTCGCGCGCCCGGCGGCCCGACGTGCCGGCGGAGCCCGGCGAACGCCCCGTGAACGCCGTAGCCTGTGGGCAATGCGACGCCTCCTCCTGTGGATGGCCGGCAACCGCTGGCTCCGCACCCGGATCCCGAAGCTCTGGTTCGCCCGCCGCGCCGTCCGGCGGTTCATGCCCGGCGAGGATGCCGAGAGCGCGCTCGCGGCCGGCGTCCGCTTCCAGGTGGAGGGCCTCGGGACGCTGTACACCCGGCTCGGCGAGAACCTCTCGAGGATCGAGGAGGCGGACGAGGTCGCGGCCCACTACCGGACCCTGCTCGCCGCCATCCGCGAGCGGCGGCTCGACGGGGAGGTCAGCGTCAAGCTCACCCAGCTCGGCTTCGACCTCGACGTCGAGCGGACGTTCCAGCACGCGTCGTCGCTTGCGACCCAGGCCGCCGAGGACGGCCACTCGTTCTGGATCGACATGGAGGGCAGCGCCTACACCGAGGACACGATCGCCTTCTACGAGCGGATGAAGGCGATCCACCCAAACACCGCGATCTGCCTCCAGGCATACCTCCGGCGAACGGCGGCGGACGTCCAGCGGCTCCTGCCGCTGAAGCCCGAGATCCGGCTCGTCAAGGGCGCCTACGCAGAGCCGGCGGCCATCGCCTACCAGTCGCGCCACGACGTCGATGCCAACTACCTCGCGCTGTGCGTCTCGATGCTCGAGGCCGTCCGCGGCGGCGCGACCGTCCGGCTGGCGCTCGGGACCCACGACGTCCGGCTCGTCGAGCAGGTGGCCGAGCATGCCGCGGCCCTCGGCCTTCCGAAGACGAGCTTCGAGATCCAGATGCTCTACGGCATCCGCGTCGACGAGCAGCGCCGGCTGGCTCGCGAGGGCTACCGGGTCAACGACCTCATCGCGTACGGCGAGGCCTGGTATCCGTGGTACATGCGACGGCTCGCCGAACGACCGGCGAACGTGCTGTTCGCGCTGCGGCAGATGGTCGGGTGACGGTCGAGGAGTGACCCGCCGCGCCGTCGGGATGCAAGACCCGGACCGCGTTGATGCAAGAAACGGTGCGCGCAGGTACAACGACGCGTCGTAGACTGTGTCCTGCCAATGCCGATCCGTCGCACCGTCGATTGATCGCCGCGTGTCCACCGCGCCACTCCGTTGCGCGACTGGAAGGAGCCCCCGTCGATGAAGATCCGTGACGCGAAGCCGGAAGAGCTCGCGCCCAAGCCGCGCAAGCCGCGCGCCCTCAGCCCTCGCCAGCTGGCCATCCAGAAACGCGACCAGGCGATCGTGAAGCTGCTCAACGAGATTGCCGTCGGACCGACGTCGGCGATCAAGAAGATCGAGCTCGACGACAACGAGAAGCTCGTGACGATCCGTGCCGCGGTCTCGCGCCAGGTGAAGGCCCACCCGGCCGAGATCAACATGGGCGTCCGCGGCGGCGCCATCTTCCTGAGCCGCTCGGCGATCCCCGGCGCTCGCGGCGGCCGGCGCCGGAAGAGCGCCTGACCGACGACCCGTCAGGCCTCGGGGTCGCCTTCGAAGAGCGGCATCCCCGCGCCGTGGCGATAGAACGGCCGCGGATCCGGTGCCAGCGGCGTGCTCCCGGCGATGAGGTCGGCGGCCTTCTCGGCGACCATCATCACCGGCGCGTAGATGTTCGCGTTCGTGACGTATGGGAAGACCGACGCGTCGACGATCCGCAGGCCGTCGGTCCCGTGGGCCCGCATCGTCAGCGGGTCGACGACCGAGTGCTCGTCCGTGCCCATCCGGGCCGTGCACGACGGATGGAGCGCGGTCTCGGCGTCGCGCCCCACCCAGTCGAGGATCTGCGCATCCGTCTCGACGGCGGACCCGGGTGACAGCTCGCCGCCGTTGAACGCGGCGAGGGCCGGCTGGTTGAGGATCGTGCGGGCGACGCGGATCGCCTCGACCCACTCCCGCCGGTCCTGGTCCGTCGAGAGGTAGTTGAACCGGATCGCCGGGTGGACGGCCGGGTCCGTCGATCGGACCTTCACGGTCCCGCGTGCATCGGAGTACATCGGCCCGACGTGGACCTGGTACCCGTGGCCGCTCGGCGGCGACGAGCCGTCGTAGCGGATCGCGAGCGGCAGGAAGTGGAACTGGAGGTTCGGCCAGGTCACGTCGTCGTTCGAGCGGGCGAAGCCGCCGCCCTCGAAGTGGTTCGTGGCGCCCGGTCCCCGCCGGAGGAAGAGCCACTGGAACCCGATCCAGGGCTTCCGCCAGTGCTGGAGGGCCGGCTGCATCGAGACCGGCTGCTTCGAGCGGTACTGGACGTAGACCTCGAGGTGGTCCTGGAGGTTCTCCCCCACCCCGGGCAGGTCCGCGACGACCGGGATGCCGAGCGCGCCGAGCTCGGCCGCGTTCCCGACGCCGGACAGCTGCAGGAGCTGTGGGCTGTTGATCGAGCCGCCGGCCAGGATCACCTCGCCGGCCCGGACCCGCCGGACCGAGCCGTTCCCGCCGGCACCGCCGCCGCCGGCCCGGTACTCGACGCCGACGGCCCGCGTCCCCTCGAACAGGACACGCGTCACGAACGCGGAGGTGCGGACCCGGAGGTTCCGTCGCGCCCTGACGGGGTGGAGGTAGGCGCGGGCGGCCGAGATCCGCCGTCCGCGGCGGATGTTCCGGTCGAACTTCGCGAATCCCTCCTGGCGATAGCCGTTGACGTCGGCCGTCGCCGGGTAGCCGGCCTCGCGGGTCGCCGCGAAGAAGGCGTCGAAGAGCGGGTTCGTGGCGGGACCGCGCTCGAGCGGCAGCGGCCCACCGCGGCCGCGCCACGGATCGCCTGCCGGTGCGTCGAGGGCATCCTCCATCCGCCGGAAGTACGGCAGGCAGTGGGCGAAGTCCCAGGTCGCCATCCCCGGATCGGCCGCCCAGCGTTCGAAGTCGAGCGGGTTGCCGCGCTGGAAGATCATGCCGTTGATCGACGAGGACCCGCCGAGGATCCGGCCGCGGGCGTGGTAGACGCGCCGGCCGTGCATGAACGGCTCCGGCTCGGACTCGTACTTCCAGTCGTAGAAGCGGCTCCCGATCGGGAACGCCAGGGCCGCCGGCATGTGGACGAAGACGTCGAACCGCCAGTCCGGCCGGCCGGCCTCGAGGACGAGGACCCGGGTCGAGGGATCCGCGGACAGGCGATTCGCGAGGACGCAGCCGGCGGACCCGCCGCCGACGATCACGTAGTCGAACTGCTCGGTGGCCACCGCCGGATGCTAGCGCGCGCCGGTCACCCGCCGCGGAGCGTCTCGTGGAGGAGGTCGACGAACCGCTCGCGTGACGCCTCCAGGACGACGTGGACGTTCGGCTCGAGGTGCTCGATGCCGAGGTGGTCGACGACGGTCTGGCCGGCGGTGAGCTCGCCCGCCGTCTCGACCCGGACGTTCAGGTGCTCGACGTGCGTGGCGATCGTCGGGTCGATCGCGATCGCCATGGCGATCGGATCCGGCAGGTCGAAGCCCGCGAGATGGGTCTCGACCTTCACGACCGCGTCGAGCGTCGCCTGGATGTCCACGGCGAACGCCCCGAGCGGCCCGACAGCCCGGAGCCGGTCCGCCGCGTCTCGATCGAAGACGGCGAACTTCCGGGAGATGTCCCAGCCGACCATCGTGAGCCGCGCACCGGCACCGAAGACGATCGCCGCGGCCTCGGGATCCACCCAGGCGTTGAACTCCGCCGCCGCGGTGGTGTTGCCGACCGCATCGCCCGTGCCGCCCATCGTCACGATCTCGCGGAGGCGCGTGGCGATCCCCGGGTCCCGCCGGATCGCCCGGGCCACGTTCGTCAACGGCCCGAGCGTCACGAGCGTCACCGATCCCGCCGGCCGCCGGTTCACCTCGGCGACGAGCACGTCGACGGCGTGCCCGGATGCCGGAGCCCGGCCGCGGAGCGGCAGGCCGATGTCCCCCATGCCGTCCCGGCCGTGGACCGTCTGGGCCGTGCGAAGCTCGCGGGCGAGGGGCGCGTCGCAGCCGGCGTACACGGGGACGCGGCCCGCTTCGCCACACAGCTCCACGGTGTAGAGGGCGTTCTGGACGGCCTCGGGGAGCGGCACGTTGCCGGCGACGACCGTGATCGCCGCGACCTCGACGCCCGGGTGCCGGAGCGCCATCACGAGCGCGACGGCATCGTCCGACGCCGTGTCGGTGTCGACGATGAATGTCCGCCGGTCGGGCATCGCCGAAGGCTACCCGGTCGCGGGCAGCCGGAACCAGAACGTCGTCCAGGCCTCGTCCGACGCCGCCCCGACGCGACCCCCCGCGTCCTCGACGAGGCGCTTCACGATCGCGAGCCCGATCCCGGCCCCGCCCCGTCCACGGTCGCGCGACTTCTCGACCCGATAGAACCGCTCCCAGACCCGCGGCAGGTCGTCCGCCGGGATCGGTGACCCGGTGTTCGCGACCCGGACCAGCACCCCGTCCGGGGTTCGCGCCGCCTCGATCCGGACGCTCCCGCCGGCGGGCGTGTACCGGACCGCGTTCTGGAGGAGGTTCGCCATCACCTGGGCCAGCTCGTCCTGGCGGGCCTCCACGACGAGCCCGTCGCCGGCCGCCACGGTCAGGCCGACGGACCGGCGGGCGAGGGCCGGTGCGGCAAGATCGGCCGCGCCCCGGACGAGGGCGCCGACGTCGACGGGCGACGGGCGCGGCCGCTCCCCCTCCGCCCCGGCAAGCACGTCGAGGGACGCGGCGAGGCGTCCGAGCCGGTCGACCTCCTCGCGGAGCGAATCGAACGTCGCCGGATCCGGCGGGAGCACGCCGTCGCGGAGCGCCTCGAGGTAGCCCTGGAGGTTCGTGAGCGGCGTCCGGAGCTCGTGCGAGGCGTTCACGACGAACTCGCGGCGCATGAGCTCCTGCTCCTCGAGACGGTCGGCCATGGTGTTGTAGGCCGCGGCCAGGGCCCGGACCTCCGTCGGGCCGTCCTCGGGGACGCGGGCCGTCAGGTCGCCGGCGGCGATCCGCTCCGCCGCGCCGGCGACCCGCTGGATCGGCCGGGCGAGCATCCGGGCGAAGACCGCGGCGAGCACGAGCGCGACGACGGCCGCGATCGCCAGGGCCACGCCGAAGACCACCGTCACGCTGGCATCGAACATCTCGCGGGCGTGGTCGGCCGAGTCGCCCGCGGCCATCATCAGCGCCGCGAACGACTCGCCACCCACCCGGAGCACGCCGACCGCGACGACCGCCACCGCGATCCCCGCGACCGCGAGCGAGGCCAGCGCGATCCGGGCCGCAATCCCGCCCCAGGCCGTCATCGCCGGTCCAGCCGCTCCACCGGCCCGGCCGCCCTGTAGCCGGCCCCGCGGGCCGTCGCGACGTAACGCGGCGCAGACGGGTCGTCGCCGAGCTTCTCTCGCAGCCGCTTCACGTAGACGTCGATCGCCCGGTCCGTGACGTCGGCCTCGCCGACGCCGTGGATCGCGTCGAGGAGCTGGTCGCGGCTGAGGATCCGGCCGTCGGCCGCGAGGAGCGCCACGAGGAGCCGGAGCTCGAGGACGCTGAGCGTCACGTCCCTCGCCGCGGCCCGGACCACGCCACGGGCCACGTCGACCTCGAGGTCGGCGAGGCGGAAGCGGGCGTCGACGAGGGCTTCCCGCCCGTCGCGCTCGCTCCGTCGGAGGATCGTCCGGACGCGGGCCACGAGCTCCGCGGGGGAGAACGGCTTCGGGAGGTAGTCGTCGGCGCCCTCGGTCAGACCCTGGATCCGGTCGCCGGTCGAGCCGCGCGCCGAGAGGACGAGGATCGGGACGTCGCCCATCGCCCGCGTCCGGCGGATGACCGCCAGGCCGTCGACCTCGGGCAGCATGAGGTCCAGGACGACGAGGCGCGGGGCGTGCTCCTCGATCGCCCGGATCGCCGCCCGACCGTCGCCGGCGGTGACGACCCGGAACCGCTCCCGCTCGAGGTAGGCGCGGACGAGCGCGACGATCTTCGGGTCGTCGTCGACGACGAGGATCGGAGCGGACTCTGGGCGGGGCATGACGTCGATCATCGCCGGGCCAAGGCTGGGCGACAACCATGACGGCTCGGTGACACCGCGTCATCGGGACGTCGCGACCGCCGGCGAGCATCCGCGCCACGCCCGCCAGCAGCGGGTCGGCTCACCGGCCAGCCCCCACGGGCCGGCACTGGAGGACAGCACGAATGCTCCGACGACTCGCCGCCGCCGCGACCAGCGCGGCCCTGCTCATCACGGTCGCCGCGTCGGCCGTGGCCGCGGGCGGCCCGCCCAGCCTCTCGTTCTACGTCGACGACGTCCGCTACCGGACCGTCGGCACGCCCACCGACTTCTCGGGCACCGGCGCCCCGGCATCCACCTACGACCGGATCTACGCTCTCGGTGAAGGGCTCATCAACGTTGCCGAAGCAAAGCCGGGCGATCGCGACTACAACGGAGGCCGCTGGATGGTCCTGCCGATCACCTGGACGCCCGGCGTGACGCCCGTCCAGCTAACGAGCGCCGAGGAGGTCGAGGCATGGGCCGCTGCCGGCCTCCTCTCGATTGCCACGACGCCGGCGAAGCAGTTCCTCTGCCCGGTCATCCCGGTCCCTGGCTCCGGCCACTGACCGGCACCGCGAAGCGTCGAAGCCCCGGGCCAGCGGCTCGGGGCTTCACGATTCGCGACCGACTCGCCGCGAGGGCGGGTCAGCCGGGCGGGAGCGGCGTGTCCGTGCCGGGCGCGATGCTGCCGTACGTGACGTCGACGGCGGCCCGGATGTCGATGAGCGATCGGCCCTCGGCGGTCATGGCCTTCGCCATGAGCGAGATGTCGACGCAGATCGTGCAGTACGAGGCGTGCTCGTCGTAGACGACCTGGGCGCCCTCCGTCCGGGGCTTGATGTAGCAGTCGGTGTTGTTCCGGTGGTCCATCGCGACGCAGCCGCAGTAGCACGGCATCCAGTCGACGACGTCGGGCCGGGCGATGGCGAACGCGTAGGCCTCCTGCGTCCGGGCGTCGGCGGTCCGGACGTAGTCGGGCCGGGCGCTCCAGGCGGCCTCGGCCTCGGCCGCGGCCGGCATCGCGTGGTTCATCGTGTGGCCACCGGCGGCGGCCGGATCGACGACCGGCGACGTCACCGGTTCGGCGGTTGCGCCGACCGCGGGCGCGGCATAGGTCACCGACGGCACGTCGTTCGCGCCGGCGCAGCCGGCCATGCTGCCGCCGAGGACGAAGAGGAGGAGGACCGGCAGCCAGCCGACGACGATCCGGCGGCGGAGGGTGCGGCTTCGGGACGGGTTCATGGCGATCTCCTGGGGCGCTGGGACGGTGGGGCGACGGTGCTCACCGACGGTCCGCGACACGGATGAGCGGCCACTCCATCCCCGGCGGGCTCGCCGGGACGGCGGTTCCGGTGACCGGGGCACTCCCGGGCAGGACCGGCTCGCTGTGGCAGCGGGCGCAGTAGACCGGCTGGTGGCAGTAGGCGCAGGCCGTGGCGCCGCTCGTGCGGATCGCCTCGGCGTGGTTCGTGAGCATCTGGTCGTGGTCGACGGTCACGGCACCCGTCGCGTGGCAGTTGCTGCAGTAGTCCCGAGCGTGGCACTCGCCGCACGAGTTCTGGCCCGGGTCCACGTTCGGCGCGACGAGCCGGTGGCTGAAGACCCAGAGGGTGTCGTCATGCGTCTCGGGCGGAACGCCGAGCGGCAGGCTCGCGATCGCGCCGCCGATCTGCGGGAAGGTGTGGCACGTGTCACAGCTCGACGGAATCGTCTTCTTCGTCGCGGCCCCGTTCTCCACCAGCACGTGGCCGCCGTCATGGCAGCGGAAGCAGCCGACGAAGTCGGTGTGGCCCAGGTTGTCTGGATACGTGGTGGCCGTGACCCGCATCACCGGCGTCGCGGTGAGCTCGTAGATGAGCTTGATCTCCTCGATCGCGGCATCGATCTCCGCGGCCTGGGCCCTGGCCACCGTCGGATAGCGGAGGGCGTAGAAGGCGCGCAGCCGGTCGATTTCGGCGTCGGCCTCGGCCTGGGACCCGAAGTTCGACCACAGGATCCGCATCCCCTCCCGCTTGATGTACGGCAGCTCGGGATCGATTCGCCCGGCAGCGAGGGACTGGTCGAGCGACTTCCGCGGGCTGGCCAGCGGATGACCGACGCGGTTGTGGCAGGAGATGCAGTCCATCGGCCTGGCCACGCTCTCCCCGGCGATCCGCTCGATGTCCGGCGCGACGTCCTCGGCCAGCCGGATCTCGTCCTGCCGGATGTACTCGGCGACGCTGCCGTCCTCGCGGGTGACCTTGACCCAGCGGATCGACTGGGCCTGCGCGTCGTCGGCCCGGAACTGGACGTCGGCGAGGACGTGCCAGTGGACGCTCCGGTCGACGTCGAAGACGTCTCCCCCGCCGGGCCGGATCATCAGGCCCACGAACTGGCGGGTGTTCGTCTCGTCCGCGGTGTACTGGGTCCGTGTGAGGAGGTCGGCCGTCCCGACACGGTCGAGGCTGTGGCAGTGGAGGCACGTCTCTTCGGGCGGCGGGAGGGCGTCGTGGTCGGGCGGTGGGATCGGCTCCGGGAACGTCCCGAGCACGATCTCGATGAGCTGGCGGGTACCGTTCACCTTGGCCCTGATCCAGCCCTCGACGCCGGGGGAGACGTGGCACTCGCCACACGTGACGTCGGAGTGCGGGCCGCCGGCGTGGGCGGCCAGCTCAGGGCCCATCGTGTGGCAGCGGCCGCAGAAGTCGGCCGTCTCGGTCCAGGCGATCACGGACGTCGCGCCGGCGACGAAGAACGTGGCGAAGGCACCGAGGGTGAGCAGCAGGGCCGCCATGCCGCGGCGGGTCCGCGGGAGGTGGAACAAGCCCCGAATTCGGGCCAGGCGCCCAACGGGCACGGGCACCGCAGGCAGCTCGGCGTACGGCTCGGCCTCGGCCGCGGGCGCGGCCTCAGCCAGGAGCTCGGCCTCGTAGAGGGCCGCCGACTCCACGTCGAGCGACGCGCGATCGGACCCGGCCTGCGGGTCCCTCGCGATCGGCTCGCGCTCGTCGGCGTCCATGTCCGGCCCGCCCTACTGGAGAATCGACTCGACGAGGCGGTCCATCTCCGCGCGCGGCAGGCCGCCGAGCCGGATCTCCTGGATCGTGCCATCGGGTCCGATGAAGAAGTGCGTCGGCAGGCCGTACGTCCGGTAGCGGCTTGCGAGGGCCGTGCTCGGGTCGGCGATCATCGTGAACTCGAGCCCGACGCGGTCGGCGTAGGCGCGGACGTCGGCGTCGCTCTCCTCGATCCAGATGCTCACGACGGCGAGGCCGGCGGGCGCGTACTGCGCGTACGTCGCCTGGAGGTCCGGCGCCTCGGCCCGGCAGTCGGCGCACCAGCTCGCCCCGAAGGTGAGCCAGATCGGCCGGCCGGCCAGGTCGGCGAGCCGGAACGGCTCGCCGTCCACGGTGGTGGCGCTGAAGTCGGGCGGGGCGGCCCCGGCGAGCGGCCGCGGGCCGGACGTGTCGCCGGTCAGCTCGATCGTCGTGACGCCATTGGAGCCGGTCGCATCGACGAGGTACGCGGCGGCGGCGATCAGGATCCCGGCGGTGACCATGATCGCAAGCGTCCGGACCCGCTCGCCGCCCGGGATCCGGAGCCCCGGGCGGAGCTGCTGGGTGGTTTCCATGGGGTCCTCCCGGCTCCTCGGCGCCCGGTCAGCCGAGCCCGGCGTAGCTGTGGAGCCCGCCGAAGAAGTAGTTGCCGAAGTACGTCAGGAGCGTCGCCCCGAAGCCGATCTGGAGGAGGATCGCCGCCCGGGTCCCGATCCAGCCGCGGACGACCCGGGCATGGAGGTAGGCGGCGTAGAGCAGCCACGTCACGAGCGACGCGGTCTCCTTCGGGTCCCAGCTCCAGTAGCTGCCCCAGGCGACGTCCGCCCAGATCGCCCCGAGGATGATCGTGGCGGCGAGGAACGGGAAGCCGACGACGACGGCCTTGTAGCCGATCTCGTCGAGGACCGCCGGCTTCGGGAGCCCCCAGCTGCCGCCGGTGGCGCTCGCGACGTCGAGGCCGCGGCGGCCGTCGAGCAGGAAGACGATCCCGCCGAAGATCCCACCGGCCACGACGCCGTAGGCGAGACCCGTGATGAGCCCGGACTGGACGGCTCCGATGACGAGGCCCACGAGCGCGGCCACGAAGCCGAGGGCGAAGGCGCGCTCGACCGGGCGCTGCTGGAAGAGGTACAGGACGGCCGCACCGAAGGCGATCGAGAACGAGCCGTAGGCCACGATCGCGACTGCCACGTGGACGGTCAGCAGGAGGTTGTTCTGGAGGGCCGGCACGAGCGGGTCGATCTGGGCCGGGATCATCGCCGCGTAGAGCATCATCGCGAGCGCGATCGGCAGGGCGATGAGGCCGAGGATCCGCTGGTGGTAGCTCCGCTCGAACCAGTAGTAGGCGCCGAGGATGCCCCACGCGAACGCGACCGAGAACTCGTACATGTTCGCGAACGGCCCGTGGCCGGTGGCCAGCGTCCGGAAGACGAGCCAGGCCGAGAGGAAGACGAACGCGAGCCAGCCGAGGATCGAGCCGTAGCGACCGAAGGTCGCCGTCCGGGGCCCGACCACGAGGCCGATGGCGCCGCCGCGCATGCCGGCCATCCCGGCCGTCTGCATCCGAGCGGCGCGGAGGCCCGACACCGCGTACGCGACGTAGAGCACGAGCGCCAGCGCGATGGCGATCGCCGCCGCGACGAACGAGTAGTACGACATCTTTTCCATGGCCCTCTCCTAGGAAGCGGCCGGGTCGGCGCAGGCCGCCCGAAGGTCGGTGACGAGGTTCGTGAATGCCGTGTCGGCGTCGTGGGTGACGCGGCCAGGCGTGGCGACGGACAGGGTCCCCGCGCCGTTCTGGCGGAGGACGAGCCGGCCCCAGATCCGCCGGTGCGGGAACGAGAACCCGATCGCGAACCCGGCGATGAGGAGCAGCGAGCCGATCCAGACGAGGATCGTCCCCGGGTCCCGTGACACCGACAGGCCCGTGTACTGGATCTCGCGATCGAAGGTGAACGTGACCCCGGAGACCGCCGTCGGGACGCCCTGGTCGATCGTCAGCTGCTCGAGCGGGTCGCCCGTGCTGGCGCGGTACGTCTCGACCCGGATCTGGCCGGGCTTGACGAGCGGATCGCTGCCGCCGTACGTCCCGACGACCCAGACGGTGATGTCCTGGGACGGGATCGTGAACGTGCCGACGCTGCGGCTGTCGTCCTGGGTCTGCCAGGCGAGCGGAACGCCGTCCTCGAACAGGACCGTCCCGTCGGCGCTGGCCGCGGTCATGATCGCCGCGGGGCCGTAGAACGACTGGTAGAAGGACAGGTCGCCGTAGCGGAGCGGGTCGTTGACCCGGGCCGTGTGCGTCGCGACCTGCTGGCCGTTCTCGTAGAGGACGAGGTCGCTCGCGTAGTCGGACGGCGCGCCGGTGTCGGTGTAGTAGGCGTCCTCGAACGAGATGAGCTTGACCGTCAGGCCCTCGCCGGTCGGCACGGAGACGGTCGAGCCCTCGGCGATCATGAACCCGTTGTCGCGGAAGCCGAAGATCGAGCCGACCATGACGCCGGCGAAGATGACCACGATGCTCAGGTGCCCGACGAGCGACCCGAACGGCGCCCAGCGGAACCGGTCGCCGTAGAAGTTCATCGCCTCGTCGCGCTCCACGACGACGCGGTAGTGGTGGCGGCCGAGGACCGCCGCGATCCGGCTCGTGAGCTCCACGACGTCACCGCGCACGACCATCGAGTCGCGCTCGCGAGCATGGGCGAAGAAGCCTTCGCCGACCGAGACGCGAGGCTTCGTGGCGGTCCGCCACAGCCCGGGCGCTCGCTGGACCATGCAGGCGATGAGGCTGATCGTCAGGAACGCGACGAGGCCCCGGAACCAGATGGACCCGAAGACGCTGAACAGCCCGAGCCGGTCGAAGACGTCGGTCCAGCCGCCGTACCGCGGGCGGACACCGGCGAGCCAGTCGGCCCGTGCGGCTGCGTCGGCCTCGACGCCCGCGGGCATCTGGATGACGACGGCCCCGAACGCGCCGAGCGCGGCCATCGCGAACAGGACGAAGAGCGAGACCCGCATCGAGGTCAGGAGGTCCCAGAGCATCTCGAAGATGCCCCGGGCCTCGCGCCCGCCTTCGCGGAGCTCGACGACCGCCGGATCGGCGGTCACCCCGGCCAGGCGGCCGGTGCCGGCTTGCTGTGTCATCAGTGGCCCTCCTACACGCCGAATGGCGTCGCGAGCGTGGAGAGCCGCGCGAGGACGCCGGTGATCATCAGGACGCCGAGCACGACGAGGGCCGCGCCGGTGGCAATGGAGACGCCGCGGTGGTGGCGACCGACGAAGGTCAGCCGCCGGCCGACCCAGTCCGCGCCGACCGCGACCGCGAGGAACGGAACCGCCAGGCCGGCGGCGTAGGCGGCGAGGAGGACCGTGCCCTGGCCCACGCTCGCGGCCGCCGACGCCAGGCCGATGATCCCGCCGAGGATCGGGCCGATGCACGGGCTCCAGCCCGCGGCGAAGACGGTCCCGAAGACGAGCGAGCGGCGGTAGCTCGGGCCGGAGGTCATGGCCCCGCCGCCCCGGCCGTCCCCGGCGAAGGCCGGCATCGGCCGCGTGTCGCGCCACAGCGCGGTCACGTTGATGACGCCGGCGACCTGGAGGCCGAGGAACACGAGGAGCGCCCCGCCGAGCTGCCGGAGGAGCGTCACGTGGTCGGCGAGGATGTAGCCGACGACACCGATCGAGGCCCAGAAGGCCACGAACACGACCGAGAACCCGGCCGTGAAGGCGAGGCCGTGAAGGAGGCTCGCGCGGCGGGCGTGCGGTCCGTCACCGGCCGCTCCGACCATGTACCCGACGTAGGCCGGGACCATCGGGAGGCAGCACGGCGAGGCGAACGACACGACGCCGCCGAGGAACGCCACGAGGACGCCGAGCTCGATCATGGTGCCGTGGATCCGCTCGGAGCCGCCGTCGGGGCGGCCGTGGAGGCGGGGCTCGGGGCCGCGGAGGCAGCGCCGGAGGCCGCCGGCGAGGTAGCCGGGGACGCGTCGCCGGACGGTGCCGGCGACATCGCGGCGAGGGCATCCAGGTGCTGCTGGACGACGGTCGCGATCTCGGTGTCCGGGGCGAGGCGGACGACCTCGGCCCACTCGCGCTGGACGGCGGCGTAGTCGGGCGGGGTCTGGTTCAGGTAGAGGAATCCGAGGTCGTAGTGGGCCTCGACGTTGTCGGCGTCGATCTCGAGGACTTCGAGCCACTGGGCCTCGGCCGCATCGACCTCGTTCAGGTTGAACTTGGCCGCACCGAGCGCGAGCCGCGCCCGGACGTTGTTCGGCTCGAGGGTGACGAGCTTCTCGAGCCAGGTGACCGCGGTCGCGTACTGGCCGGCCTGGAAGAAGCTGTCCCCGAGCTCGAGGAGCGCGGCGGTGTCGTTCGGGTCCTGCTGGATCCGGGCCATGAGGGCCGCGACGCGGGCCTGGTCGAGACCGGCCGTGGCGGCCGGCCCCGGGCTGCCGGTCGGGGTGGAGGCTGCGGCCGGGGCCCCGAACTGGTAGACCCCGACGGCGATCGCCACGACGCCGACGGCGGCGGCGAGCCCGATGAGCGGGCGGGACAGGCGGCCGGGCGAGGCCGGCACGGCCGGCTGGACCTTCATCCGGGCCGCTCGGGCGGACGGGACGGCGGCCGCGGGTCGGGACGCGATCCGGTCCCGGTGCATGCTCGGCGTGACTTCGGCGAGCATCGCGTCGAACGCCGCGTCGTCATCGCCCTCTGACGCGACGGCCGGCGCTGCCGGCTGGGGTGCGGGGGTCGCCCGACGGACCGGAGGTGTCGCCGGTCCGTCGGGCTGGGAAGCCGACCGTGGACGCGGCGCCGGGAGGGCTCCGGCGTCGCGCCACGCAGTCGGGTCGGAGAGGAGCACATACGCCTCGTCAGCCGCCGAGGCCTGGCGTCGTGCCCAGCCTCGGAGCGACCTTGGGGCGGATGCGAGGAACGCCTGGAGCTCGTTGCGGGTCTTCGAGACATCCTCGGCCGAGGCCCGCTCGTCGAGGCCGAGCCGCTCCAGCAGCTCACGCTCGCGCATCTCGGATTTGCTGGGGATGACGCCGGCGCCCATGTCAGGGAATCCGGGCGAGCGGCCGCGGCCGGACTCGTCGCTCGTGGTGATTCATCGTTGCCCTCTGCTTGCGCCCGGTGGAACGTGCCGGGCCTTGACACCTGCCGCGATTGTCCGGAGGGCGGGCACCGGCTCCCATCCGCCGCCGGGCACATTTGCGGGGGGCCATCGGGCATCCGGCGATGTGCTCAGCGGCCCCCGGATGTACCGCCCGGTACAGGGCGGCACGGCGCGCGGCGGGCGGCGTGCTGCCGGGAGCGTCCGGGCGCGGATCGCCGGCGCGGGCAGGGTCTCCCCGGTGCGGGCTCAGTAGCCGGCGCCGACGTGCTCGTAGCCGTGGCAGGTGAGCGAGCAGGAGCGGGTCACCGTGCCGGTCCACTCGAGGTCGCCGGCGCCGTTCGCGACGACGTTCGGCGAGAACTCGACGAGCTTCGAGCCGCCCTGGGCAGCCGTCGCGTGCAGCCGGTAGTGGCACTCGGCGCACACCGCGTTGCCGTCCGCGGGCATCGCCCCGAGGTGCGCGGCGTGGAGGTCGAAGTTCGTGCCGCCGGTGCCGCTCGCCTCGAAGGGCTCGGGCTCATGGCAGGTGTAACAGACCCCGAACTCGCTCCGGGCGTAGGGCTGCCCGACGGGCTTGAGGTCGGTGCGGTATGCCGCCTCGAGGAGCTTCCCGTCGCCCGAGGCGTGCGAGGCGTGACAGGCGCTGCAGCCGTCCGAGACGAGGCTGTCCATGACGTGGGGCGACGAGATCGTCGGGTCGATGAGCGACATCGGCACGAGGATCGGCGGGGACGGATCGACGAGCGGGTAGATCGGGATCTCCGTCGGCCCCGGAGCTGCAGTCGGGGCGACGGGCCCTGGCGTCGTCGCCGGGGTCGGTGCCGGCTCCGCGGCGGGCGTCGGCACGGCCGGGTCCGGTGTCGGGGCCGCGGGGGTCGGGGCCGCGGGGGTCGGGGCCGCGGGGGTTGGCGGGGCGGGCGTCGGGGGCGGTTCGGGGGTGGGTCCGGCGCTCGGCTCGGCGGTGGGCGTCGGGCCCGGATCCGGGGTCGTCACGGCCGACGGGTCCGGCGTCGGGTCCAGGGCGGCGGCGCTTGGCACGAGCGGCGAGATCGATGCCACGACGAGGGCCAGGAGCGCGGCCGCGCTCAAGGCCACCGATGCGGGTCGAGGGACGCCTCGCCGGGACGGGCTCATCGGTGCACCGCGCCTACGGCGTCCCCGGCGCGGGCACGGGACCCGTGTAGGTCCCGTTCGGGACCGTGCCCGTCGGGTCGTGGCAGAGCTGGCAGGTGCCGCGGTTGTCGACCTTGAGCAGGCGGCTGTCGCCGGTCAGCCCGCCGATGTCGTAGGTGACGATGTCACCGTTCGGGAACGGCTGGTCCGACGAGAAGTCACCGGGCATCCGGGCGTTCGAGCCGTGCGACACATGGCAGGTCGTGCAGGCCCGGTTGCCGACCGTCTCGTGGCGGAACGAGAAGATCGCATCTCCCGACGGCTCGTCGCCGGCGCTCGAGGCGTAGCGCGTGTGGCACGAGCTGCACCAGGCCGACATCTGGGTGTTGAAGGCGACGAAGCCGCCGACCCGGTTCGCGGGGACGCCGTTCGGGGCGTCGGCGCCGTTCGTGGCGGTCGAGGCGGTGTTCCACGGGACCCGGACGTGCCAGTAGTCGCCGGTGGCCGGGCCGTAGCCGGCGTCGATGACGTCGTCCGCGTACAGAAGGTACGTGGAGAGGTCGCCCGGGGTGCCGCGCGTCTGGATGACCGTGTAGTTCTTGGTGTCGGACTCGCTCGGGTCGGGGTTGTCGAACGGGCTGTCCATGACGCTCGACGGGAGCGTGGCTGGGACGAACCCCGTGCCGAGCGGCTCGGGCACTGGGTTGAGGATCCGGTACTGCCCGTTGCCGTGCGGGTTGTGGCACGAGCCGCAGCTCAGGGTGACCGTCGGGCCCGCGCCCTTGTCACCGGCGCCGATCGTGTCGTTGCCCCATGCGACCGCCGGGCCGCTGAGCCCGTTCTCGGCCATGTTCAGGTGGGCCGAGGTCACCGGGGCCGGATCCACCGCGCCCGTGCCGTCCACGAGGACCGAGACCTTCGCCCGCTGGTCGTCGGAGGACGAGAGCAGGTTCGAGACGAGGATCCGGGCCGGGTTGCCGGAGTCGATGGCGGCCGAGACGAATCCCCCGCCCCGGAGTGCGCCGAGCAGCGGCGTCGCGCCGCGACCGTTGAGCCGGTACTGGATGCCGCTCATGACGTCGGTCGTCGCTCCGGCGGCCACGGCACCGTGGCACGTCTTGCAGAGCGCCGTCTCGTCGGCGGCGTTGATGAGGAATGGTCCCTGGGCCGTGTGGGCCCGGTGACACCCGGCGCAGCCGTCGGCATTGATCCCCAGCGACCCGTTGTTCTGGGTCATGACGTGGGGTCCGCCGTCGGCGGCGACCGGAGCCGCGATGAGCAGGAGCCAGAGTGCGGCAACCAGCGATGCTCCGATGACGCCGCCGCCGAGGACGAAGATTCTTCGGCTGGGGCGCAAAGGGAGCACGCGAGCTGCGGTCATGGCGTCCAATCCTTGTCGAGGCATTGATGAGGTTGCCGGCGGCCGCCCTGGAGGTCGGCCGCCGGCTTCAAGCGACTACGGAACCGTCGTCCCGGCCGCCGGGTTGACCGTGGAGCCGGCAACCGTCGTCTCCGTCGGGTCGTGGCAGGCCTGGCAGGTGCCGCGGTTGTCGATCTTCAGCAACCGGCTGCTCGAGTCGACCGACCCGTCGGGGTAGGTGTAGGCCGAGCTGAACTGCCCGCTCATGACAGCGTTCGAGCCATGCGAGACATGGCAGGTGACGCAGGCACGGTTCGGGACCGTCCGATGCTGGAACGAGTAGATGTCGTCGCCCGGTCGCGGGTATTGCCAAGCGGAACCGGTGGTCCCGTTCGGCGGATCCGTGGTCGGGTTGCGATCGGCGAAGTAGCGCGTGTGGCACGCCGAGCACCAGGCGGTGATCTGCGTGCTGAAGGTGCTGGGCTTGCCGTTCGGCGCGTCGTTGGCGTTCGTGCAGCCCGCTTGGAGCGGGAACACCGTCGGATCGCACACGCCGTTGATGTCAGGGTTCCACGGCACGGTGCGGTGGAGGTAATCGCCGCCCGTTGCCGTGTAGTCGCCGGCGATGCCGTTGAAGGTGCCGGCGCCGGCCGCTGTCGCGAGCTGGTTCGCGTACAGGAGGTACGTCGCGTTGTTGCCCTCGGTCCCCAGGACCTGGAGCACGGTGTAGTTCCGGGTGTCGCCGACGCCCGCGAGCGGCGCGTCAGAGACCTTGGCCCCGGACGTCCGGGTCATCGTGCCGCCGGTGCCGTCCGTCAGGACGTCGAGGCCGGTGAGCGTGACGTAGATGCCGCCACTCCCGTTGACCGAGGAGGCGACCGTCCACGTGCCGTTGACCTCGGCCGAGCTGTGCCCGGCGATGGTGACGACGTCACCAACGACGAGAGCGTTGCTCGACACGGTATGGACGCGGTTGTCGGCAGCCGTCGAGACACGGATGTCGACCGTCCAGGCATCGTCGAAGCCGGTGCCCGTGGCCTCCGGGATCGGGTTGAGGATGCGGTACTGCCCATTCCCGTGCGGGTTGTGGCAGGAGGCGCAGCTCAGCTCGACCGTCGGCCCGACGCCGGACCCGTTGGCTCCGTTGCCCCAGGCGACGCCCGGGTTGGCGAGGCCGTTCTCGGTCATCGCGATATGGGCGGACGTGACGTCCGTCGCCGTCGTGACCGGGACCTTGGTCCGGAAGGACACGTCCGTCGCCGACCGCAGATAGGCGACGCGAGTGGCATTGTCGCTGTCGATCCGGGCCTGGTCGAAGCCGCCGCCCCGAAGGGCGCCGAGCTGCGTCCCGCCGACCCGATCGGCCAGTGCGTACTGGACGCCGGTCATGACGTCCACGGTCGACCCGGTCACGGCCGCGCCGTGGCAGGTCTTGCAAAGTGCCGTCTCGTCGGCGGCATTGATGAGGTACGGCCCTGTCGCCGTGTGTGCCCGATGGCACCCGGCGCAGCCGTCGGCGTTGATCCCCAGGGACCCGTTGTTCTGGGTCATGACATGGGGGCCGCCGTCAGCCAGGGCA
>DASUMJ010000170.1:0-2263 GCA_036277775.1 Candidatus Limnocylindrales bacterium
GGCCCTCGCCGTGACCGACTGGGTGATCATCGACGGGCGTGGCCGGATCGTCCGGATCCCGGAGGACTTCGGCGAGGCGTTCCCGAACCCCGAGCTCGATGCCGAGATCATCCGCGTCGTCCCGCCGGAGCCCCCGGCGGACGCCGCTCGCCACCCGGTCAGGGTCCGGCCCCAGGACCTCGACCCGATGGGCCATGCCAACAACGCCGTCTACCTCGACTGGATCGAGGAGGCAACCGCGGCGGCCGGGGCGTCCGACCTGGCGACGGCCCTGGGCCGGCGCGTCTCGATCGAGTACGCGGCCTCGGCCGAGGGCGGCGACGCTCTCGAGGCCCGCACCTGGCCGTCGGACCGCGGCTGGTGGGTCCGGCTGGCGCGACCGGCGGACGGCGCCGAGGTGCTCCGGGCGCGCGTGGCCCCACTGCCCGGCTGAGCTCCGCCGAGCTCGTCGCGCCCACGCAGGGGGACGGATCGGGCGGCGGGGCTTGGCGCGAGGTTGACGCGTCTCGAGCGCCGGCCTGCGAGGCCGCTGACACCGTCGCGCTGCGACCGTGGGCGGCAGCGAAGGAGGCGTCGACGTGGAAGACCGCGAGATCCGGACGATCGTGGCCGTCACGACCGAGGACGATCGGCTGGCCGAGGTGCGTGAGCAGGGTGTCGAGCGTGCCCTCGAGGCGCACGCGACGCTCATCCTCTACGACCTGACGGCGGGCGAGGGTCCGCTCGAGAGCCCGTTGCCCACCGGCTGGTCGGCCGAGGGCACGGAGGAGGCCGTGAGCGACCGGCTCGGGCCAGACGAGCTCGAGGCCGCCGGCCGCGCGGCGATCGCCCGGCAGGTCCGGGCAGCCCGCGAGCGCGGCGTCGATGCCTGGGGCTGGCTGCCGGACTCCGACGACGACGCCACGCTGCTGCAGTACGCCAGCGAGCAGCCGGGCCCGCTCGTCCTCGTCCCGCCCGGCGACCTCGAGGCGGCAGAGGCCTCGGATGTCGTGGTCGACGTCGTCGGTCGGGGGGTCTGATTCCGGGGCCGCTCCAGGACCGTGGCGTCCGCAGATCGGGCGGATCGGCACTGGGGCGGCGCTCGTCGGCGACCTAGCGTCCGCGTGACGGGCGCGCGGGGCGCCCGCGCTGCTGCGTCCCGGGAGGCATGTCGACGAACGCCGGAATTCGACTGCACGGTCGCGCGATCGCCGACGACCTGCTCCCCGATGCGAGCGAGCCGCACGAGACCCGGGCGAACTCCGTCCTCCGGCCGATCGTGTTCGGGGCCAACGACGGGCTCGTCTCGAATCTCGCGCTCGTCATGGGTGTCGCGGGCGCCAGCCCCGAGCCCGGGGTCATCGTGCTCGCGGGCGTGGCCGGCCTCATCGCGGGCGCGTTCAGCATGGGCGTCGGCGAGTACATCTCGGTCCAGAGCCAGCGCGAGCTGCTCGATTACCAGATCGCGTTCCAGCGGAAGCAGCTCCGCGACGCGCCGGACCAGGAGCGCCGAATCCTCGCCCGGATCTACGGCGAACGCGGCTTCAGCGACGCCGAGGCCGAGCGCTTCGTCGAGGCCGTCTTCGATGAGCCGGACCACGCCGTCCGGCTCCTGATCTTCGAGGAGGTCGGCCTCGACGCCCGGTCGATCGGGTCGCCGATGGCCGCGGCGATCGGGTCGTTCCTCGCCTTCACGGCCGGGGCCTTCGTGCCGCTGCTGCCGTATCTCCTCGCCGCCGGCAGCCCGGCCTTCGTCGGCAGCCTGGGCCTGAGCCTGGTGGCCCTCGCGATGCTCGGCGTCGGGATCGCCCGCCTGACGCGCCGGCCGATCGGATACGGCGCAATGCGTCAGGTCCTCCTCGGCGGACTCGCGGCGGCCGTCACGTACGGCGTCGGGCGGCTCATCGGGGTGGCCGTGGCCTGACCGCGTGAGTGACGCGGGGCGTTTGGTTCGTCGCGCCCGGACGGCCCGTAAGCCGGCCGATGGTAAGGTCCGGGCCGTGGATCGCGACGACCTCGTGCGTCTGCGGCACGCACGTGACCGGATGGACCGTGAGTACGCGGAGCCCCTCGACGTGGCGGCGCTGGCTCGCACGGCCTGCATGTCGCCCGGCCACTTCTCGCGGAGCTTCCGGGCCGCCTTCGGCGAGACGCCCTACAGCTACCTGATGACCCGGAGAATCGAACGCGCCATGACCCTCCTCCGGCGCGGCGACCGGTCGGTGACGGAGGCCTGCTTCGAGGTCGGCTGCTCGTCCCTCGGGACGTTCAGCACCCGGTTCAC
>DASUMJ010000171.1:0-32993 GCA_036277775.1 Candidatus Limnocylindrales bacterium
CCGGTGCCGTCAGGAGGAGCGGGGCGCCCTGGGCGCCGGCCGCCGCGGCCGCGGCGAGGGCATCCGGGAAGGCCTCGCCGGTCGCGATGTAGACCGCCGCGACACCCGGCGCGAAGGAGCCCGCGACGGCTGCCGAGGTCGCGTACCGATCGGCGCCGGCGATCCGGGACACCGCGACGCCGGGCACGGCCTGGGCGATCGCCGCGAGGACGGTGTCCTGCACCGCGCCGGGGCCACCGACGACGATGACCCGCGACGGTCCGAGTCGGGTCAGCTCGGCCAGGGTGGCGGCCGGAGCCGCGTCCGGGCGGGTCAGGAGAACCGGGGCATCGTGGCGAGCGGCCGCGGGCGCCGCCGACACGGCGTCGGCGAAGCCGGTGCCGGACACGACGTAGGCGATCGGCGCGCCGCTCGGGTGCGTCGCGACGGACAGGGCCGCCGCGGTCGCGTAGCGGTCGACTCCCGCAACCCGGGTCGCGCCGCCCGGGGCGAGGCCCGCGAGCGTCGAGAGCACGCTCGCCGAGACGGCCGAGGGACCGCCGACGACGACGATCCGGGCCGGCTGGAGTCGGGCGAGCTGGGCGGCCGTCGCCGCCGGGACCGCGGTGGGCGTGACGAGGAGCACCGGCGCGCCGCTCGCTCCGGCGGCCGCGGCCGCGGCGAGGGCATCGGGGAACGCCGTGCCCGTGGCGACGTAGGCGACCTCGACACCGGGCTGGAACGCGTCGGCGACGACCGCGGCCGCGGTGGCGTAGCGATCGGGTCCGGCCACCCGGACCGTCCCGAACGAGGCGACGATTGCATCCCAGTACCCGGCGACGCCGCGGTCGTAGCCGAGCGTCCAGATGCCGACGCCGGCAAGGCCCCGGCGTCCGGCGAGGCCGTACTTCGCCCGGAGCGTCGCGGGATCGTCGAAGTAGGTCTGGGTCCAGGCCTTCGTCACCGGGTCCTGGAGCGCGAACCACTTCGAGCCCTCGGCGGCATCGTCGCGGATCACGGTCCCGGCGGGGACTGCGGCGAGGTCGTCGCTCGGGATGAAGACACCGACGGAATCCGTGGTCGAGGCGTGGAGCGCGCCGGACGTCGTGTGCCACGAGCGGCCGTAGTAGGGCAGGCCGAGCAGGATCCGATCCGCCGGGACGCCCTTCGAGGCGTACAGGTCGAGCGTCCAGGTCAGGCTCTTGCCGCCGTCGGTCCGGGCGATCGGCGAGATGCTCCCGGCCGGGCTCGTCCCGGCGGTCCGGTAGCTGTAGCCCATGACGAAGATCCGGTCGGCGCCGTTCGCGAGCGCCTGGAGGGCCATCCCCGCGCCGGAGACCGAGCCGTTCGTCGCGACCGAGACGCGGGCCGCCGGGTTCCACGCCCGGAGCGCGGTGCGGATCTGTCCGACGAACGTGCCGTAGGCCGCGAAGTGCTCGTTCTCGAGGAGCTCGACGTCCAGGTTGACGCCGTCGAGGCCCTCCGCCTTGACGAGGTTCGAGATGGCGGCCACGGCGGCGGCCATCGCGCTGGGGTTCGAGAAGAACGCCGCGTTCTTCTCGAACCCGAACGACGTCACCGTCAGGTCGACCCGCACGCCCGCCGCGTGGGCGTGGGCGACGATCGTCGCGGCCGTCGAGCCGGTGACGGGTCCGTACCCGGTGCCCGACGTCACGATCGCGCCGGAGGCCGAGAACCCGACCGAGAAGAGGGCGATGTCGGTGAGAAGGTCGTACCGAAGGTAGGTGTCGGTGCCGGCGTTGATCTCCCAGTACGGCAGGTAGCCGTAGACCTCGCCGGACAGCCGGCGGGAGAACCCTGCCTCGGCGAGCGGTGCGGCGGCCGGCGCGGTCGACGCCACGACCGGCGACAGAACGACGGGCGACGCTGCCGCCGGCAGGACCCCGGCTCCGGACGCGGCGAGGACGATCGCCGCGCCGAGGATCGCGAGCTGCCCACGGGCGCCGGACACCTTGGCACGGGAGCGCTGGGCGGTGCGGGGCGCGACGGTGGACATCGGGTGCACGAGCCATTCCCCCGGTGCGGCTGGACCGATCTGTCCATCCTGGGTGCCGGGGGCACCGCCGCCAACCCGCCCATGGTCGGGCCGTCGCTGACCCGATGGTCCCCGCCGCTACCGGATCAGGGGGTTCACGATCCCGAGGAGACGGCCCGACACCGGCGCCAGCCCGACGCCCAGTGATGGCTCCATCGGCCCGCCCGGGATCGTCGGCCCGAACGTCACCGTCACGAGCTGGACGAAGTCCTCGCCGGTGCAGTCGAGCTGGGGCGGTACTTCGTTCCGGGGACAGCCCTGGAGGTCGACGGTCACGGCGACGACCCCTCGATCGAGGAGCGCGGGGACCTCGTCGCGGAGTACGCCGATCGCGACCTCGACGAGCCGGTCGCACGGCAGCGCGCCCGGGATCTCCACCCGGGCCCCGCCGCACGACGGCTCGGGGATCGCGAGCGCGGTCGGGCTCGGGCTGCCGACGATCCCGCAGCCCGCGATCGACGCGACGAGGACGCCGACGGCGGCGAGGGCCGCGATGCCTCGTGCCGCTCGGCCTCGGCGAGGCGTCGGCGATGGTCGGATCATGGGCGGCAGACGTCTCCCCTCGGCGCGACGGTTCCCCGCGGCGCTCCGCCGGTATCATCCTCCCGATGACGGACCGCGGGCTGCCCATCGTCGACGGCGCACCGGCGTGCCCGTTCGTGGCCTTTGATGACGATCGCGACGCGCGCGCGACGAGCCCCGACCACCGTCACCGGTGCTACGCCGAGGTCCGACCGGCGCCCCGCGCGCTCGCCCACCAGGAAGCCTACTGCCTCGCTTCGGCCTTCCCGGTCTGCCCGACATTCCAGGACTGGGCGCGGCGCGAGGCGGCGAAGGCGCGGGCCGCGGGATCCCAGCCCGCCACCGGGCCGGACGACCTGCCGCCCGAGCCGAGGGCGGGCAGCCATCCTCCCGACGACGATCTCCGATCTGGTGACCGCGATCGCCGCTCCGCGGCCGACGAGCGACGCGCCGGGGACGCGGGCCTCTACGGTGGGGCCGGGTCGGACCGGGGCCTCGCCGAGTCGCTCGCGGCGTCGCAGCGGAACCCGCCGCGGGACTGGGCGGCGCCGCCGCCGTGGATGAGCCGGACCGACGACGAGGAAGACGAGGAGCCGGATGTCCAGGCCCAGCCGCCCGTTCGCGGCGGCGGGCTCGCCGGCTCGGTCGCAGATCGACTTGCAGGTGGTCCGCCCGCGCCACCTCCGCCGTGGGCTCGCCGGCCGATTGACGAGGAGCCCGAGGAGGATGACGAGGTGTCGCCGGCAACCGCGGCAGCCGCCTCGTCGCGCGGGGCCGCCGCTTCGCCTCCGCCCACGCCGGCCCGCGAGCCACGGCCCCCGCGCGACGACCGCCGCGCCCCCGCACCGGCCCTGCCCGGTCCGTCCTGGGAACGACCGCGCCGGATGGAGGCGTATCCGACGCTCAAGACGCGCATGGGCCTGGGCAGCCTGTCGATGCCGCCGATCCTGGTCGGCGTGGCCGCGGTGGTCCTCGCGGCCGTGGCGCTCTTCTTCCTCCCGACGCTCCTCGGCCTGGGCAACCCGCCCGCCCCCGACGCCAGCCCGAGCCCCTCGGTCGCCGCGTCCCCCGACCCCTCGGCAAGCGTGCCGCCGCCGACCCCGACCCCGGGCCCGACGCAGCAGATCTACGTCGTCCAGGGTGGCGACACGATGTCGCGGATCGCGGATCGATTCGGGGTACCGCTCCAGGCGCTCATCGACGCGAACAGCGAGACGATCCCGAACCCGGACCTGCTCGAGATCGGCCAGGAGGTCATCATCCCGGCCGTCGCACCGACCACGCTACCCGGGGCGACCCCGGCGCCCTGACCGCGGGTCCTTGCCCGGCGGCTGACGCGCGCCGGCGGGCGGCGCCGCTCCGTGCAGGCGCCGCCGCCCGCTAGCGGGGCGCGAGGTTGATCGAGGTGATCTTGCCGGCCTCGACCCGGAACGACGCGTCGAGGTGTTGCGAGAGCGCTCCCGGCCGGACCGACAGGACGTCGGCCTGCCAGGTGATCCCGAGGTCCCGGATCTCGCCGGGGATCATCTTCAGGCCGGTCTCTGCCCTGAGGAACCAGCCTCCCACCTGCTCGACGCCGCGGAGCGTCCGGGCGTTGTCACCGACGTGGATCCGCATCTCGACGCGCTCGTCCATGAGCGCGACGGCGCCGGCGCGATCCCCGCTGTTCAGGAGCTCGAAGAAGACTTCCATCGTGTCGACTGCACCCATGGCCCAAGTGTACGAGGGCCGCCGGATCGCCACCGCCACCGGCCGGCCGCGGGTGCGTGGCAGCACCGCGACGCGCTGCCGGTCGGGTGTCAGAACCCGCCGCCGGCTCCGCCTCCGCCGCCCCCACCGCCGCCGCCGAACCCGCCGCCGCCGCTGCCGGAGGAGCTTGGGGCGTTCCCGATCGTGCCCATCGCCGCCATCATCCCGCCGATGCTCGGCACCCCCGAGCCCGAGAAGAGGCCGCCCCCGCCACCGGCGCCCGACGCGAGGCTCGTGCCGTCGCTGCTCCGATACCAGGTCGGGAGATAGCCGATCCGGAGGCCCGATTCCTTCCGATCGTCGACCGTCCGGTCGAGGACGTCCTCGACCTGGTCCGAGAGCCCGAGGGCCGTCGCCCACACGACCGCCATGTCGGGCGTCTCGAGCCACGACAGGCCGGACTCGCGAACGACCTGGTCCATCGAGCGGGCCTGTTCCATCGTCTTCGAAAGCGTCCGGCGGTAGGCCTGGAGCCAGGCCTTCTGCATCGCCCCCGCCATCGTCCGGGCCGGCATGGCACCCGCCATCGCGAGCGTCACGATGCCCGCGACGAGGATCGCGCCGCCGAGCAGGGTGAGCCCGCTCGCGGGGATCGTGAACCCGGCCCACATGAGCAGCCCGCCGGCGACTCCCTCGAGCACGGCCCGGGTCCGCCAGCGGCCGACGACCTTCGACGGCTTCTCGGCGAACCACTTCGCGCGGACCGCCATGTCCTCGACCTTGCCCTCGAAGATCGGGACGTCCTCGGCGAGCTTCGGGACGTCGTCGGTGTCGATCGAGTCGCCGCTCGCGATCGACTCGAGGCGCTTCTCGAGGTACGCCTCGGCGGGTCCGAGCGGTCGGCGATCCGTCCTCTCGAGGCGGGCCGCGACGATCGAATCGCGCTGGGCCTCGTCCGCCGCGGAGCCGTCGGATGCCTCGTCCTCGGCGACATCGGAGGACGCGGCGGCCATCGCCTTCTCGCCGACGTCGATCGCGAGCTTGCGCCCGATCCCGAGCGGACCCTTCTCCTCGCGGAACGCGACCCGGCCGCGGCTCGCGAGGTCAAGGAGTGCCGTGGTGAGCGTCCGTCGCGACACCCCGCCGTCGAGGACCATCGTCGCCGACGCGGCCGTCATCCCGGCGGGCGGCGCCGGGACGTGGATCGAGTCCGAATCGCCGTAGTCGGGGTCGCGCCCGAACCGGAGCCAGTGGAAGACCGCCCAGCCGAGCAGGCCGAGGAGCGCCGCCGACCCTCCGACGAGCCCGACGACCGCGTTGACCTGGCGCGCGAGCTCGAGCTCGCGCGAATGCTCCGTCGTCGCCGCCGCGTCGATCCGCTCCATCGCGATGAGGACCGCCCCGTCCATGTCGCCGACCCGGAGGCGGGGGAGCATGTCGTCCTCGAAGATCCGCTGCCGTTCCGCGTCGGTGAGGAAGGCCGACTTGAAGCCGGAGCCGGCGTAGAGCTGGACCTGGCCATGGACGAGCGATGGATCGAGGTCGAAGAGGATCACGAGCCCGTCGTCGATGCCGCGCCGCCCGACGCCCCACGCATTCATGAGGGCGAGGGCGTTCTCGAGCGTCTGCTGCTCGGTCGTCCCGAACTCCCAGACCTGGGTGTAGACCACGACCTCGGCCCCCGTCCGCGCCTCGATCTCGTCGATCGTCGTCTCGAGGTCCGCGACGGTCTCGGGCCGAAAGGCACCGGCCGTGTCGTAGACCGCCCGGTTGAACTCGGGCTCCGGGAACGGGGGACCGGGCTCCGCGAGCACGGCGCCCGCGCCCGCGAGGAGCACGAAGACCGAGGCGGCGAGTGCAGTCGCAAGCCGGCGACGAGTCACGTCCGCAGCGTATCGCGCCGCGGTCCGCTCGGCACTGTCGCTCGAGCGCCGCATGCCCCACGCTGTCGCTGACGACGAGGCGTCCCGAGGAGGAGACGCCATGGCCACCCGCGGACGACTGCTCGACCGGGCACGCGTCCCGAGCCTCGAGGAGCTGGCCGTCGCCGCCGGCCCCGGACGTCCGCGGTGGGAGCGCCTTGCCGCCTGGGTCGGGGCCACGTATGGCGTCGTGGGCGAGCCGCTCTGGTCCGGGCGGGAGAGCGGCTGGGTGCTGCGGTTCCGACGGTCGGGTCGGGCGCTGCTCACGCTCATGCCGCTCGAGAGCGGCGGCGTCCGAGCCCTCGTGGTCATCGGTCCCTCGGCCTGGGCTGCGGTGGATGGCGTCGAGCTGAGCGAGCGGATCCGTGCCGAATGGGCGTCGGCCCGCCCCTATCCCGACGGTCGGTGGCTCTTCCCGCTCGTCGACGACGACGCGGTCGAGGAGGACCTCGAGCGACTGATCGCGCTGAAGTCGCCGCCGCCCCGACGCCGCCGGGCGGCTGCGCACGCTGGCCCGAGCGACCGGCCGGCGGCCTAGCCGAGCGCCGCGAGCGAGCCCCGTCGGCGCCCGAGGGTGAGCCGACCGTCCGGCTCGAGGAGCAGCTGCGGCGGGCGCGGGCGGCCGTTGTAGGTCGAGGCGAGCGACGCCGCGTATGCGCCGGTGTCGCGGATCGCGACGAGGTCGCCGCGCCGAAGCGGCGGCAGGAGGTGCTCGCCGAGGTGGTCCGTCGACTCGCAGACGGGCCCGTCGACGCTGGCCGGGGTCCGGCCGGCCGGTTCGCCGCCCGATCCCGGCGGACCGGCACCGTCCGGACGGTTCCGGACGGGCCGCCCGTTCGAGGACAGGGCGACGATGTCGTGATGGGCCCCGTAGAGGGCGGGCCGGATCAGCTCGGTCATCCCGGTGTCGAGCACGACCTGGCGGCCGCCCCGGTCGCGAACGTGGAGCACGCGGGCGACGAGGATCCCGGCGCGAGCCACGAGCACGCGGCCGGGCTCGATCGCGAGTCGCGCCGGCCGCCGGTCGGGCGGGATCGCCTCGAGGAGCGCCGGCAGCTCGCGGGCGAAGCGGGCAGCGTCCGGAGCCGCCTCGCGCCCCGACACGACCGGGAAGCCGCCGCCGAGATCGAGCGTGTCGAACGCCGGCCGCGAGCCACGAACGAGGGCGAGGACCGCGAGCGATCGCCGGACGCCGTCGCGCCAGGCGTCCACGGCCCGGAGCTGCGATCCGACGTGGACGTGGATCCCGCGGGCGACGAGGCCCCGCCCCGCGGCGACGACCTCGACCGCCGCGGTCAGCTCGCCGGCGACCATCCCGAACTTCGACCCGCCCGACCCGACGGCAAGCCCAGCGTGGGTCTCCGGCGCGACCTCGGGGTTGAGCCGGAAGAGGACGTCCAGACGGCCTTCGCCGATCTCGTCGCGGGCGATCCGCACGAGGGCTGCCGCCTCGTCCGCCGACTCGATCGCCAGCCAGCGCGGTGGATGGCCGTCGCGCGCCGCCCGGACCGCGGCGCGAAGCTCCGCGTCGCCCTTGCCGACGCCCTCGATCGTGATCCGCGCGTCGGGCACGCCGGCGCGGGTCGCGATCGCCCACTCGCCCCGCGAGACGACGTTCGCATCGAAGCCGAGGTCCGTCACCCGGGCCACGATCGCGGCGACGTCGTTCGCCTTCAGCGAGTAGGCCCGGAGCCACGGGTCCGGGAACGCGTCGCGCACCTCGGCGGCGGCCAGGACGAGCTCCCGGACGTCCGTGACCGCGACCGGCGTCCCGAACCGGCGCGCGGCGAGGCGGAGCGCCGCGGCGATCTCCGGCAGCCGCTCAGGCATCGTCGCGCCCGTACCCGGTCACGCCCGACCTCGGGCGGTGGCGGTCCGCCCGCACGGCGCGAACGGCCGGCGGGCAGGCCCTCAGACGACGACCTTGCGGCCCGTGTTCAACATCCCGAGGAGCGTCGCCACGACGCTGATGATGATCGACCCGAGGAGCGCGCCGATGAACGCGTCGGCCGTCAGGTCCGGCGGGAACGTGTCGATCGAGAACCCGAGGTTGAGCTGGCTTGACACGAGCGCCACGAGCAGGAGGAGCAGCGCGTTCAGGACGAGCGAGAAGAGCCCCAGCGAGACGAGCGTGATCGGGAATGACAGGGCCTTCAGGATCGGCTTGAGGTACGAGTTGACGAGCGCGAGGATCAGCGCGACGGCGAGGAGTTTCCACCAGTCGTCGCCGAACGCGAAGTTGATCTGCGGCACGATCTGGATCGCCGCGTAGACGCCGACGGCGTTGATCAGGACCTTCACGAGGAGATCGATCACGAGGGTGCCTCCCGAGGTGTGACGCCGGTCCGCCCGGTCCGGTCGTGTCGATCATCGCATGACGCCGCCACCCGCCGGCCGGTCATCGGAGGAGGAAGCCCGTCCCGAGCGGGTCCCGTGGGTCGAGCTCGAAGGCGTGCCGGCCGGTCCTGAACGCCGAGCCCTCGACCTCGGTGATCACCGACGGCCGGCCGCCGACCGCCGGGCCGTCGCCCGTGACCCGGGCGTGGAAGACGGAGTCGACGATCGAGCGATGGCGAAGGGTCGTCCCGCGCGCCAGGCCCCCGTCGCCGGTCGGGCCGTCGAGGAGCGCGAGCCGGGCCGAGGTCCCGCTCCCGCACGGCGAGCGATCGACCTCGCCGTCGGCGAAGACCGTGACGTTCCGCTGCACGAGCTCCGCCCCCGGCTCGTCCGGCTCGCCCTGCCAGAAGACCACGCCGTAGATCCCCTCGAGGTCCGGCTCGTCGGGGTGCCGGGGGTGGAGCGCGGCGTCAAGTGCGGGGCGGAGCTCGCGCTGGAGGGCGATGAGGGCGGGCAGGCTCGCGCGGGAGACCTCCAGGCCGATCGCGCGCGCGTCGACGGAGCCGTAGAACGCCCCGCCGTACGAGACGTCGACCTCGACGCGGCCCCGAGACGTTCCGATCGGCACGCCGCGGGCAAGGATCCACGACGGCACGTTCCGGAACGCCACGGAGGCGACCCGGCCGGCGTCGATCCGGGCGACGCAGGCCAGCCGCCCCGACGGGACGTCGACCACGACCGGGACCTCCGTCGCCCCGGCCGGCACGGGGACCCGGCCCTCGTCGACGGCCCACGTGACCAGCGCGATCGTCCCGTGGCCGCAGGCGGTCGAGTAGCCCTCGTTGTGGAAGAAGACGACGCCGAGGTCCGCGCCGCCGTCGTCCGGTGGCGTGACGAACGCCCCGTACATGTCGGCGTGGCCCCGCGGCTCGTCGACGAGGAGCCGCCGGACGCGGTCGGCGTGGTCGCGGGCCCAGCGCCGGCGTTCCAGGACCGTCCGGCCCCCGAGCTCCGGGGCGCCGCCGACGACGATCCGGAACGGCTCGCCGCCGGTGTGGTAGTCGACGGTCCGGACGACGCCGTCGGTCACGGCCGGTCGAGGAGCCGCTCGAGGTGGGCCTGCACGGCCGGCCAGTCCTCGACCGTGACGCTGTAGTAGGCCGAGTGCCGGAGCGGCCCGTCCGGCATGACCATGTGGTTCCGGAAGATGCCCTCGAAGGTCGCCCCGATCCCCAGGAGCGCCGCCCGGGAGGGCTCGTTCCGGGAATCGGTCTTGAACTCGACGCGGTTCGCGCCGAGGTCCTCGAACGCGTGCCGGAGCTGGAGCAGCTTCGCCTCGCGGTTGGCGCCGGTCCGCTGGAACTCCCGGCCGACCCACGTCCAGCCGATCTCGAGACGCCGGTGCTCCGGCACGATCGACAGGAAGCGACTGCTGCCGATCGCCCGGCCGGAGCCGAGGTCGATCGTCGCGAACGGCAGCTCGGCTCCGGCCGCGGCGCCGGCGAGCGCCGCCTCCAGCCACGCTCGGAGCCCGGCACGGTCGGTGGGGCGGGCGATCGTCCACGTCCAGATCGCGGAATCCAGGCCGACCGCCGCCAGGTCGTCGAGGTGCGCCGTCGCGAGCGGCTCGAGCCGGACCCGCCGGCCGGCGAGGGTCACCGGCCGGGCCCACGGGACCGGCGCCGGGCCGTGGATCGGCGTGGAACGGGCCGGCGTCACGTCGACGGCTTTCGGCGGCACGAGCGTGGGGCGTGGGGCATGCGTGGCTCCGGTGCGGGACGGTCCTCGGCGGGCCGATCGTAGCGTGCCGGTACACTCACGGCCCACCCGCCGACGCGGAGACCCACCCGGAATGACTGCCTTCTCCGAGCTCGTCGCCGCCCATCTCGACGAGGCGTTCCGCCTCGATCCGCTCTTTGCGACCTCCACCGGTGTCCACGATCACGACGGACGCTGGCCCGACCTGTCGGATGCCGGCCGACGGGCGCGGCTCGACTGGATCGGCGGCTGGGAGCAACGACTCGGGGCCCTGGCGCCCGCCGATCTCTCCACGGACGAGATGATCGATCGAGATCGCCTCCTCGGCGTCCTGGCCATCCTGCGACACGAGCTCGACGAGCAGCGCGACGACGCCTGGGACCCCCTGTCGTGGGTCTACGTCCTCGGCGAGGGCCTGTTCGGGCTGCTCGCCCGCGAGTTCGCGCCGCCTGCCGCGCGCCTGGCCTCGCTCGCCGGCCGGCTCGAGGGCCTGCCCGCGCTGCTCGGCGACGCCCGGGCCACGATCGGCTCGGTGGCGGCGCGACCCGTCTCGCGGTTCCACACCGAGCGGGCGCTGCTCGACCTGCCGGGGATCACGCTCCTCGTCGACGATGCCCTCGCGCTCGCCGCGGCGCATGCGGCCGAGCCGGACGTCGCCGCGCTGCGCCCTCGACTCGAGGCCGCGGCGGAGGCGGCGCGCCGGGCGCTCGCGGCCTGGGAGGCGCACCTCCGCGACGCCGTCCTGCCGAGCTCCGAGGGCGAGGGTCGGCTCGGCCGCGCCCGCTACGAGGCGAAGCTGGGCTACACGCTCGGGGACCCCTCGCTGACCGTCGAGCACGTGCTCGCCGCGGCCGAGCGCCAGCTCCCGGCCATCCGGGGCGAGATGGCCCGGCTGGCGAGGGAGCTCTGGCCCCGGTATCACCCCGACGAGTCCGCGCCGGGAGGGGACGACGACCTCGTCCGCGCCGTCCTGGACCGGATCGGGGCGGAGCACGCCGCGCCAGAGGAGCTGCTCGACGTCTGTCGGGCCGCGCTCGAGCGGATCGAGGCGTTCTGCCGCGACCGCGACCTCGTCGGCCTCGCGGAGGAGCCCCTCGACATCGAGTGGACGCCGGTCTTCCTCCGCGGCTGGGCCCAGGCCATGCTGACGTCGCCGGGCGCGTTCGACCGCGGCCAGAAGGCGTACTTCCACGTCACGCCGGTCCCGGACTCGTGGGCCCCCGAGCTCCGGGAGTCGTGGCTCCGCGAGATGAACCGCCGGATGCTCGAGGTCATCACGATCCACGAGGCCGTCCCGGGCCACTACCTCCAGGGGGCGTACGCGAACCGCGCCGCGTCGGTGGTCCGGGCGGTCTACGGGGACGGCACGTTCGCCGAGGGCTGGGCCGTCTACGTCACCCAGGTCATGATCGACGCGGGCTACAACGCCGGCGACCCGGCCTTCGCCCTCGTCCATTGGAAGTACTACCTGCGCGCGCTCATCAACGCGATGCTCGACATCCGGATCCACGTCTTCGGGATGACGGAGGACGAGGCCCTCGATCTCATGGTCGGCGCGGGCTTCCAGGAGGAGGGCGAGGCTCGGGCGAAGTACGACCGGGCGCGCCTGACCTCGACCCAGCTGAGCTCGTACTTCGTCGGCTCGCTCGGGATGTGGGAGCTGGAGCACGACGTCCGGCGGCGCGCGGCCGTGGACTCCGGGGACCCGCGGGGCGCCGACGCGGTGCCTGTGCCGGCGATCGTCGGCGGGTATCCGCCGACCCCGGGCTTCAGCTACCGCGAGCACCTCGAGGGCGTCCTCGGTCACGGGAACCTGCCGCTGCCGCTCCTCCGCCGGGCCGTCCTCGGGGACTGACCGGATCGCGGAGGCCCTCCAGGATCGGCCCCCAGGCGGTGAGCGCGAGGCTGTGGCCGGCGTCCGGCACGATCCGGACCCGCGCGGCCGGGAGCCGCTTCGCGAGCGCCTCGACGTGGATGCGCGAGACCAGCGGGTCCTCCTCGCCCCACCACAGATCGACCGGGACGCGGAGCTCCTCGAGGTCGAAGCCCCACGGCCGGGCCCACGCCAGCCAGTCGTCGGCGAATCCGGCGGCCCCCGCCCGGCCGGCCTCCGCGAAGTAGGCCTGGAGGGCGGCGAGCACCCCGGGCCGCTTCCGGGTTCGGGCGTCGGGATCCGTCGCGCCGCTCGCGGCATCGTCGCTCGCCTGCCGGTCGATGAGGCCGGTGGGGGCGTCGGCGAACCAGGCGAGCCGCGCGATCGCCCGCTCCCGGGCGGTCGGATCCCCCGCCCGGGCCGCTTCGGTGATGGCGAGGGCCTCCGGGCCGGCCGCCCACTCCGACGGCGGAAGGTCGTCCGGGGACGCCGGCGAGGCGACGAGCGCGACGGCCACGACGAGGCCGGGGTGCCGTGCGGCGGCGGCGAGCGCGAACGGCCCGCCGCTCGACCAGCCGACGACGCGGATCGGGCCGAGCTTGAGCCGCGTCGCGACCTCGGCCACCTCGTCGCCGCCGTCGGCGATCGTCCGGCCGGGACGCGGATCCGACTCTCCGTAGCCCGGCCGGTCGAACGTGATCAACCGGACGCCGAGGGCGGCGGTCGTCGCCGGGTCCGGGGCGATGCGCCGGCTCCCGGGCCGGCCGTGGAGCAGGAGGACCGGGGTCCCGTCCGGCTCGCCCCACTCGGCGACGGCGAGCACCCGGCCGTCGTCCAGCCGGAGGCGGTGCTCCAGGCGCGGCTCGTGGGCGGCGAGCGGCCGATCCGGGTCGGCGGCCCGCGCGTCGGCCGCGGAGCGCCGCCGCTCGGCGGTGAGGCGGGCGAGCTCCGCGTCGAGTGACGGCACCCAGCGGCCGCCGAGCTCGGCGGCGAGGTCGGCCCATGGGGCGTCGGCGGTCGAGGCGACCTCGCGAAGGTCGTCGAGGACGAGACAGGCATAGGCGCCCAGCCGGACCGGGAAGCCGGTCTTCCTGATCTCTCCGACCGGCAGCAGGCCCTCGTTGCCGGAACGTCGATCGCGGAAGCGAAGCCAGCCGTCGTCCGGCCCTTCGAGGCCGAGCGCCTCGGCGAGGCGCTCCCGGCGCAACGACTTCGACCCGTCGGCCGCCTTCGCGGCGAAGGCGACGGACTCGAGGATCCGGCCGTCGGCCGAGCCGAAGCGGTTGTGGTACACGACGAGCGAACGGTCGGCATCGCGCCCGTTCGAGTAGGCGAAGACGTCCTCGACGACGGTCCCGTCGCCGGCGACGACGTCGTAGAGGCGGAAGTCGGCCGAGCCGGCGAACCGGCCCCGCTCGCGGAAGAGCGGCGCGATGTGGGCCTCGAAATGGTCGATGAAGCCCCCGTTCGGGGTCTCCGCGTGCCGGGCCGCCTTGTACTCCATCCCGTACTTCTCGGTGAAGCCCTCGACCTGGCCGTGCCCGACCATCGGCAGGCCGGGCAGGGTCGCGAGGAGGGTCACCGCCCCGAAGTACTTGTCGCCCGTGCCGAACTGCTCGATGGCCGTCTCCTCGTCCGGGTTGGTGAGGAAGTTCACGTAGCGGCCCAGGATCGCCGGGTCGAACTCGAGCGTCTCCCGGATGACCTTGCGGTAGCCGGCGTTGTCCTCGTCCCGGAGCATGTGCATGAAGGCGCTGTTGTAGACGCGGTGCATCCCGAGCGTCCGGACGAAGAAGCCCTCCATGAGCCAGAACGCCTCGGCCAGGAGGAGCGTGCCGGGAACCTCGGCGGCGACCCGGTCGACGACGTCGCGCCAGAACTCGGTCGGCATCGCGGCCTCGAAGGCCGCCCGCGAGAGGGCGTGCTCGGCCCGTGACGGGATGCCGCCGCCGGCTCCGGGCTCCGGCCACCAGAGGCGCCGGACATGCCGCTTCGCGAGGACCATGGCGGCATCGAACCGGATGATCGGGAAGCGCCGGGCGACGTCGAGGATCGTCGCGATCACGGCCTCGCGGACCTCGGCCCGGAGATAGTCGAGCTGGGCCGTGTCGTTCCACGGGAACGACGTGCCGTCGTTGCCGTGGTAGATGAACCGGGTCTCGCCGGTCCGCGTGTCGCGCCGTCGGAAGACGACGGCGGCGTCGCTCGAATCCCAGTAGTGATCCTCCAGGAGGATCTCCACGCCGGGCTCCGGCGACAGGTCGGGACCGCTGAAGGCGTAGGCAGGGAACGGTGCCTCCGGCACGGACAGGAAGCGGTCCGGGTGCTCGATCACCCAGCGGGCGTCGATGCCCATGTGGTTCGGGACCATGTCCGACGCGAGCCGGATCCCGCGCGCCGCCGCGCGGTCGCGAAGCGAGGCATAGGCCGCCTCGCCGCCGAGGTCGTCCGCGATCCGGTACTCGTCGAGGGAGTAGGCGGACGCGACGGCGTCGGGATTGCCGCGGAGGTGCTTGATCAGCTCCGAGGCCCGGCTCCGCTGCCACAGGCCGATGAGCCAGAGGGCGGTGATGCCCCAGCCGGCGAGCCGGTCCAGCTCCTCATCCGGGATCGCGTCGAGCGTCCGGATCTCCCGCCCGTGGTGCCTCGAGAGCTGGTCGAGCCAGACGTACGTCGACTTCGCGAGGAGGACGACCCTCGGCATCCAGTCGGTGTCGTCGGAGAATCGCTCGGGCTCGGCGTCGAGGCCGGCGAAGTCAGGGGTCTCGGCGGGTCCGGGACCGCCACCGCCGAAGCGCTGGTGGAGAGCCCGCTCCTCCTCGGCGACGAGGTCGGCGGCGAGCAGCAGCCGCTCCTCGAGCCCCTCGATGTCGCCGAGCAGCTCGGCCCAGTGCTCGCGAATCCAGCGGAGCTGCCCCGCGAGCGACGTCGGGGACGCCGCGGCGGGGGCGCGAAGGAGCTCGGGGAGGGGTCGGCCGGCGAGGCCTCCCGGTATCGCGGCGGCCTGTCGCGCGCCCTCCGCGCCATCCGTGCCGGCCGCGGCCGGTGCGGAGAGCGCCGACTCGAGGGCCGCGAGGACCCGCGAATAGGCGCCGTCGCGTCGAAGCCCGCGGTCGTCGAACAGGTCGCGGAGCGGCTCGGCGGCCGGATCCTCGTTCGCCACCGCGAGGAGGAGCGCCTCGACGAGCGCCTCGGACCGGGCGGCCGCGGCGTCGGCGGGCGGCTCCGGCTCGTGCCCCGGCGGTGCCGGCGCATCGGGGGCGTCGGCCGGCGCCCGGCCGAACTCGCGGGCCAGGCCCCGCACCGTCCGATCGACCCGGGACGGGCCGGCGGTCCGGCGGGCGGCCTCGATCGCGGCCGTGACGGTTCCCGGGGCGATCGTGGATTCGTACCGCTCGACGAGCCGGTGGAAGACCTCGTGGAGGACGCCGACCGCGATCAGCTCGCCCGCGGTGACCGTCGGCGATCCCGGGGCACGGCCCGCGGCCCGGTCGGCGTTGATCCGCCGGGCGGCCCGCCGGGCCCCGACGACATCGACGACACCGAGCCCGCCCCGTTCGTCGGCCTCGTCCTCGAACCCGTGACGGTGCCGGGCGTCGCGCGAGAGATGGATCGCCCGCATGGGCGAAGGATGTCACGCGCGGGCGGCAACCACGTGCTCGATGGCGCGACGGAGGTGCTCGAGCCCGGCCGGGTCGAACTCGTACGTCCAGGGCCGGACCCGCTCGGGCCGGCTGAGCCGGGCATCGAGCCCGTTCGCGAGGGCCTCGCGGGACATCAGGATGAGATCGGCGGTCCGATCGAGCTCGGCGAGAGCGGGCTCGTCGTCCGTGAGGGCGGGAACGATCTCCACGCCCTTGGTGCCGGCGATCGAGAGCGTCTCGGCGATGTTGTCGGCCCCGCGCTCGGACGCGCAGATGACCCCGACCCGCGACCCGGCGGGCAGCGCCGAGACCTCGTGGACGAGCTCGACGTAGCCCGGCCCGACGAGCATCGCGACGACCGGGACCCGGCCGCCGGCGTGGACCTGGGCCTCGTCGGCATGGAACGTCGTCGTCGCCACGAGGTCGTAGTGGAAGCGGTCGAGGCGGTCGGGGATCTCGTCGAGCAGCGTGCCCTCGGCCTCGATCTGGCCGGCGAACTCGTCATTCAGGCGCTCGGCGTCGTAGCCGGCATCGGCCGAGGTGCACTCCGCGAAGAGGACCCGGACCACGGGTCCGGGCCGGCGGCGCTCGGACGACGCGGCGAAGGTGGCGGAGGCGACCTCGTCGGCCGTGAACCCGGCCTGCGCGGCCCGCCGGATCATCTCGGACACGATCCCGGCGAGGGCCTCCGGCCGGCGCCGCTTCGGCGGCCGATCCGCGACGACCGTCCCCGCACCGTGCCGGCTCGAGACGTAGCCGGCGTCGGCGAGGCGCCGGTAGACCGCCCGGATCGTGTTGGGGTTGACGCGCAGCGCCGCCCCGAGCTCCCGGACGGGGAGGAGGCGGGCGCCCGGGAGCAGCCGGCCGGAATCGATCTGGTAGACGAGCTGCCAGAAGATCTGGGTGGAGATCGGGACGTCCGAGTCCCGGGTCACGTCCAGCTCGCGGCCGGGGGGGCCGGACGGCAGGCTCCGGGGGTCGGTTTCGACTGTTGACATAGTGTACTAGTCCAAGTAACGTTCGACTTGGCCTAGTCCACTGTACCAAAGCGTTCCAGGGCCTGGCCAGGCAGGAAAGGAACTGATGATGACCGGCCTCCTCGTCTTGGGGCTCATCATCGCGGCTCTCGCGGCGATCGACTTCGCGGCGCTGCGATGGGGCGTTGACTCACGGTACGGCTTCTTCGACGACGATCGCGCGCCGGTGCGCGGCCGCCTCGTCATCCGCTGATCGCCGACCTTCCCGGCGGCGCCTGACTCCGGCAGGCGTCGATCACGACGCAGATTCCTCGTCAGCCCGTGGCGCGCAGGCCACGGGCTGACGCTTGTCCGGGGTCCCGCAGCGACGCGATCACGGCGACCGCCAGGATCGCGATGATCGCCCCGAGCGAGACGAGCGGCGGCAGGTGGAGCCAGTCCGCAAGGAGCAGCTTCGCACCCACGAGGACGAGGATCAGTGCCAGGCCCGTCTTCAGGTGCCGGAACCGGGCCGCGGCGTCGGCGAGCAGGAAGTAGAGGCTCCGGAGCCCGAGGATCGCGAAGGCGTTGCTCGTGAAGACGACGAACGGGTCCGTGGTGACGGCGAAGATCGCCGGGATCGAGTCGACGGCGAAGACGAGGTCGCTCGCCTCCACCGCGACGAGGGCGAGGAACAGCGGCGTCGCCGCCCGGCCCGCGGCGGTCGGGGTGAAGAACCGCTGGCCGTCGAACGTCGGGTGGACGCGGACGACGCGACGGGCGAGGCGAACGAACGGGTTCCTCGCCGGATCGCCGGCGTGGGCCGAGCGGGCGACGAGCATCCGGATCCCGGTGATCACGAGGAAGCCGCCGAACAGGTAGAGGATCCAGCCGGCCTGCTCGATGAGGGCCGCGCCGGCGGCGATCATCACGAGCCGCATCACGAGCGCCCCGATCACGCCCCAGAACAGGACCCGGTGCTGGAGCTCCCGCGGAACCGCGAACGCGGCGAAGATCAGGCTGAAGACGAAGACGTTGTCGACCGAGAGCGAGTACTCGATGACGTAGCCGGTCGCGTACGCGATCGCGGTCTCGGGTCCCCGGGCGACGAAGACGCCGACCCCGAACAGGACGGCGAGCGACACCCAGACCACCGTCCAGGTGAGGGCCTCGCGCGTCGTGACGACGTGGGCATCCCGGTGGAAGACCCCCAGATCGAGGGCCAGGGCGACGAGGACGAAGATCGCAAAGGCGGCGACGAGGAGGACGGTCGGGTCGGGCATCTGGGTCCTGTCATGGCGCCCGCCGTCCGGCGGTCACCGGGCGGCGGGCAGGATGTGGGTGGACGGCGAGTCGGTGGTCAGGCGGTCCGCATCGTCCGCAGGCGCCGGACTCGTTCGCGGATCGGCGGGTGGGTCGAGAAGAGCCCACCGAGCTCCCGGCCGGACAGCGGGTTTGCGATGTAGAGGTGCGCGAACGCCGGGTTCAGCGCCGGCGCCGGCGCCGGCGCGGATCCGCCGCGCCGGCCGAAGACGGCCCGCACGCCTTCGGTCCGACGGTGCGACTCGGCCTCGAGGACCTCGAGCGCCGACGCGAGCCCGTCGGGATCCCGGGTGAGCGCGGCGCCCGACCGGTCCGCCAGGTACTCGCGGCCGCGTGACACCGCGAGCTGGATGACGAGGGCCGCGATGGGGGCGAGGATGATCGCGAGGAGCGCGCCGAACGGGTTGCCCCCTTCATCTTCGTCGCGCCCGCCGAAGATGAGCGCGAACTGGCCCATCTGGGCGAGCGCGGAGATCGCGCCCCCGATCGTCGCGGCGACGGTGCCGACGAGGGTGTCGCGATTGCGGACGTGGGCGAGCTCGTGGGCCAGGACGCCGCGCAGCTGGCGCTCGTCCATCGCCTGGAGGATCCCGGTCGTCACGGCGACCGCGGCATGCTCGGGATCCCGGCCCGTGGCGAAGGCGTTCGGCTCCGGTCGGTCGACGACGTAGAGCCGCGGCATCGGGATGCCGGCGCTCGCTGCCAGCGAGCCCACGATGGCCCGGAGGCGCGGCGCCTCGTCCGCGCGTAGCTCCCGGGCCCCGTTCGCGCGCAACGCGAGCGAGTCGCTCTTCCAGTAGACGACGCCGTTCAGCAGCACGGCGAAGCCGAGGGCGATGAGGATCCCGGACTGGCCCCCGATGAGGCCGCCCACGGCGACGAGCAGGCCGCCGAGCGCCGCGAGCAGCGTCCAGGTCTTGAGGTTGTTCGTGAAGGCGTTCATTCCCGTCTGTGACTTCGAGCCGGCGTCCGCGCCGGCGCGGACCACCCGGGACGCGAGTGGTGACCCAAGTCTCCGCTGCATGACAGGAGCAGCCAAGGCCGAGATCCGGCACCATGCGAACCGCTATCCTGCCGACATGCAGCAGCTTCGTGACCTCGTCGCGGCGCTGACCGACCGAGCCGGCGCGATCGCCGAGGTCGTCGAGCGCGACCTCACCGTCGCGGCGGGATCCGTGCGCCCGGCCAGGACGGCCCGCGCCGCGGCGTCCGGGCAATCACCCGCCGCAGCCGCGGGGATCGCGGTGACGTGGCTGCTCGGCGAGCTCGCTGAGCTGGGCGAGCTCGGTGCCGGCGACCGGGTGCGGCCGGTGTCCCTGGAGCCGCTGCGGGTCGCGGCCGGGCGCGCGGCCGCGGAGGGCCAGCCCGTCGGATCGGTGCTGGACCCGTACCTGTCCGCCGGCTGGGCGATCTGGGAGGCCGCGGCGGCGATGCCCGATGCCGGTCCGGCGCTGCCGGCCCTCGGCGGGGTGCTCCTTCGTGCCGGGGACGCGGCCGCGGCCGCGATCGCCGCCGCCTACGCCGACGCGGAGGCGTCGCTGGCCGCCCGCACGGCCTCCGCCCGGCGCGAGTTCCTCGACGAGCTGCTCGCCGCGCGACCCGGCGACGCATCCGCCGCGCGGGTCGCGCGTCGTGCGCCCGCCTACGGCCTCGAACCCGGCAAGGGCCTGGAGCTCGTCCTCACGGCGGCCGCCGGGCGGGAGCTCGGCGACGACGATCCCGAGATCGGCCGGTTCGCGGCCGCGCTCGGACCTCGCGCGATGATCGTGGCCACAGACTCGGGACGCGCGCTCGCCGTCGTCCGACCCGGCGTGGTTCGCGAGGCCGCGCTCCGCGGCGCCCTCGACGCCGCGTTCGGGCCCGGCGGCTGGACGGCGATCGTGGCCGCTGCCGATGAGGGCCCGGCCGGTGTGGGCGAGGCCGCCGCCGGCGCCCACGCCGCGCTCGGGATCGCGCTTCGCCGGGGCCGCCGCGGCACGATCGAGGCGCCGTCGGCGACACGCCTGGAGCAGGCGCTCCTCGTGGACGCGGCCGGCCTTGCCGAAGGCGTCGATGCCGTCCTCGGCCCGCTCGCGTCGACGCCCCGGACCGGCGACCGGCTCGTCGCGACGCTCCGGACCTTCCTCGAGGCCGCGGGCAATCGCCACGAGACGGCGCGCCGCCTCGGCCTGGCGCCGCGGACCGTCGCCTACCGCCTCCGGCGCATCGAGTCGCGGCTCGGGACCCGGCTCCAGGGCGAGCCGCTGCTCCGCCTGGCGGCCGCGCTCTTCGCCCGCGAGCTGCTCGACGCCGGCGATCCCGACACGAGCAGCGAGCCGGCCCGCGCGAGCGGGGTCAGGACGCGGCGCGGTCCCGCGCGACGGTGACCTGCTGCTCGACCGAGAACGTCGCGGCCGTGCCGGGGGCCAGATCGAGCGGCCACGAGAGGAGCAGGGAGCTGCCCTGGTAGACCCGCTCGAAGCCGTCCTCCGAGTTCGAGACGGTCTCGATCGGTGCCCACCAGGCATCGGCAGCCGGCGACGGGCGGCTCTCGAGGGTCACGCCCACCCAGTCGTTGCCCTGGGCGATCCGCGCGACCCCATCGGCCGTGCCGCTCCCATCGTGGGAGCGCCGCGACTCGCCGACCTCGTACCAGGCCGACGGATTGCCGCCGCCACCGAGCATCGTGATGGCCCACTCCTGGCCCACGCGACACCGGATCGGGCCGTCGGACCGGTTCGTGACGGTCACCCGGACCGTCAGGCTCGGGTCGAGCCGCCCGCCGCCGAGCTCGACGGCCTTCCGGACGTCGACCGCCCGGTCACCGTCCGGGGTCCAGACGACGGCCCGGCCCTCGGTCACGAGCCCGGCCTCGCCGATATCGACCACCCGCTGAGGCGCGGCGAGCGCCGACCCGATGTCGGGGCTCTCGCCCGCGCCGTACTCGGCCGCGGTGCAGTCCGCCGGCAGGAATCGGATGAGCGCGGAGCGACGCTCGTGATCGTCGTAGCGGAGCCGATCCACGAGCCCCGCCTCCTTCGAGCGGACGATGTCGTGGATCGAGGCGAGGGCGCCGCCGTCGCCCGAGGCCGCCGCCTCGCTGGTGTCGGTGCTCCGGCGGAGCGTCTCGTGGTAGGCCTCGGGCCGCCGGCGGAGGACCGATCCGAGCGCGTGGCGCGCAGCCCGGATGTCCCAGTCGCCGATCCCCGCCCCTTCGTCGAGGTCGATCGTGACGACCTGGCCGTCGGCGGCGAGGCGGACCTCGTCGCGCCCGTCGAGGTCGAGGTCGCGGACCTCCGACCCGCGCCATGTCCCGAGCGCCCGGTCGGCGGCGTCCTCGGCCGCCACGAGGTGGGCGACCGTGGCGAGCCGGAGGTGCGGCAGGTAGATGCCGCCGAACAGGCCGTGCCAGTAGACGTCGTTCGACTGACCTCGGAGGAGATCGTCGTGGGCCGCGTCGCGGGCCGGCCCGGCGGGCATCGCCGCGACCTTCTCGGAGACGCGGAGCATCCGCTTGTGGAGGTCGTTGATCTCGCGGTACTTCACCTGGAAGTTCCGCCACGAGGCGCCGCGCAGCCAGCGCGCCTCCGGCCGGCCCTCGGCCCGCGCCCGCTCGAGGGCGTCGTGGAAGGCCCGGCCCTCGCCCGCGGGGAGCGCCCACTCGCCCATCTCGGCATACGAGCCGACGGGGATGTAGACACGCCCGAGCGGGCCGTTCGCGGCGAGCCAGTCCGACGGCGTCGTCGTCGTCAGCCAGCCGGCGTTGGCCTCGAGCGCCTCGAAGAACCGGTCGACCCAGCGCTCCTCGCCCCAGCAGTGCTTCCACGTCGACGGCCAGGCCCCGAACTTCTCACCGTCGTCGCCCATCGTGCCGAGCCGGCCGCCGTCCTCGGTCGCGTGGTCCCAGAGGTAGGCGATGACGTCGTCGACCTGGCGGAAGGGAATGCGATACCGGAGGCCCTGCTCGGTGCCGAAGACGATCAGGAGGCGGCCCTGGTCCTCGGTCGTGTAGGGCCCCCACATCGCGTCCTCGGGGATGGACGCGGCGCGGAAGTGGGCGTCGTCGACGATCGTGCTCTGGTAGCCGGCGCCGGCGAGCGACGTCGGGAGGTCCGGCTCCCAGACCCGCTCCGCGAGCCATGCTGCGGTGGGCCGCCGGCCGAAGAGCCGCTCGACCTCGTCGGCCATGCGGGTCAGCTGGCTCAGCCGGTCGCGCTCGGGGAGGGACGCCAGGACCGGCTCGAAGTAGCCGCCGCCGAGGATCTCCACCTGGCCGCGGGCGACGAGCGCCCGCAGGCGATCAAGGAAGTCCGGGTGCTCCACGCCGAGCCACTCGAGGAGCGGGCCGGTGTAGTGGAGCCCGAGGCGGACCTGCGGGTGGCGCTCGAGGGCCTCCACCATCGGGAGGTAGGCGTGGCGATGCGTCTCCTCGATGACCCAGCCGAAGTTCCCGACCGGCTGGTGGTTGTGGAGGGTCAGGGCGAGGGCGATCCGTCGAGACACCGGGGCGGCTCCTGGGGCGGTTTCGAGGTTCGGGTCGGTTGCGTCTTGACACCGGCCGAGGCCGCTGCTACGGTCAGCTAAACCGGTTTGCTAAACCGCTTTTCACGTCCCGGATCGATCATACATGCCGGCTGCACCGCCCGGCACGTCGGTCGGGTCGGGGAGCCAGCCCGGAGGGATCCTTGGAGCAGGCGACGCGTCGGACCACGATCGCGGATGTCGCGCGGGCCGCGGGCGTCTCGAAGGCGGCGGTCTCGTTCGCGTTCAACACGCCCGAGCGGCTGAGCGTCGACACCGTGAGCCGGATCCGGGAGATCGCGACGTCCCTCGACTACCGGCCGGACCCGGTCGCGCGGATGCTCGCCCAGCGCCGCACCTGGACCCTCGGGATCCTCACGCCGCAGGGCCTCGACGTCATCTTCACGAACCCGTACTTCGGGGAGTTCAGCGCCGGCGTGGCGACGGCGGCCGAGGCGGCCGGCCTCGCGATCCAGTTCATCTCGCCGCTCCACGGGTCGCTGACCCGGGCCGTGGACCGAGCCAGCGTCGACGGCATCATCGCCATCGGCCTGGGGGCGGACCACCCCGAGGTCGGGCAGATCCGCCGATCCGGCATCCCGTTCGTCGTCGTCGACTCGACCGCGATGCCCGATGAGCCCGGCGTCGAGGTCGACGACGAGGGCGGAGCCCTCCTCGCCGCCCGCCACCTCGTCGAGCTCGGCCATCGACGGTTCCTCGTCATCGGCATCGAGCCGCCGTCGGCCGCCGCGGGGCTGGAGCCGGCCGGCGTCACCGCGAAGCGGCTCGCCGGCTACCGGACGGCCGTCGCCGCCGTGGGCGTCGAGCTCCCGGAGTCGGAGATGGTCGTCGGGCCGGCCAGCATGGAGGGCGGCATCGACGCCTTCCGGCGGGCCTGGGCCGCCGGCGCCCGCCCGACCGCCGTCCTCGCCATGAGCGACGCGATGGCGATCGGGGCGATGCGCGCCGCCGGCGAGCTCGGCCTCACGGTCCCGGGCGACCTGTCGATCGTCGGTTTCGACGACGTCGACGTCGCGCAGTACACGAACCCACCGCTCACCACCGTTCACCAGCCGATCCGCCGAAAGGGCGAGGAGGCGGTTCGCCTCCTGCTCGCCGGTGGACGCATCCGCGACGAGGGGCCGTCAGAGCAGCAGCTCCTCGCAACGCGGCTCGTGGTCCGCGGCTCCACCGCCCGCGCGCCCCGCGGGTCCGAGGAGGTGGTCGACGACGGCAGGTGAGCGGCACCGGGTCCGCTGCGGACCCGCAACTTCGGCATCGCCGCCGGCCAATCCGGCAGTGACGATCCGCGCCGGGAGTCCCCGGCCGGCAGCATGCAACGGCAACATCCAGGAGGAGAACACCAGATCATGACAACAAAGAAGCGCTTTGCAGCGCTGCTCGCCGCGGCGGCGTTCGTCGTCTCGGCATGCGGCCCGGGGGCGAGCTCGTCCCCGAGCGAGGAGCCGAGCACCTCGGCTACCCCCGAGGCCTCGCCGACCGAGATGGCCTTCCCTGAGGGCGACTTCGCCCTCACCCTGTGGACCAAGGAAGGCGAGGCCGACGGCAGCCTGCAGTACGTCGAGGCCCTGGCCGAGGCGTACAGCGTCCTTCGCCCGAACGTGACGATCGAGGTCGTCAACAAGGACGTCGAGACGCTCCGCGAAGACTTCCAGAACACCGGCCTCGGTGGCGACGCCCCCGAGCTCCTCTGGACCGTGGCCGACCACGTCGGCCCGTTCACCGCCGCCGATCTGATCCTGCCGCTCGACGACCTGATCGATCGAGCCCGGTTCGTCGAGGCCGCGGCCAATGCCGTGACCGCCGAGGACACCCTGTGGGGCGCGCCGGTTTCGTTCGGCAACCAGCTGATGCTCTACTGGAACACCGATCTCGGTGAGGCTGCACCGGCCGACAGCGACGCCTGGGTGGCGGCCGCGAAGGCGGCGACCGAGGGTGACACGTGGGGAATCGTCTTCAACCAGACCGAGCCCTTCTGGCTCGTCCCCTTCCTTGGCGGGTTCGGCGGATCCGTCTTCGCCGAGGACGGCGTCACGCCGACCCTGAACACCGATGCCATGAAGGGTGCCCTCGAGTTCCTGTACGACCTCGAGTTCACCGACAAGGTCATGCCGTCCGAGGCCGACTACGACGTCTCCGACGCGCTGTTCAAGGAAGGCAAGTCCGCGTACATCATCAACGGCGACTGGGTCCTCAACGCCTACTCGGAGGCCCTGGGCGACAAGGTCGGCGTGGGCCCGCTCCCGATGATCACCGGTGGCGAGGATCCGCACCCGTACATCGCCGGCGCGTTCCTCATGGCCAGCAAGGGCGTCGGCGACGACCCCGACATGACCACCGTGGTCGCGGACTTCCTCGACTTCGCGACCGCCCTCGAGCAGCAGATCGACATCGTCGAGACGCTCAAGCGACTGCCCGGCAACGCCGAGGCGATCGCCGATCCGATCGTGACCGGCGACCCGCTCCTCGCGGGTGCCGCGGAGGCCGCCCAGAAGGGGGTCCCGCAGCCGACCAACCTCGAGATGCGCTGCGTCTGGGACGCGATGAAGCCCGGCCTGGTCAAGGTCATGGGTGGCGACAGCGGCTTCGACGCGATCGTCGACGAGATGCAGCTGTCCGCCGAGAGCTGCATCTCCAACCTGTAGCCTGCAGGTTCCACCTGTAGCGTTTGCTGCCGGCCCCGGGGCAGAATGTTCCGGGGCCGGCCCGTCCTTCGCCGGCGCGTCCGTCGGCCGGCACGGAGAGGAGGCAGGTCGTGAGTCTGGAGGCCGTGACCACCGCGATCACGCAGGTTGGCCTGACGCTGGTGGCGATCGCCTTCCTGGTGGTGGTCCTCGAGGGGCTCCTGTACCTGCTGCTCGTCCGCATCCTGCGGTACCGGCATGCCATCCCGCTCATGCTCGTGGCCCCGGCCGCCGTCGGCCTGGCCGTCCTTGTCGTCTGGCCGCTCCTGTGGGAGCTGAACGTCTCGTTCACCAAGATGAGCCTGCGGAACTTCGGCGACCCCGGGTTCCTCGGCCTCGAGCGGGGCTGGTTCGTCGGGTTCGAGAACTACGGCCAGGTCTTCAGCCAGCCGGTCCTCCAGCTCACCGGGTTCTGGCAGCTCCTCGGCCAGACCGTCCTGTGGACCGCCGCCAACGTGACGCTCCATGTCCTGGGCGGCATGGCCCTCGCGCTCCTCCTGCACCGCCAGATGCGCGGCAAGGGCATCTATCGGGCCCTCATCGTCCTGCCCTGGGCCATTCCCCAGGTCATCGCGCTCCTCGTCTGGCGGACCGAATACAACTACGAGTACGGCGCCGTGAACCAGCTGCTGGGCATGATCGGGGTCGCCCCGATCCAGTGGCTCACCGAGCCGGTGCCGAACTTCGTCGCGATGATCATCACGAACGTCTGGCTCGGGATCCCGTTCATGATGGTGATCATCCTCGGCGGGCTCCAGAGCATCTCGTCGGACTACTACGAGGCGGCCGAGGTGGATGGCGCGACGAGCCGGCAGGCGTTCCGGAACATCACGCTGCCGCTGCTCCGCCCCGTCCTCACGCCCGCGATCATCCTCGGCACGGTCTGGACGTTCAACAACATCAACGTTCCGTTCTTCATCAACCCGAACGAGCTCGAGACGAGCGACATCCTCGTGACTGCGATCTTCCGGCAGGCGTTCCAGTACAACCGCTACGGTGACGCCGCCGCGTTCGCGTTCGTGGTCTTCCTGCTGCTCCTCGTGTTCACCGTGTTCTACGTCCGGTTCACCGGCAGCCTGAAGGGGGCGTACGAATGAGCGGCCCGACCGTGACGCCGATCCCGGCCGTCAAGTCCTCTGGTGCGACCGCGCGACAGGGCCGGCGGACCGACTCCCGCGCCAAGCGGCTGGTCATCCACGCCTTGCTGACCTTCGCGGCGATCGTTGCGCTCTTCCCGGCCCTGCGCGTCCTCGGCGTCGCCATGCGCCCCGGTAATCGGATCCTCGACAGCCAGTTCTCCCTCATCCCGGAGGGCGCCACCTTCGACGCGTTCCGGCACGTCCTGTTCGAGACGGACCTTCCGCTGTGGCTGTTCAACAGCCTCGTGATCACGACCGGTACCGCGCTCGTCGGGCTGCTCATCGCCGCGACGTCGGCCTACGCCTTCGCCCGGTACAAGTTCCCGGGTCGCGGCCTGGGGCTGACGCTCCTCCTCATGACCCAGCTCATCCCGGCGGCGATGCTGCTGGTGCCCCTCTACATCCTCGCGGTCCAGTTCGACGTCCGTGACTCGTTCGTCGGGATGGTGATCGCGCTGTCCGTGACCTCCGTCCCGTTCAGCATCTGGATCCTGCGGGGGTACTACGAGACGGTCCCGATCGAGCTCGAGGAGGCCGCCCAGATCGACGGCTGCAGCAAGCTCGAGGCCTTCTGGCGGGTCCTGCTGCCGCTCTCGACCCCGGCCCTGGCGATCGTCTTCCTCTTCAACTTCCTCGCGGCCTGGAACGACTTCTTCCTGCCGCGGATCCTCCTCTCGAAGGAGGAGCTCCTGACCTGGACCCTGGGTCTCGCCCGCTTCCAGCAACAGTTCCAGACGCAGTGGAACGACCTCGCGGCGTCGGCGATCATGATCTCGATCCCCGTCGTGGCCCTGTTCCTTTACTCGTCGAAGTGGCTCGTCTCCGGGGTCACCGCGGGTGGCGTGAAGGGCTGACCGGAGCGTGCCGATCGAGACGCCGGACTGGGTCCGCGACGCCGTCTTCTACCAGATCTTCCCGGACCGGTTCGCGAGGAGCGAGCGCGTCCCGAAGCCCGGCGACCTGGAGCCGTGGGACAGCCCCCCGACGGTCCACGGCTTCAAGGGCGGCGACCTCCTCGGCGTGGCCGAGCGCCTCGACTACCTCGCGGAGCTCGGGATCACCGCGCTCTACTTCAACCCGGTCTTCCAGTCGGCCTCGAACCACCGGTACCACACGTACGACTACTTCGCGGTGGATCCGCTCCTCGGCGGCGACGCCGCCCTCCGCGAGCTGATCGACGCCGCCCACGCCCGCGGCATGCGGGTCGTCCTCGACGGCGTCTTCAACCACGCCAGCCGCGGCTTCTGGCCGTTCCACCACGTCATGGAGACGGGTGCCGCGTCGCCGTATCGCCGGTGGTTCCACTTCGACCAGGAGGCCCTCGACGCCGGACGGCCGGTCCGGGCCTACCCACTGGACCCGCAGGCGCTCGACACCGCGAACGTACCGGACGAGCAGCGGGCGGGGGCCGGCTCGCTCACCGCCCTCGGCTACCGCGCCTGGTGGGACCTGCCGGCCCTGCCGAAGATGAACACCGACAACCCCGAGGTCCGCGAGTACCTCTTCACCGTCGGTGAGCACTGGATGCGGTTCGGGGCGGACGGCTGGCGGCTCGACGTGGCCCTCGAGATCTCCGACGAGAGCTTCTGGCGGGAGTTCCGGCGGCGCGTCAAGGCCGTGAACCCCGAGGCGTACATCGTCGCCGAGGTCTGGCACGAGGACCCCCGCTATCTCCAGGGCGACCAGTTCGACGCGTACATGAACTACCCGTTGGCCGCGTCGATCACGTCGTTCACCGGCGCGTCGCACCTCGACCGGCGCGTGCTCCACCAGCACTTCGGCCTCGATTCGACGATCTTCCCGATCGACGGGGCCGAGTTCGCCCGGCGCGTGGAGCACAGCCTCGCCCTCTACGACCCGGCCGTCGTCGCGGTCCAGCTGAACCTCCTCGACACCCACGACACGCCGCGCTTCCTCGCGATGTGCAGCGGCGACCAGGACTCGCTCCGGCTCGCGACGCTCCTCCAGATGACGCTGCCCGGCGCCCCGTCGATCTACTACGGCGACGAGATCGGGATGACCGGCGAGCAGGATCCCGGCTGCCGGGCCGCGTTCCCGTGGGATCGGCGGGATGCCTGGGACGAGGGGCTGCTCGCGTTCAACCGCGGGGCGATCGCCGCCCGGCATGCGAACCCGGTCCTCCGGCGCGGTGCCTACCGGACGGTGGCGGCGTGGGGCGCGGCGATGGCGTTCGTCCGGACGCCGGAGGCCGGCGTCCCGGGGCCGGCAGTGGTCGTCGCGATCAACGCCGGCGACGCCACCGTGCCGCTCGACCTGGCGATCCCCGAGCTGGACGGCCGCCGCCTCGTTGCCCTGACGTGGCCCGGCATGGCCGCCGGCCCGGACGGCGGCGTCGCGGTTCGCGACGGCCGCGCTGCCGTCTCCGTCCCGCCGCGCGCGGGCCTGATCCTCCGATCGGAGATCGGCTGATGGCCCGCCGCCCGTCGCGACCGATCGTCATCGGCGGTGCCCTCGTCGCGGTCCTCGTCGTCGCGGCCGGCCTGGCGTTCGTGCCGCGCCTCGTCGGGCCGGACCCGACCGGCTCGCCGGGCCCGTCCGGCCCGATCGCGATCGCCGACAAGGTGCCGCTCGCTCCGGACGGGAAGATCGAGGCAGCCGACCTCGCCCACGACAGCCGCTCGGACACGTACCGGACGCCGTTCGGGGCCGTGCCCGCCCAGGCGCAGGTGATCCTCCGGATCCGCGCCGCCGCCGGCGACCTGACCGAGGCGACCGTACGGGTCTGGGACCAGGTCGACGAGCTCCAGGCGCTGATCCCGATGGCGCTCGTCGCGACCGACCCGACCCGTGGCGAGCACGGCTACGACTACTGGCAGGCCACCCTCCACACGACCGCCAAGCCGACGATCCTGTGGTACCGGTTCATCGTGCGCGACGGCACCTCGACCGCGTACCTCGAGGACGACGCGCCGGACGACGGCGGTGCCGTGGCCGAGGCGAGCGATGGCGGCGCCGGCGTCGTCTACGAGACGAGCATCGACGCGTCTTGGCAGATCGACGTCTACGACCCCGCGTTCACGACGCCCGAGTGGGCCCGAGGGGCCGTGGTCTACCAGATCTTCCCGGACCGCTTCTTCGACGGCGACCCCGCCAACAACCCGTCGCCCGACGCAACCCAGGGCGGTGACGGCGCCGGCTTGTACCGCTACGGCGACGTCTACGGCAACCCCGTCCTCGTGCAGGAGTGGGACGACCTGCCCGAAGGCCATTGCCGTGCCTACCAGGCCGGCACCTGCAGCGAGGGTCCGCTGGGGCGCGACTTCTACGGCGGCGACCTCGCCGGGATCACCGCGAAGCTCGACGACCTCGATGCCCTCGGGGTCACGGTCCTCTACCTCAACCCGATCTTCGCCGCCCCCTCGAACCACCGCTACGACACCTCGAGCTACGAGTTCATCGACCCCGACCTCGGGACGCTCGCGGACTTCGAGACGCTCGTCACCGAGGCCGAGGCCCGCGGTATCCGGGTCCTCCTCGACGGCGTCTTCAACCACGTCTCGTCCGATTCCCCGTGGTTCGACCGCGCCCGTCGCTACGCCGAGACCGGAGCCTGCGAATCGCCCGACTCGGCGTTCCGCCGGTGGTTCACGTTCCGGGCCCCGGCGACGAACGAGCCCGCGCCGTGCGCGCCGACGACGCCCGGCGGAGACGACACCTACTACGTCGGCTGGTTCGGGTTCGACACGATCCCCGAGGTCCTCGAGCAGGCGGACGTCTACGACCTGTTCACCGCGGGCGACGGCGTCGTCGGGCGCTGGATCGAGGCGGGCACGGCCGGCTGGCGGCTCGACGTCATGGACAACCTCTCCCACCGCTTCATGCGGCTGATCCGGGAGGCCTCGAAGGCCGCCGATCCGGACGCCCTGGTCCTCGGCGAGAAGTGGGACGACGCCTCGATCTTCCTCCTCGGTGACCAGGCCGACACGACGATGAACTACCGCTTCCGGCGGGCGGTCATCGGCCTCGTCAACGGCGACACGCCGGACCTCGACGGGGCGATCGCCGGGCTCACGCCGTCGCAGTTCGCGGAGCGGATGCTCGGCGTCATGGAGGACTACCCGGCCCCGGCCTGGGAGACCCTCCTGAACCTGGTCGACAGCCACGACACGACCCGGATCCTCTGGACGCTCGCCCCCGGGCGCGACGACCCGGCGGTGAAGGAGTCGATCGAGGGCCTGGAGGCGGCGAAGGCCAAGGTCCGCCTCGTCGCGGCGATCCAGCTGACGTGGCCGGGGATGGCCTCGATCTACTACGGCACCGAAGCCGGCCTCACCGGCCACGACGACCCCGACGATCGCCGGACCTATCCGTGGGACGACATCGACACCGACCTGCGGGACTGGTACCGCGCGCTCGGGACGCTCCGGGGCGATCACGAGGCCCTCCGGACGGGGAGCCTGGAGTTCCTCCTGGCTGACGACGCGGCCGGGACCGTCGCCTACCTGCGCCGGACCGACGCCGAGGCCGCGGTCACGGTCCTCAACCTCTCGGACGAGCCGCGGACCGTCGACGTCGACGTCGCCGGCCGGATCCCGGAGGGCACGGCGCTCGTCCGGGGCATGGGCGGCCCGGACGTGCAGGTGACGGGCGGTGCGATCAGCGTCGAGCTCGAGGGCCGAGGCGTGGCGATCCTCATCACCCCGACCGGCACCGACCTCGCCGGTCCGGAGGCGCCGGCCGACCTCACCGCGGAGGCAACGGGCGGGGCCGTGGACCTCGCATGGACCGCCGCCCCGGACGCCGCTGGCTACCAGGTCTGGCGCTCCATCCTGACCCGGGGTGGCTACGAGCTCGTCGGGACGACCGAGGCGACGGCCTTCCGGGACACGACCGCCCGGAACGGGACGCGGAGCTACTACGTGGTGGTGGCTCTCGATGCCGCCGGCAACCCGAGCGTTCGGTCGGTCGAGGTGAGCGTCCTGCCGCAGCTCGTGCTCACGGATGCCCGGCTCGCCGGCCCGGCCGAGGTGAGCCAGGTTCTCTCGGCGATCGAGCCGGGCGCCCGGATCGACGCGCTCGTGCAGGCCGGCGTCGCGACGGCGGCAACGGGCCCAACCGTGGGGATCCGGGCGCAGCTCGGCATCGGCGACCCGGCGGCGGCCGATCCCGCGACCGCCTACGCCTGGTCCGAGATGGCCTGGGTCGAGGACGCCGGGGACGCCGACCGGTTCGGCGGCACCGTCCGTCCCGAGGCCCTCGGCGACGTCAACGTCGTCCTCCGGGTCTCCACCGACGGCGGGGCGACGTGGTCGTACGCCGACCGCGGCGGCATCGTGGCCGGGACCGACGGTGCGTGGGCCTTCCGCGAGGACCAGTCGGTCACGCTGGCCGTCACTCCTGGCGCCGACACGGACGCCCCCGACGCGCCGGTGAACCTCCGGGTCACGTCGGCCGGCGACGCGTCGGTGACGCTGGCGTGGGACCCGGCGGCGGCCGGCGACGTCTACCGCTACGAGGTCGGCCGGGCGACGTCGAGCGGCGGGCCCTTCGAGACGATCGGCAGCTCCCTCGTCGCGACGTTCACCGACAGCGCCATCCGGGCCGGCGACGCCTACGTGTACGTCGTCACGACCGTCGACACGGCCTTCAATCGCTCGGCGCCGTCCGCGGAGGTCGCCGCGGCCGCGGTCTCGCGCGAGGTCGCCGTGACGTTCACGGTCTCCCTCCCCGCGACGACCCCGCCGGGCGACACGATCTTCATCGCCGGCGACTTCCAGGGCTGGAATCCCGCCGGCACGCCGATGACGAAGGTCGACGGCACCACCTGGACGATCACCCTGCCGTTCACCGAGGGCGTGGAGCCGCAGTACAAGTACACCCGCGGCTCGTGGGAGGCCGTCGAGAAGGACGGCGCCTGTGGCGAGATCCCGAACCGGACCTTCGACGTGACCTACGGCGACACGGGCGCGCAGCCGGTCGCCGACACCGTGGAGAAGTGGCGCGACGTCGACCAGTGCGGCTGAGCTGAGCCTCAGCGGCGCGAGCCGACCGCCTCGACCCCGGCTGCCGGGAGGTAGAGCCGCTCCGCGTACTCGTGGAGCATCCGCGTCGTCGAGAACCGCCAGATCGCGGCCGCGATCGATCGGCGCATCCAGCCGATCCAGGTCGACGGCATCCCGTCGGCGTCGCGGTCGTAGTAGGCCGGAACGATCTCGTCCTCGAGGATCCGGTAGAGATCCTGGGCGTCGGACCAGTCCTGGGCCGCCTCGTCCGGGTTCGATTCGCGGCCGCCGATCGCCCAGCCGGTGTCGCCGACGAAGCCCTCGTCCCACCAGCCGTCGAGGACGGAGGCGTTGACGACGCCGTTCGCGGCCGCCTTCATCCCGGACGTGCCGGAGGCCTCGAGCGGCCGGCGCGGATTGTTGAGCCAGACGTCGACGCCCTGGACGAGGAACCGCGCGATCCGCATGTCGTAGTCCTCGAGGATGAGGCCCCGGCCGCGGAGGGCGGTGGTCCGGGTGTAGGCGAAGATCTCCTGGATCACCGACTGGGCGGGGCGGTCGGCGGGATGGGCCTTGCCCGCGAAGACGACCTGGACCGGGCGCTCGGCGTCGTTCACGAGCCGCGCC
>DASUMJ010000172.1:0-36352 GCA_036277775.1 Candidatus Limnocylindrales bacterium
AGGTCCTCGAGGACCTCGATCCCGCCCGCGCGGCAGACATCCTCGAGGAGATGTCGCCCGACGACGCGGCCGACCTCGTGGCCGACCTCTCGGACGAGAGCCGCGAGGAGATCCTCGCCCTCATGGAGCGCGACGAGGCCGAGGAGCTCGGCGAGCTCCTCGCGTACCCCGAGGACACCGCCGGCGGGATGATGACGACCGAGTTCGTCGCCCTGGCCGCGACGCTCACCTGCGCCGAGGCGATCGACCGGCTCCGGGAGATGGAGCCCGACGCCGAGACGATCTACTACGTCTACGTGACCGACGACGAGGACCGGCTCGTGGGTGTCCTCTCGCTGCGCGACCTCATCGTCGCCCGGCCGGAGACGCCGGTCGCGGCCGTCATGATCCCGGAGCCGGTGACGGTCGGGGTCCTCGCGGACGAGGACGAGGTGGCGGAGATCGTCGCCCACTACAACCTGCTCGCGGTCCCGGTCGTGGACGCGAGCGGCCACCTCGTGGGGATCGTCACGGTCGACGACGCGATGGACGCGATCCTGCCCGACGCCTGGCGGAAGCGGCTCCCCCGACTCGCCGGGCGCAGCTGAGCCGGCGCGGCGAGCGGTCCGATGCCCCAGCTCCCGAAGCTCGTCCGCCGCCCGCCGGAGGACGGGACCGCAGCCGGCCGGCGCGGCGCCGACCAGCGCCGCCCGGATCGACCGCGCCGGCCGATCGTGCCGCCGCGGATCCCGCTCCTCGGGCGGATCCGCGACCGGCTCGAGCAGCGGACCTTCCTCCGGCTCCGGGGCCGCTTCCGCGGCCGCCGCGGGCTCGTGGCGTTCCTCGCGGTCATGGGCCCCGGCCTCATCGCCGGGATCGCCGGCAACGACGCCGGCGGGATCACGACCTACAGCGTCCTCGGAGCGGAGACCGGCCTCGGGCTGCTGTGGCTCTTCCCGATCACGATCGTCATCCTCGCGATCGTCCAGGAGATGGCCGCTCGGCTCGGGGTCGTGACGGGCCAGGGGCTGTCCGACCTCATCCGCGATCGCTTCGGCGTTCGGTGGACCGCATTCGCGATGATCGTTCTGCTCGTCGCGAACATCGCCAATACCGTGGCCGAGTTCTCGGGCGCGGCCGCGGCCCTCGAGATCTTCGGGATCCCGCGCTGGCTGACCGTGCCGATCGTGGGCGTCGCGATCTGGGGCCTCGTCCTCTTCGCAAGCTATCGGACCGTTGAGCGCGTCTTCCTCTCGGTCATGGTCGTGTTCGTGGCGTACATCGCCTCGGCGCTCCTCGCCGACCCGGACTGGGGCGAGGTCGGCCGGGCGCTCGTGAGTCCGTCGCTCGACCTGACGCCGTCGGTCGTCCTCCTCATGGTCGCGCTCGTCGGGACGACGATCACGCCGTACATGCAGTTCTATCTCCAGAGCGCGGTCGCCGAGAAGGGCATCGACGAGGAGGAGCTGCGCCTCGAGCAGGCCGATGCCGTCGGTGGTGCGATCTGGACGAACGTCATCGCGGTCTTCATCGTCGTGGCGACCGCGACGACGATCCATGCCGCCGGCGGCTCGATCTCGACGGCCGAGGATGCCGCGCGGGCCCTCGGCCCGGTGGCCGGCGACCTCTCGACCGCGCTCTTCGCGATCGGGCTCTTCGGGGCCTCGGTCCTCGCGGCGACGATCATGCCGATCTCGACCGCCTTCGTGATCTGCGAGGCGTTCGGCTGGGAGTCGGGCGTCGACAAGCGGTTCCAGGACGCCCGCGCGTTCTTTGGGATCTACACCTTCGTCCTGGCCCTCGGCGCCCTCGTCGTCCTCATCCCCGGCCTCGACCTGCTGCCGGTGATCGTGGCCTCGCAGAACCTCCAGGGCCTGCTGCTGCCGATCGTCCTCGTGTTCATGGTCCTGCTCGTGAACGACGAGCGGATCATGGGCCGCCACCGGAACGGCCGGATCGCGAACGTCCTGTCATGGGGCGCCGTAGGGCTCGTGATCGTGCTCGACGCGGTGCTGATCGGGGTCAGCGTTCTCGGGCTGTTTGGGATCAGCGTCGGCTGATCCTGGTCGGCTGGCCCGGGTCGGCTGACCCGGGTCGGCTGACCCGCATCGAGACCTGGCTGCGACGGCTAGCGGCGGACAGCCCAGGGATAGTAGAGCGCGCCGAGCTTCGCGAACTCGTCCAGCTTGGGCGCCAGGGCGTAGCCACAGGGGCACGAGGTGGCGGTCTCGTACCGCGTCGGGCCGAGCACCGCCTGGTTGATCGTCCAGGTATCAACATCGCCGATGGCGAGCAGGAGCGCGGGCGCCTGGGCAAGCGGGAAGTCCGACTGCAGGTTGCGCTGCGCGGCGAGCAGGCCGGCGAGCAGGCCCGGATCGGCGAGGAGCTGCCGGCCGGCGGCGAGGAGGAAGGCCTGCTGCCGGCGCTGCCGCTCGAAGTCGTTATCGGCCTTGCGCGTCCGAACGAACATCAGCGCCCGGTCGCCGTCGAGCCGCTGGGCACCCGCCGGGAACCGGATCCCGACCTGCTTGATCGTGATCTGGTAGTACGGATCGCTCAGCGCCTTCGGCAGCGTGATCTCGACGCCTCCCATGGCATCGGCGAGCGCCGTGAACCCGCCGAACGTCGTCCTGGCGTAGAAGTCGATCTCGATGTCGAGCAGCAGGCCCACCAGATCGACGGTCGCCGGCCCGGGCCCGTCCGGGTAGCGGTCCGCGCTGGCGGCGGCATGGTTCCAGAACGCGTTGATCTTCTGGTTCGTGTAGGTCCCACCGCCCGGCAGCGGCACGTTGACTGTGTCCCGCGGGATCGAGGCGATCGACATCGTCTTCCTGGGGACGTCGACGCCGACCACCATGATCGTGTCGGTCCGGCCCTCGTGATCGGCCCCGAGGAGGAGCACCGTGAACGGGCGCTCCGTGAGGTCCTCGTTCGGAGTCGGGCTGGCGGCCGGCGACGGCTCCCGGCTCGGCCTGGGCGTGACCGCGGGCGCGGGCCGCTCCGTTGGGGAGACCGAGGCGATCGGCTGCGGTTGGATCGACGGCGCCTGCCCCTGGCAGGCACCGACGAGGAGAGCGACGGCGAGGAGCAGCGAGCGGCGCCGGGGCATCGTGGTCATCGCGGGACCGAGCGTACCAACCCGAAGCCCGCGCCGGACCAGTACGAAAGGCCCAAAATCGCACCGGACCCCACCTCGAGCCGGCTGCCCGAGGGCCACGGGCTCCCCGGGTCGTGGCAGGCTTGCCGGCTCCGGCGAGCCCCCCAGGAGCCCCGGCGGCATGTGCGAATGCCCTGTCGGACGGGCCAGCGACTACCATGGCCGCCGATGTCGATCGATGGCACGCGGCCGTGCGGGCGGAACCGCGATCAAGCGGACCAGCGGAGTCCTGCCGCCTGGCCCGGCCATGGCAGAGCGTAGCGTGCGTGTCGTCCAGCTCGGCGATGTCGCAAGTGTCGCCCCGGCCCTGGCCGCCGCGCTCGGCGACGTGGCCGAGGTCATCTCGATCCCGCTGCCGCAACGGGGCGCCCACCGCCGCGGACCCGTGAAGGTCCTCTACGGGCCCCTCCGACTGATCGATGCTGCCCGGGTGGCTCGCGCGGCCAGGGCACTCCGGCCGGACGTCGTCCACGTCCACTGGGTCCCGAACGGGGTCGTCGGCCTGATGGTCGGCGTCCCATGGGTCCTCCATGCCCACGGCAGCGACATCCGTGACCTTGATCCGATCCGGCGCCATTCGTACGGACTCCTTGTCAGGGCGGCGACGTGCGTCGTCTATGCCACGCCCGACCTCGCTCGCTGGGTCCTGCCGCTCCGGCCCGACGCCGAGCATCTGCCGGTCGCCATACCCATCCGGTCGGCAACGGGCGAGGCGGACCTCGACGTCCTCCTCGCGAGCCGGGCGGCGCCGAGCAAGGGCAGCGGCGTCGCGGCTGCCGCGGTCGCGATTCTCCGGCGCGAGCGGGCCGATCTCCGGATCGCGGCGGTCGACGGGCCCGACTTCAGCGTCGACGCCATCCGACTGCCGTTTGGTCCGAAGGCGACGTTCCTGGAGCGACTCGGTCGCGCACGGGTAGTCGTGGGTCAGTTCCGCGTGCCGGCGCTCGGCGTCTCCGAGCTCGAGGCGATGAGCATGGCCCGTCCGGTGGTCACGAACGTCGATGTGCGCCTCTACCCGGACCCGCCGCCGGTCGTCGTCGCCGAGGATGCCGCCGCCGTGGCCCGAGCGGTCGGCCGGCTCCTCGACGATCCTTCCGAGGCGGAGGAGGTGGGCGAGGCTGGCCAACGGTGGGTCCGCAGCTGGCACTCGCCCGACGCGGTGGCGACGCGGGTGCTCGCCGTCTACCGCCGGGCGATCGCGACCCGCGGCGCGGGCGCGCGGTGACGGACTCGCCGGCGCTCCACGGGGAGGGCCCGCCGCCGACGATGTCGCCTCGCCGGCTGGCCTCGGAGACCGTCCTGTACGGGTTTGCCGGCGGTCTCGGCAAGGCTCTCGCGCTGATCACGGTCCCGATCCTCAGCCGGACGCTTGGTCCGGGCGACTACGGCCTCGCCGATCTCGCCGTCGGGTTCTCGGCCCTGGCAGTGACGGTCGTCCTGTTTGCCGGTGACATCCCGGCAGCGCGGCTGCGCGGGCGCGCGCACAGCGTCGCCGAGCGGCAGGTCATCATCACGAACTGGGTCGTCGCAACGGTCGTGGTCGCGATCCTCGCGACGCTGGTCCTCGTCCCGTTTGCGGGCCTGCTGTCGACGCAGGTCTGGGCCGAACCCGAGCAGGCCGGGCTGGCTCTGCTCTCGATCCTCCTCATCCCGATCGCGGCGACGCAGGCGGCCCTCGCCAACGTCCTGCGGATCGAGGGGCGCGCGATCGCCGCGGTCGCGATGGCGATCGTCGACCTCGTCGCCCAGCTCGGCCTCGCGATCGCGCTCGTCGTGGCCGGCTTCGGCCCGACGGGTGTCATCCTCGGATTCATCCTCGGGAGCGCGATCGGGCTCGCGGCAGCGGCGGTCGTCGCGGCTCGCCACTTCGTGCCCGATATCCGCCCCCGTCTCGGGGCCGGGATCGTGACCGCCGGCCTCGCGTTCCTCCCGGCGTCCACCGTCACGATCGCAGCAGAGTACGTGGTCCGATCGGAGGTCGCGGTCGGGCTCGGCACGGAGGCCGTTGGCCACTTCGCGGTCGCGATCCGCCTCGCGAGCGTGATGCTCCTCGTGTCCGCGGCCTTCTCGCTGGCGTGGGGGCCGCACGGGCTCCAGCGGCGGCCCGGGGCCGCGACGACCCGCGTGTTCGGCGCGGTCCTCGAGCTCTTCACCGTCGGCGCGGTGGCCGTGGCCGTGGCGGGTGCCGCGCTCGCCCCGGAGATCGTCGTCGTCATCTCGGGAGCCGGGTTCCGGCCGGCGGCCGAGGCGTTGCCGGGGCTGATCCTGGCCGCCGCGATGACCGGGGTCTTCTCGGTGCTCGTGATCGCCGCCGGGATGGAGGACCGCCGTCGGGTCGTTCCGATCGCCGCGTTTGCCGGTGGGATCGTTCAGGTGGGCCTGACGGCGGTTCTGCTCGGCCCCCTCGGTCTTGCCGGTGTCGGCATCGGCGCGATCGCCGCGCGATCCCTCAGCATCGTCATGCTCGCCCGGGACACGAGGGACACGATCGGACGGCGACCGATGGCCTGGGTGAGCCTCGCGATCGGGGTGGCCCTCGTCGTGCTCCTCCAGGTGGCGGCGCGGACGCCGGCCGAGACCGTCGGGCTGCGTGTCGGGCTCGTGATCCTCGTGGGCCTCGTCCTCCTGCCGCTCTGGCGCGTCCGGCTCCGAGCGAACCTGGCGGCACTCGGCGAGAGCCACTCGGCCCCGGCGGGGATTCGCTAGCCTGTCGCCGGTGCCGGACTGCCCGCGTCCGGCCGCTCCTCGCGGACGCGCAGGGCGGGACTGGCGAGCAGGCCCAGGAACAGCCACAGGTACGGCTCGGAGTACAGCCGGCCGACGAGCTGGCTGGAGAGGAGGATCGTCCCAAGCCCCAGGCCGATCGCGGTCAGGATCACCCGCTCGGCCTGCCCGAGGTGTCGGAATCGCCGGACTGCCACGAGGGTGACGGCGGCCGTGAAGATGAGGAAGGCGAGCAGCCCGACGGTTCCCGTCTCGGCGGCGATTCGGATGATCTCCGTGTGCATCAGCACGGTCGGGTTGTCGCCCCGGTAGTCGAGGGCGATGAACTCCCTGTACGGCCCGTTCATGAGTGGCTCGATGCCGCCGACGCCGACGCCGAGCACCGGGTGGTCCGAATACATCGCCACCCCGGCCAGGATCAGGTACTCACGGGTCGCGTCGATCGGGAGGATCGAAAGCACGGTGCGGGCGGCCCCGGTCAGCTCCGGCACCTTCTCGGGTGGCAGGACCACCTTCGCCGGCGGGCTATCGACGATCCCGCCGGTCCGGAGGAAGATCGTCGGCAGGACGAAGAGGCCGATCGCAAGTGACAGCACGTACACGGCGGCGTACAGCACCACGCTTCGCCGGTACCGGAAGAGCACGACGCACGCCGCGACCGTCATGAGCACGGCGAGGGCCATCCCTGATCGCGACTGCGTCGTGACCTGGCCGATCGCGATCACCACGAGCCCGGCCGCAAGCGCGAAAGCGGACCAGCCCGGCCTGCCCCGCGGCAGGATCGCCGCCAGCGAGAAGCCCGCGAGCGCCCCGAGGATCAGGAACCGCGACATGATGTTCGGGTCGCGGAACGTGGCGTTCCGGCGGCCGAGGACGTCGAGATCATCCGATCGCCAGATATAGAAGTTGCCAAGCTCCTGGGCGATGCCGACGGCCGCGATGGTGACGGCGCTGGCGACGAAGACGAAGCCGAGCAGGGCGAGGCGCGGGCGGCTGTCGATCGACTGGGCCACGGCGACCGCGAAGCACGCGTAGGCGATCATTCCGGCTGCATCGTGGACGCCCGCAGGCCAGCGCGTCAGCGCGACGCTCGCGACCTCGACGGCGATGACGGCGGCGGCCGCGAGGAGCGGCAGGCGTGGCACCGCGCGGAGGCCCGTGATGCCGGATCGAGCGAGTGTCGCGATGACCAGCGCGACCATGCCGAGGCGGCTGATCTCGATCCACTGGACGGGGAACCAGTCCTTCGTGAACTCCAGTGGCAGGGTCGCAACGATGAAGACGGCGAGGAGGAACTCCGGATGACGGAGCTCGTCGCGAAGCCGCGCGAGGAGCCCCTGGATCGCGGCCGGGTGCCGAGGCATCACGGACTCGGGCTTGGCCGGGCTCTCAAGGACGCTCGCTCCGTGCGTGGCCAAGCGGCTACGAGCGTCCAGGGCGAGCGTCACCTCGCCGTGTGCCGGTCGCGCGACCGATGAGGCGCGGATGCCATACCGTAGTCATTGCCGACCGCGCTCCACAGGATCAAGCCGATGCCTGGCGGCCACCACCGCCGACCCGGCGCCATTCTAGCGCGTCGGGCGGCGCCGGCCGTCGGGGCGGCGATCGACTCGTGTCTGTCTCGAGCGAGGAACAGCGAATGGGCTCGAAGCCGCGATGACCGACGCCTTGAACGAGCGGGTGCTCATCATCGGAACCGGAGACCATGGACGCGTCATCCTGGACCTTGTTCGCGCGACCGGCAGGTTCGCGGTCGGCATGATCGAACCGAGCCCGCAGGTCCGTTGGCCAGAGGTCGAGGGTTGCCCGGTCCTCGGCACCCTGGACGGCCCGGACGCCTGGCGCGATGCGGCGCGCGGGACGGGCTTCGTCGTGGCGCTGGGTGACAACGCGGCGCGCGCGGCGGCGTTCGACCGGGGGCTCGAGCTCGGGCTCCGGCCCGTGGCGGTGGTCCATCCATCCGCGATCGTGCTCGGCGGAGCACGGATCGAGGACGGGGCCCAGGTCTGCGCCGCGGCGATCGTGGGCGTCGGGGCCGTCGTGGGTGCCGATGCGATCGTCAACACCGCTGCCTCACTGGACCACGACGTGATCGTCGAGCGCCACGCGTTCGTTGCCCCGGGCGCCCGGCTCGCGGGCCGGGTCGTGGTCGAGGAGGGTGCCTTCGTCGGCATCGGGGCCAGCGTTCGCCAGGGCATCCGCATCGGTCGGTGGTCCACCGTGGGTGCGGGAGCTGCCGTCGTCGACGATGTCGCCTCGAGCAGCCTGGTCGTCGGCGTGCCGGCTCGGGTCGCTGCGCCGGTCACGATCGGCGCCCCGGAGCCCCGATGACGCGGCGCATCCCCCTCGCCGAGCCGAACATCGGCCCGGACGAGATCGAACTCGTCACCAAGGTCCTGCAGAGCGGGACCATCGCCCTCGGACCGTACGCGGCCGAGTTCGAACGCCTGCTCGCCGCGCACGCGGGACGAGCGTACGCCGTTGCCTGCAGCAGCGGCACGGCGGGTCTCCACATGGCCGTCCGGGCGCTCGGGATCGGGGACGGCGACGAGGTGATCACGAGCCCCTTCAGCTTCGTCGCCTCGGCGAACTGCCTCCTCTACGAACGGGCCGTGCCGCGCTTCGTCGACATCGAGGAGGAATCGCTGGGCATGGATCCGGGCCTCGTGGCCGACGCCGCCACGGTCCGCACCCGCGCGATCCTGCCGGTCCACGTCTTCGGCAATCGCTGCGCCATCACCGATCTGTCGGCGATCGCCGGGGCCCGAGGGTGGCACCTCGTGGAGGACGCCTGCGAGGCGCTCGGGACGACGGTCGCGGGCCGGCCGCTCGGCTCGTTCGGCGACCTGTCCGTCTTCGCGTTCTATCCGAACAAGCAGATCACGACGGGCGAGGGCGGCGTCGTCCTGACCGACGATCCGGAACTCGCCGAGGTCATCCGCAGTCTTCGGAACCAGGGGCGGGATCAGGACGGGACGTGGCTCCGGCATGTGCGCCTCGGCTTCAACTACCGGCTCGACGAGCTCTCGGCCGCGCTCGGCGTTGTCCAGATGCGGCGGCGCGAAGAGCTCGCCGCCGGCCGCGCCCGCGTTGCCGCGCGGTACCACGATCGGCTGACCGGCGTCGACGGGCTCACGTTGCCGCGGGCGATGCCGGACACCCAGGTCGACTGGTTCGTCTACGTGGTGCGCTTTGCCGGTGGCATCGATCGCAACCGCGTGATGGACGACCTTGCGGCCGACGGCATCCCGACCCGGCCGTACTTCAACCCGATCCATCTGCAGCCCCTCTATCGTGAGTTCGGCTACCGCGAGGGGGACTTCCCGGTGACGGAGCGTGTCGCAGCGTCGACCCTCGCCATCCCGTTCTCGAGCCGCCTGCCCGACGCCGACATCGACTACGTGGCCGAGCGCCTCACGAGGGCCATCCATGGCCCATGACGGCCGCGAGGATGCGCGCCGCCGGGCGAAGACCGTCTGGATCCTGAACCACTACGCGACCCCGCCCGGGTCCGGCGCCGGCACACGCCATCACGACCTCGGCCAGGAGCTGGCGCAGCTCGGCTGGCGGGTGACGATCTTCGCCGCCGGCTTCAATCACTTCACCGGGCGCGAGGAGCAGGTGACGGGCGCCCGCCTGTCCAGGACGGAGGCAATCGGCCGGGTCCGCTTCGTCTGGCTGCGGACGACCCCATACCGCGGCAACGGGATCCGCCGGATCCTCAACATGGCCAGCTACTTCGTGACGGTGATGCTGTTCGCCCAGCGCGTCCGGCCGCGCCCGGACGCCATCGTGGGCTCGACCGTCCACCCGCTGGCCGGGCTCGCCGCTTACCTGCTGGCGCGCGAGTTCGGTGCCCGGTTCTACTACGAGATCCGCGACCTCTGGCCGCAGACCCTGATCGACATCGGGGCCATCCGATCCGACCATCCCGTCGCCCGAGCGCTCCGGCTCCTCGAGCGCTTCCTGGTCGCTCGGGCCGAGGCGGTCATCGGCGTCATGCCGGGCCTCGGGGCGTACCTCGACGAGCACGGCGAACGGCCCCGAGCCCTGGAGCACCTGCCCAACGGCGTGTCGCTCGGGCAGGCAGACAGGCGCGGGCCGCTGCCGGCGCCGGCCGGCGAGCTCCTCGCCAGGTGGTCCGACCGTTGCATCGTCGCCTACACCGGGGCCCATGGCACGGCGAACGGACTCGGCGCCGTCGTCGATGCGGCGGCCATCCTCGAGGATCGCGGCGCGGCCGTCGGGTTCGCCATGGTCGGCGACGGCCCCGAGAAGCGAACGCTGGAGGCGGAGCGTGACCGCCGCGGGATCACCAACCTGGCGTTCCTGGACCCGATGGGGAAGGATGCCCTCGCAACGTTCCTCGCCGCCGTGGACATCGGCCTCGTGAACGTGGCGTCGACGCCCGTCCATCGGTACGGCGTCAGCTTCAACAAGGTCTTCGACTACATGGCGGCGGCTCGACCGATCGTCTTCGCCTGTGACACCCCGTTCGACCCCGTCGCGGAGAGCGGGGCCGGCGTCTCCGTCCCGCCGGGCGACCCGGTCCGCCTGGCCGACGCGATCGCGTCGCTCGCCGACCTCTCCGGCGAACGGCGCGCGGCCCTCGGCGCCCGGGGGCGCGCCCACGTCGAGGCGGCCCACGACATCGCCAAGCTCGCGGTGCGGCTGGACGCGCTCCTCCGTCGCGAGCCCGCACCTCCGGTCGCGGCCCGATGACGGGGCCGTACCGCGGCAAGCGAGCCGTCGATCTCTGCCTGCTCGCCCTCTGCCTCGTTCCGGCGACGATCGCCGGAGTCGCCTGCGCGATCGCCGTCCGGCTCACCAGCCCCGGCCCGATCTTCTTTCGCCAGACGCGGGCGGGGATGGGCGGCCGGGAGTTCGAGATCCTGAAGTTCCGGACGATGATCGATGCCCCGGACAACCCGATCCTCCCCGCCGACGACCGGATCACGCGGGCCGGCCGGTGGCTCCGTCGGCTCTCGCTCGACGAGATCCCCCAGCTCGTCAACGTCGCGCGCGGCGAGATGAGCATCGTGGGTCCGCGGCCCACGCTCCCCTACCAGGTCGAGCGCTACACGGAGCGCCAGCGCCGGCGCCTCGCGGTACGACCAGGAATCACGGGCCTGGCCCAGGTCACGGGCCGAAACGAGCTGCCGTGGGCTGCGCGCATCGAGATCGACATCGAGTACGTCGAACGCCAGTCGGCCGCGCTCGACCTGCGGATCCTCGTCGCCACCGTGGCCGTCGTCCTCCGCGGCTCGGGCGTGGAGGGCCACCCCGCGGACGACGACATCTCGGCGCCATCGCCGGGCGACTGATCGGTCCCGGTTCGGGTCGGGGCGGGCGCGGAGCCCGGCCCCGCGATCCGGCCGGCACGCCTAGTCGGCGTAGGCAGACGCCTCGCCGAAGATCCGGATCGACAGGTCGGTGATGACCTGCATCTCGAGGATCAGCATGTAGGTGGAGGTTGGTTCGGTCGGATTCTTGGCGTACGGCGGGCCCAGGACGAAACGCTCGACCCCGTCGCCGGCGACCCGCTTCGCGAGTGACAGGAGGTCGGCTGCCTGCTCGACCGGGTAGTTCGTCTGGAGGATGCTCGCTGCCGCATCGAGGACCGCGGGCAGGCGAGGCAGCATCGACGGGTCGACGAGCTTGTCGCGGAGCGCGAGGAGCAGCTGCTGCTGGCGACGCGCCCGGGTGAAGTCGTTGTCCCCCGTCCCCCTCCGCGAGCGGACGTACGCGAGGGCGGTTCGACCGTCCAGGTGGTGCGGGCCGGCCGACAGGTGGAATCCGATCACTCCATCAGGGAATTGGTAGGCGGGGTCGTCGATCGCCCGATCATTGACGATATCGATGCCGCCGACCTCATCGATCATCGTCTTGAAGCCGGCCAGGTTGATAAACGCGTAGTAGTGGATCGGAACCCCGAGGAGGAAGCCGAGCTCGCGGGACAGCGTGCCGAGGGCGCCGTCCGGGTACGCATCGGGGTCGGCGGCGGCGGTGCTCATCAGGGAGTTGAGCTTGCCACCGTAGGTCCCGCCCGAGTACATCGGGAAGCGGGAGATGTCGCGCGGGAAGCTGAACATCGCCGCATCCTCGGTGAGCTGGTTCACGCTCAGGACGATCATCGCGTCGGTCAGCGAATGGTCGTAGCCCATGCCCGAGTCCGCCCCGACCAGGAGGATGTTGATCCATCCGTCGGCCGTGGGCGTGACATACGGCGACTCCTGCGGCAGCGCGGGGTCGGTGCTGCCGGGGCTCGGCGACGCCACCGGCGTGTCACCACCGACGAAGATTCGCGACCCGGTCCCGCCGATGGCGAGGGCGACGCCGATGAGCAGGCCGTGGCCGACGACCACGAGGGCGATGAGAACCACGAACGTCCGCTTTGCCCGGCCTTCCCGCCATGTCGAGCCCATCCTGCGCGCGTGCGACACCGAGTCGACCAGGTAACCGCGCGCCGAAAGGAACGCATCGGCCATTGCTGCCAGCCGCCAGGCCGCGGTCGCGAGCAGGAGGACGACGGCCGCTGTGGTGGCGCTTGGAGCGAACAACCGGACGACGAGGACGTCGAGGCCGTCGCGAACCTGGAGGATGGCGAACAGGACGACGATCGCGATCGGGAGCCCAAACGCTGCGGCGGCGCGCGGCCGGCCGAGGTAGAGCTGCCCAAGACCGGGCCAGAGGAACGAGAGGAGCGCCGCGCGCGAGGCCGACCGGGAGGCGACCTGGCCCACGCGGCGAGCGGTTCGGGTCAAAGCGCGGCGGAGTCTAGCACAGGGTTCGCGCTGTCATGGCCGGCGACGGATGGCCACTGGACGCGCCACCCGACCGTCCGGTCCGGGACCGGTCGCCATCGATCGCCGGCCACCGGTTCGCGCGCCCGCTACCCTCGCCCGGTGTACCCTTCCTACCTCCCGAAAGCCACACTCGAGGAGCCCGCGTGACCCTGCGACCGGCCCGAGGACGATCTCAATGACCGCGCTCGCGGCCCAGCGGCGCCCCGCACGGCGGACTGGCCGATGAGGTTCGCGGCCCGCGGCCGCCACCTCCTCGTCTACGACCTCGTCGTCATCGGCCTGGCGATCGTCGGAGCGTTCGCCCTCCGCTTCGACGCGAACGATGTCCTGGCGGTCATGCGGCCGTACCTGCCGGTCGCGCTGCTGCCGCTCGTCGTCCAGCCCATCGTGAACATCAGCTTCGGCATGTATCGGCGGGAATGGCGCTACGCCTCGGTACGGGAGATGCTCGGCATCGTGGCCGCCGTCGGCACGGGAAGTGTGATCTCGGCGACCATCTTCGTGATCCTCGCCGCCCTCGATGTCCCGAGCACGACGGGCATGCCCCGCTCGTTCTTCCCGCTCGAGGCACTGCTCAGCCTGGCGCTGATCGGGGGAGGCCGGTTTGCGCTCCGCTGGGCCCTCGAGAACTCCGGGCGGCCGAGCGACCCGGACGGCGAGCTGGTCGGCGTCCGAACACTGATCTACGGGGCGGGCGAGGCCGGCGCGGCGGTGGCGCGACTCGCCGCACGCGATCTCACGATGAACGTGAAGGTGGTCGGGTTCCTCGACGACGACGCCGCGAAGCAGGGGTCGCGACTCCTCGGGTTGCGGATCTACGGCGGCCTCGGGGAGATGCGGGAGGCCGTCCAATCCTCGGCAGCGACGCAGCTCGTGGTCGCGATGCCGTCGGCTCCCGGGTCGGTGGTCCGGCAGGCCGTCGACCTCGGCCGGCTCATGGGACTGACGATCAAGATCGTGCCGAACTTCAATGAGCTTCTTGGTGGGACCGATCAGGTCGCTCGCATCCGGTCGGTGAGCGTTGATGATCTCCTCCGGCGCGAGCCCGTTCGGGTCGACATCGAGGAACTCGCCGACTACCTGAACGGGGCGACGGTGCTCATCACTGGCGCGGGCGGCTCGATCGGCGGCGAGCTGGCGCGCCAGATCCTGACCCTGGGTCCGGGGACGCTCGTCGCCGCTGACAACAACGAGGCCGCCCTATGGGGGATCGAGCGCGAGCTGGGGGAGCGCCACGCGGCCTACGGGCCGGTCGTCACGGCCCGCCTCTGCGACATCCGATCGGCGACCGCCGTCGAGCGTCTCGTCCGCACGGTCAGGCCGGATGTGGTCTTCCACGCCGCCGCGCTCAAGCACGTTCCGATCTGCGAGCTCCAGCCCTCGGAAGCGGTGCTCACGAACGCGATCGGCACCCGCAACCTGCTGCGGGCCTGCGAGGACGTCGGCGCCGGGCGCTTCGTCCTCATCTCGACCGACAAGGCGGTCCAGCCGGTGAGCGTTCTGGGCGCCACGAAGCGCCTCGCCGAGCTCCAGACGATCAGCGCCGGGCGACGGTCAGGCCGGCCGCACCTCGCGGTCCGCTTCGGGAACGTCCTGAACTCGAGTGGCAGCGTCGTCCCGATCTTCCAGCACCAGCTCGCCCGGGGACTGCCATTGACGATCACCCACCCGGATGCGACGCGGTTCTTCATGACGATCCCCGAGGCGGTCTCGCTCATCCTCCAGGCCGGTGCGTCGGAGACGAGCGGCGAGATCTTCATCCTCGACATGGGCAAGCCCGTCCGGATCATCGATCTCGCCGAGGACATGATCCGGCTGTCCGGCCTCGATCCGAGCACCGTCGACATCGTCTACACAGGGCTGCGGCCGGGTGAACGCCTGGAGGAGCGCCTCATCTACGACCACGAATCGATGGCGAGCACGGAGCACGAGCGCGTCTGGCGCGCCACCACCGCGGGAGCGTCCACCCTGGGCGAGCCGCTGGAGGCTCTCCTCGACGACCTGGAGGCGGCGGCCATGGTCATGGATGACGCGGCGATCCGCGAACGGCTGCGGCAGACCGGTGTCCTGGCCGCGCCGGGAATGACGGAGCAGGGCGTCCGCGCTCTCGGGTGAGCGTCGGCCGGCGCGTGGCCGGAACGCCGATCCCCGCGCCATCGTCCGCTGATCAGGGCGGCCGGGCGAGCGGCGTGCTCGACGTCCTCCCGCCGGAGCGTTCCTACATCATCACCAGACCGCCGTCCACCGCCAGCACCTGGCCGGTGATGAACGCGGCCTCGTCGCTGGCGAGGAACGCGACCGCGGCCGCGATCTCCTCGGCCGTGCCGAACCGCCCGAGCGGGGTCCGGGCCGTGAGCTCGGCCTGGAGCGGCGCCGGCAGGTCCTTCGTGAGCTCCGTCAGGACGAACCCCGGTGCGACCGCGTTGCAGGTGATGCCGCGGGACGCGAGCTCTCGGGCAGTGGCCTTCGTCAGGCCGATGAGCCCGGCCTTCGCCGACGAGTAGTTGGCCTGGCCGGTCTGGCCCGCCTGGCCCGAGACCGACGTGATGTTGATGATCCGGCCGCCCTTGGCCTTGAGCATCGGCCGCGTCACCGCCTTGATCGCGTAGAACGCCCCGAAGAGGTTCGTCTCGAGGACCGATCGCCAGTCATCGAGCGACATCCGCATGATCAGGTCGTCGCGGGTGATCCCGGCGTTGTTCACGAGGATGTCGACCTTGCCGAAGGCCTCGATCGCCGCCTTCACGAGCCCGTCTGCCGCCTCGGGATCCGTGGCGTCGCCCTGGAAGGCGAGGGCCTCGCGGCCGAGGGCCCGAATCGCGGCCGTGGCTTCCTCGGCCGCGGCGGCGTTGCCCCGGTAGCTGAAGCAGACGTCGGCGCCCTGGGCGGCGAGCCGAACGGCGATGGCCCGGCCGATCCCCCGCGAGCCGCCCGTGACGACCGCGCTCTTGCCGGTGAGATCGATCATGTTCGTCCTCCTCGTCAGGCGCGGCGGATGCTGACCGGCGTGGTGCCGCGGAGCGAATTCGGGATCTCCGCGACGCGATCGACCTCCGCGAGCAGGGCGTCGACCGCGGCGTCGTCCGCCTCGGCATCGATCTCCACGACGACGTCGACCGGCGTTGATGCGGCACCGCGCCCCGGGAAGTCGCCGTCGACCTCGACCGCGACGCGCCGGATCGTGATCCCCATCGTGGCCGCCTCGCGGTACAGGTCGTTCGAGACGCAGGCGGCGATCGACAGGTAGAGCAGCTGGCCGCCGTTGAAGCCGAGGCCGCGGCCGCCGGCCGCGACGGGCCGGTCGACGACGACCGTCAGCTGGCCGGCCGACCCGAGCGCAGTGGGACCGCCGTCGACGGTGAGGGTCCGGGCACGATACGCGTCCGACATGGCCTACCGCCCGACGGGTTCGGGGTGGTGGGCCGGCGCGGGCTCGCCGGGGACCACGTCGTCGAGCGGGACGTGGAGCGGATCGCGGGCCATGAGCTCGGCCAGCGCGGGAGGGATGGGGTCGACGGAATCCCAGTCGATCGGGAGCCGGACGTGGACGTCCTGCGCCCGGACGGCGGCATCGCCGGCGATCCCCCGGGCCGGGTCGGCCGTCCACTCGATCGTGACCGCGCCGGACGTGAACCCCGCCCCGAAGGCGACGATGCAGATGTTGTCGCCGACCGCCACGCGGCCCTCGTTGACCGCCTCGGCGAGGGCGATCGGGACCGAAGCCGCGGACGTGTTGCCGTACCGGTCGACGTTCGTGAACATCCGCTCCATCGGCAGGTCGAGCCCCTTCGCGACGGCCTCGATGATCCGGATGTTCGCCTGGTGCGGGATGAAGAGTGCGACATCGTCCGGCTCGAGGCCGGCGTTCCGGATCGACGCGAGGGCCGTCGAGGCGAGCGTCCGGGTCGCGAACCGGTACGTCTCCCGGCCCTCCATCCGGATGTAGTGCTCGCCGCGGGCGACGGTCTCGCGCGACGGCGGGCTCTTCGCGCCGCCGGCGGGGAGCCAGATCATGTAGGCCCCCTGGGGCTCGGTCGTGAGCTCGGTCCCGAGGGCTCCGCCGGGCTCGTCCGACCCGGACACCACGACCGCACCGGCCCCATCGCCGAAGAGGATGCAGGTGCCGCGATCGGTGTAGTCGAGGAACCGGGTGAGGAGCTCGGCCCCGATGACGAGGACGTGCTCGGCCAGTCCCGACGTCACGTACGCCTGGGCGGTCGAGAACGCGTAGACGAAGCCCGAGCAGGCGGCTGCCACGTCCATCGCGGCGGCCTTCTGGTTGCCGATCGCCTCCTTCACGAGCGCGGCCGTGGACGGCATCCAGTAGTCCGGCGTCAGCGTCGCGAGCAGGATCAGGTCGATGTCGTCGGGGTCGAGGCCGGCCGTCCGGATGGCCCGCAGCCCGGCGACCGCGGCCATCGAGGCGGTCGTCTCGTGAGCCGCCGCGACGCGGCGCTCGCGGATCCCCGTCCGGGTGACGATCCACTCGTCGTTCGTGTCGACCATCTTCTCGAGGTCGGCGTTCGTCAGGACCTGGTCGGGGACGTACCGGCCCCAGCCGGTCACGTGTGCGCGGCGGACCGCACCAGCATTCGTCACAGCGGTTCCACCTCGATGAGGGGCTGCCTTGCCTTCACGAGCTTGCCGTTCTCGGCATGGATCCGGACCACCCGCCCGGTCAGGTCGCTCTTGATCTCGTTGAACAGCTTCATCGCCTCGATGAGCCCGATCACCTGCCCCACCCCGACCTCGCCGCCGACGGTCACGTACGGCGCGGTGCCGGGTGACGGCGAGCCGTACCAGATGCCGGTGAGCGGCGCCTTCACGGACGGTCGCGACGGTACCGTGGAATCGGCTCCGGGCGTGCCGGCGGCACCCGCGGCCTCGGTGGCGTGGCCCGCGCTCGCGGCGGCGACCCCGGAGACCCCGGCGATCGCCGGCGGTGGCGGCGCGATCGCGGCCGGCTTCCGGAGGACGAGCCCGGTGGCGCCGACCTGGACCTCGAGCTCGGTCAGCTCCGAGCGGTCGAGGAGTGCCGCGAGGCGATCGATGAGCCCGAGCAGGGCGACGTCGCCCGGGTCCGTGGGTGCCGGCGCGTCGTCCCCCGGGTCGTCCGGGACGGCGCCCGGCGGGGGCACCACGCCCGGCGGGGGCACCGCGCCCGGTTGGGGCACCGCGCCCGGCGGCGGCACCGCGCCCGGCGCCGCCGGCTCGATCGGATCCGTGCCGTCGCTCATCCGTCCCACCGCCGGAAGACGAGGGCGGCGTTCTGGCCGCCGAACCCGAACGAGTTGTTGAGCCCGATCCGGAGCTCGCGCCGCGCTGCCCGGTTCGGCGTCAGGTCGAGGCCCTCGCCGGCCGGGTCCGGTCGCCCGAGGTTGATCGTCGGAGGCACGGTCCCCGTCCGGAGCGCCTGGATGACCGCGATGGACTCGAGCGCGCCGGCCGCCCCGAGGGTGTGCCCGAGCATCGACTTGTTGGCGGTGACCGCGACCCTCGGGGCGTGGTTACCGAAGATCGTCCGGAGCGCCTGGAGCTCGGCCCTGTCCCCCTCCGGGGTCGAGGTCGCATGGGCGTTCACGTGGTCGACATCGCTCGGCGCGAGGCCCGCCTTCTCGATCGCGCGGCGGGCCGCCCGGACCGCCCCGACGCCGCCCGGCGCCGGCAGGGTGATGTGTGACGCGTCGGCGGTCGCGCCGTAGCCGATGACCTCGGCGAGCGGCTCGGCGCCGCGTCGCTCGGCGTGCTCGAGCGCCTCGAGGACGAGGATCCCCGCACCCTCCCCGATGACGAAGCCGTCGCGCTCCTCGTCGAACGGCCGGGAGGCCCGCTCGGGATCGTCGTTCCGGGTGGAGAGCGCCTTCATCGAGGCGAAGCCGCCGACGACGGCCTCGTGGATCCCGGCCTCCACACCGCCCGCGAGCATGACGTCGGCGTCGCCGCGCCGGATTGTCTCCCAGGCCTCGCCGATCGCGTGGGCACCGGTGGCGCAGGCCGACACGGTCGCCCAGTTCGGCCCGAGCGGCCCGAACTGGATCGCGACCTGACCTGCCCCGACGTTGGCGATGCCCATGGGAATGAAGAACGGGCTGATGCGGTCCGGGCCGCGCTCGGCCATCACGAGGACGTTGTCGAAGAGCGTGGCGACCCCACCCAGGCCGGAGCCGAGGATCACCCCGGTCCGCTCGGCGAGCGCGCCCTCCATCCGGCCCGGGAAGCCGGCCTGGTCGAGGGCCTGCCGCGCCGCGACGAGCCCGAACTGGATGTACCGGTCGGTCCGGCGCATGTCCTTGCGGTCGAGGACGCCGCTGGCATCGAAGTCGCGGACCTCGCCGGCGATCTTCGAATCGACCCGCGACGGGTCGAACCCCTCGATCGTCCGGATGCCGGAGCGGCCGGCCACGAGGCCGTCCCAGGTCGAGTCCACGTCGTTGCCGAGGGCCGACAGCGCGCCCATCCCGGTGACCACGACCCGCGGGGTGGCGATCACCTGACGAGCTTCCCTGTTCGCACCGTCGCAGCGCGGTAGACGTCGCCGGGTAGACCGCGCGCCGAGATGGCGTTCGACACGACCATCACGTCGAACTCGGTCCGGCGGATCTCGGCCGTCGCCGTCTCGCCGTCGAGGGTCACGAGGGCCCATGACGCGGTCGGCTCGCCGTCGAAGACGTAGCCGGCGCTCCCGTCGTTGACGATCTGCTTCCAGCCGAAGTCGCGGATCTCCGGGATGTGGGTGTGGCCACAGCAGATGATCCGCGCGTCGGTGCGGGACAGCCGTTCGAGGGTCACGCTCGCGTCGAGGTCCTTGTCGAACCCGGCCGTCTGCGATCCCGGCGACGCATGGGTGACGAGGACGAGCGTCTCCTCGAGGCGGAGGCGCCGTTCGGCGGGCAGGCGCCGGAGCCAGTCGAGGCGCTCGTCGCCGAGCGCGTCGTGCGCCCACTCGGCGGCGTACTGGATCGCATCCGGGACGCCGTCGGCCATCCACGGGAACGCCGCGGCGTAGTCGAAGTCCGCCACCGCGATGTCGGTGTTGCCCTGGACGATCGCCGCGCCGGCGGCCTCGAGCTCGCGGAGCGCATCGACCGCGGCCGCGGGTTCCGGCCCGTTCAGCACGTGGTCACCGGCGACGAGGATCGCGTCCGGCTTCTCCTTCTTCAACGCCTTGCGGACGGCCTCGAGCGCGGTGACGTTGCCGTGGACATCGGACAGGACCGCGATGCGAGCGGTCACGGCAGGACGCTCCCGGCTCGCGAGGGTGGTCCAGCGCAAGGCGGAGCCGAGCACGCGAGCGAGCGCACGCGATGGGCCGCCATGGTGAGCCGGGTCATCGCAGGACGCCCTCGGGCGGGATGATGAAGCTCAGCGTCGCCTCGCAGGCGGTCTCGCCGTTCACGCTCGCGACGCCGCGGGCCCGGCCGAAGCGCGAGCCGAGCTTCTCCATCGTGATCTCGAGCCGGAGCGTGTCACCCGGCACGACGACCCGCTTGAAGCGGCAGTCGTCGATCCCCGCGAACAGCCCGATCCGGTCGCCGAACCCCGGCTGCTTCGCGACGTAGACGGCGAGCGTCTGGGCGAGGGCCTCGACCTGGAGGACGCCCGGCAGGACCGGCAGGCCCGGGAAGTGGCCCTGGGCCCAGAACTCCGTGGCGGTGATCCCCTTGATCCCGACGATCCGTTTCGCCTCGGCGTCGTATTCGACGATCCGGTCGACCATGAGCATCGGCCAGCGATGCGGGATGAGCGCTTCGATCTCGCGGGTCGTGTGGATCGTCTCGGTCACGGGCAGGCTCCGGTTCGATGGCTTGACGGGATGGTCTGGGTCAGGTCCGGGCCGCGGCGGCGAGGAACGCCGCGCTGCCGATCCGGTCGAGCAGGTTCGTGGTCATCCGCCCGTCGAGGAAGACCTCGTTCGCGAGCAGTGCCTTGTGGATCTCGACGTTCGTGATGAGGCCGTCGACGACGAGCTCCTCGAGCGCCGCCCGGCCGCGGACGATCGCCGTGGCCCGGTCCGGTCCCCAGGCGATGAGCTTGCCGAGGAGCGAGTCGTAGTACGGCGGCACCTCGTAGCCGGGGTAGAGGTGCGAATCCATCCGGATCCCCGGCCCGCCCGGCGCGTGGTACGCCTCGACGATCCCGGCGCCGGGCCGGAAGTCGTGCTCCGGGTCCTCGGCGTTGATCCGGAACTCGATGGCGTGGCCCCGGAGCTGGACGTCGGCCTGGCTGAAGCCGAGCGGCTCGCCGGCGGCGATCCGGATCTGGGTCGCGACGAGGTCGATTCCGGTGAGGACCTCCGTGACCGGGTGCTCCACCTGGATCCGGCAGTTGATCTCGATGAAGTAGAAGTCGCCGGCGCCGTCGACGAGGAACTCGAGCGTCCCGACGTTCTCGTAGCCGGCCGCGACGACGGCGCGGATCGCCCGGTCGCAGAGGTCGGCCCGCGCCGCGGGCGAGAGGGCGGGGGTCGGGGCCTCCTCGAGGATCTTCTGGTGGCGCCGCTGGACGGAACAGTCGCGCTCCCCGAGGTGCACGCCGTGGCCGTAGCGGTCCACGGCCACCTGGACCTCCACGTGGCGGTTGTCCTCGAGCCACCTCTCGAGGTACAGCGAGTCGTCGCCGAACGCGGAGCGGGCCTCGGAACGGCAGACCTTGATCGCGGACTCGAGCTCGCGCGGGGTCCGTACCATCCGCATGCCCTTGCCGCCGCCGCCCGCGGACGGCTTGATGAGGACCGGGTAGCCGATGCGGGCCGCCTCCTCGAGGGCGTGGTCGTCGTCGCGGAGCATGCCGTCCGAGCCCGGGATGGTCGGCAGCCCGTAACCGCCGAGGAGCCGCCGCGTCCCCTCCTTGCTCGCGAAGCGGTCGAGGACCGACGGCGGTGGGCCGATGAACGTCAGGTCGTGGGCCCCGACGACCTCAGCGAACGACTCGTCCTCGGACAGGAATCCGTACCCGGGGTGGACCGCGTCGCAGCCGGTGACGATCGCCGCGGAGATGACCGCCGGCGCCGACAGGTACGAGCGCCGGGCGTCGGCCGGGCCGATGCAGATCGCCTCGTCGGCAAGCTGGACCGGGAGGCTGTCGCGGTCGGCCTCGCTGTACGCGACCACCGCCTCGACCCCGAGCGTCCGGCAGGCCCGCAGGATCCGGAGCGCGATCTCGCCGCGGTTGGCGATGAGGATCTTGTGGAACATCGCTCAGCGGCCCTCGACCGCCGTCGCCGGCTCGAGGTGGATGAGCTCCTGGCCGTACTCCACGGCCGTCCCGCCCTCCACGATCACCCCGACGACGATCCCGTCGACCGGGGCGACGACCTCCTGGGGGACGCCGAGCATGTCGACGGCTCCGAGCCGGTCGCCGACCCGGACGCGCGTCCCGCCGACCGCCTTGGGACCGGGATGGAAGACGCCGACCGCCGGCGAGGTCGCGATCTGCGAGCTCGCGCCGCCCGCGTGCCCGCCGGCGACGTGGCCGCCGGACGCTCCGGACCGGTGCGCGTCTCCGTCGCGTCCGGGCCCGACGGGGGCGAGCGCGGGGCCGCCGCTCCCGTTCGTCGACGGGGCGCCTGCCGGCGCGTGCGCACCGCCGGGGCTGTGGATCGCCCGGGGGGTGCGGTGCGGCTCCGGTGAGGCCGGCGCGTGACCGTGCTGCTCGTGGCCGGGCTGCGTACGCGACGGGCGGTCCGTGGCCCGCCGGCCGTACGTCGGCCCGGTGCCGCTGCCGGCGGGCCGTCGGAGCCGGACCTTCCACTCGCCCTCGCGGACCTCGAGCTCGCCGACGTTCAGGGTCCCGATCTTCGCGATGAGGGCCGGCACGAGGCTCGCGGCGAGTCGGTCGATGCCCGCATGGTCGGCGGCGCGGGCCGCGTCGTCGCGCACGGCGTCGGGACGCGCGGCGTCGTCGCGGGGGGCGTCGTCACGAGCGGCGGCGCGGGCGGCGTCGCGATCGTCCGGCACGCGTCAGACCTCCTCGCGGGCAGGGGGCTCGTCGCGGCGCGACGTCCCCGGGATCGGGCTCCCGACCGACCGGCGGGCCGGGTCGAGCAGGTCGCGGAGCCGGTCGCCGAGTCCCTTGCTCGGCTGCGGCGTGATCGGCGGCGCTGCGACCTCAGTGTAGGCGCCCAGCGACCGGTAGCGCCGGTAGCGGGCCTCGACGAGCTCGTCGAGCGGCACCAGCCCGAGCCGGTCCAGCTCGTCGACGATCACGACGCGGAGGCGCCGCGCGGTCTCGCCGGGGTCGGCGTGCGCGCCCTCGCCGGGTTCCGGGACGACGAGATCGACGACGCCGAGCGCGAGCTGGTCGTCGGCCGACATCTTCATCGCGAGCGCGGCCGTCGCTGCCTCGTCCGCGGTGCGCCACAGGATCGAGGCGCAGCCCTCCGGGCTGATGACGCTGTAGACCGCGTTCTCGAGGGCGATGACGACGTCACCGACCGCGATCGCGAGCGCGCCGCCCGACCCGCCCTCGCCGGTGATGATCGCGACGATCGGCGTCCGGAGCCGGGTCATCAGGGCGATCGAGCGGGCGATGGCGTCGGCGATCCCGCGCTCCTCCGATTCCGGTCCGGGGTGGGCACCCGGAACGTCGACGAACGTGACGATCGGGAGGCCGTGACGCTCGGCGAGCTCCATCACCCGCATCGCCTTGCGGTAGCCCTCGGGATGCGGCATCCCGAAGTTCCGCCGGATGTTCTCCTCGGTGTCGGCACCCTTCTGCTGGCCGACGAACGCGATCCGGCGCCCCTCGATCCGGGCGAACCCGGCCACGATCGCCGCGTCGTCGCCGAAGGCGCGGTCGCCGTGAAGCTCGACGACCTCGTCGGCGATCTCGCCGAGCAGCTCCATCGTCCGGGGTCGCCGGATGTTCCGGGCCAGCTGGACGCGGTTCCAGACGGCGCTCTTCGCATCGACCGGCGCCGGCTCGGCGGCGGCCTCGCGGGTCCGGCCGAGGAGCCGGTCAACCACGGGACGACTCCCCGGCGGACGGAGCGCGGGCCGGCTGCACGGTGCGCACCGGTTCGGGTTCCGGCGCGGGCTCGTCGCCCTCGGCGCCGCGGACCGGGTCCGGGACACGTGCCGGCTCGAGGTCCGGCACGACGCGATCGGCGAGCGACGAGAGGAAGCCGAGCGGGTCGAAGCCGGCCCGGCCCTCGCCCGCCACCGCGACCCGCGCCTCGGTGACCGGGACGAGGTAGCGGAGGAGGAGCGCGACCTCGCGCCGAAGCTCCCGACGGTGGACGACCCGGTCGACGAACCCGTGGTCGAAGAGGAACTCGGCCCGCTGGAAGCCCGGCGGCAGCTCCTGGGCGATGGTGCCCGCCGTGACGCGGGCCCCCGCGAAGCCGATGAGCGCGTTCGGCTCGGCCAGGTTCACGTCCCCGAGGACGGCGTACGAGGCGAAGACGCCGCCGGTCGTCGGGTCGCTCATGATCGAGACGTACGGCACGCCGGCGGCCTTGAGCCGCTCGAGCGCGGCACACGTCTTCGCGAGCTGCATGAGGGCGAGCGTCCCCTCCTGCATCCGCGCCCCGCCCGAGGCCGAGACGACGACGAGCGGGATCCGCTCCGCGAGGGCCTGCTCGGCGGCTCGCGTCACCTTCTCGCCGACGACCGCGCCCATCGAGCCGCCCATGAAGGCGAAGTCCATGACGCAGATCGACACGCGACGGCCTTCGATGGTCCCGGTGCCGCGGACGGCGGCATCGCGGAGACCGGTGGCGAGCTGGGCGGCGGCGATCCGGTCGGGGTAGGGCTTCTGGTCCACGAACCCGAGGGGATCGACGCTCTGGAGCCCGGCATCGAGCTCCCGGAAGCTGTCGTGGTCGAGCAGCCCTTCGAGTCGCGCGGCGGCCGGGAGACGGAAGTGGTGGCCGCAGGTCGGGCAGACGCGGTCCGCCTTGTCGAGCTGCTTGTTGAAGAGCATCTCCGAGCAGGACGGGCACTTCGTCCAGAGATCGGGCGGATAGGCGTCCTTGCGGGGCCGGAACGACGGCAGCTTGATCGGCATCGTCAGCCCTGGACCGGCCGGCCGCGGAGCGCATGCGCGGCCCGGGCCGCGCGGGCCATCGGCGAGCTGCCTCCGCGGGCCCGGCGCCACGCAACCCAGGCCGCTCCGGCGAGGCTGAGCGCCGAGGCCGCGACGGCGCCGCGGATGATGAGCGGCCGCGGACCCCCGGCGGCGAGATCGCCGTCCGGCCCCGGATCGGCGAGCGGATCAAAGCCGTCGGGCAGCAGTCCCGGCCGGATCGGGATGACCGTGACCGAGCCCTCGGCGCCGGCCGCCGCCGGGAGTCGCATCGCCGCGGCGGCCTCGGCCAGCCGGACGGCGAGTCGCTCCTCGAAGCGGAAGGACGGGTGGAATCGCGGCAGGTCGCGGGTCAGCCGCGCCGACGCGAGCCGGACGGCCTCGTCGAGCGCCGGCCCGTGGCCGCCGTCGGGACCGCGGCGCGTTCGTGGGGCCCTGCCCGGCATCGGGCCGCCGGGCCCGGAGGCCGGGGCGTCGCCCGCGGCGAGGAGCGCGTCGAGATAGCGGTCGGTGACGAGCGCCTCCACCTCGGCCACGTCGCGGCCGACGAGAGTCACGCGCGCCCGTCCCGGCCCCGGAGATCGCGGGCGACGCTCCGGAGAGCCCGGTGGATGAGGACGCGGATCGCGCCCTCCGACCGGCCGAGGACCCCGGCGATCTCGGCCGTGCTCAGCTCGTCGACGAACCGCAGGACGACCGCGCGGCGCCGGTCGCCGGGCAGCCGGCCCACCGCCCGCCACGCGGCCGCGGCTTCGTCGCGGCGAACGACGTCGCCCTCGACGTCGAGGGGGTCGGCGATGATCGCGCCCGCGGCATCGTCGAGGACGGCCGCCGGACGGCGCCTGGCCGTCCGCCGCTCGTTCGCGATGACGTTCCTGGCGATCCGGAAGAGCCAGACCTTGAACGTCGACGCGCCGTCACCGTCCTCGGGACGCGCCCGCTCGTCGAACCGGTGGAGGTTCGCGAGCGCGGCCAGGAACGTCCGCTCCGTGGCGTCCTCGGCGGCGTGGTGGTCGCCGAGCTCGTAGTACGCGTAGCTGTACACCGGGGCGAGGTACCGTCGATACAGGGCTTCGAACCGCTCCGGGTCGCGCCGCGCCGCCTCGACGAGCGGCCGGTCACGATCCAGGTGGGCGATCCGGGGCGCGGTATCGCTCACCGCTCCCGATCTCCTCAACACCGGCCGGGCCATCGCGTTACACCGATCCCGCGGACGGGAGGCGCAGGTGGGTGATCTCGCCGACGAGGACGGCCCGCTCGTCGCCGGCGTCAGGTCCGTCGAGCGCCTCGACCAGGAGGGCCCCGGAGAGGCCGTCGACGCCCGTCGCCCGGACCGTCTCGACGCGATCGCCCGGCCCCTCGAGCCGGACGACGCGGCCGGTCGTGACCTGCCGCTCCGCCCATCCTGCGAGGTCGAACCGGCCGCCCCGCAGCGCCTCGAGGCGCGTCTCCAGCCGGTCGAGGAAGCCGTGGAGGAGCGCCTCGCGATCGATCGGCCGTCCGCCGGAGACCTCGCGCAGCGACGTCATCGAGCCGGCGAGGTCCGGCGCGAATGCCGAGGCCGCCCAGTCCGCGTTCACGCCGATCCCGACGATCACCCGCGGGTCCGCCGTCCCGAGGCCCTCGGTCTCGCCGAGGATGCCGGCGAGCTTGCGGACCTCGAGCGGCGCGGCGAGCCGCGCGAGCGCCGCGGCGGCGCCCTCGTCGGCGGCGCCGAATGCGAACGCGGCGCCGGGGCCGGCCGCCACGACGACGAGGTCGTTCGGCCACTTGACGTGGATCGTCCCGAGCGGGAGCCCCGCGACGTCCTCGGCGGCGTCGGCCATCGCGAGGGCCACGATCCCGGCGAGCCGCCAGGCGCGGTCCGCGGGCAGGTAGGTCGGGCGGAACCCCGCGGAGAGGAGCAGTGCCGCATCGGGCGGCGCGGTCCAGGTGCGACCCGCGCGTCCCCGGCCGGCCGTCTGCTCGTCGGCGACCGCGACGCAGACCTCGGGCTCGCCCGCTTCGAGCCGGTCCCGGACGGCGTCGTTCGTCGACCCGATCCGCTCGAACCGTTCGAGCCGGGCGATGAACGGCGGCGCCCCCGTGGGCATCGGCTCGCTGCCCGTCGTCACCCGGCCGCCAGGCCGGTCGTGGCGCCGGACGCGTCCACCGGGTCCGGGCGGGCGAGCTCGAACGCGCCGTGGAGCGCGGCGAGGGCCGTGGAGAGCTCGTCCTCGGCGATCATGCAGGTGATCCGGACCTCGGAGGTCGAGATCATCTCGATGTTCACGCCGGCGTCGGCGAGCGTCCCGAACATCCGCGCCGCGTAGCCCGGGGCGTTGTGGAGCCCGGCTCCGACGATCGAGACCTTCGCGACGGAGGCGTCGGTCGTCAGCTCACGCGCGCCGAGGTCGCGGACCACCGGCTCGAGCACCTTCTTCGCCTTGCCGAGCTCGGCCCGCGGGACGGTGAAGGACAGGTCGGTCGCGCCGCCGTGGCCGACGTTCTGGACGATCATGTCGACGTTGATCCCGGCCTCCGCGAGCGGGTCGAAGACCGTGCGGGCGACGCCCGGCCGGTCGGGCACGGCGACGAGCGTCACCTTCGCGACGTTCCGGTCGTGGGCCAGGCCCCGGACCTTGTTGCGCTGCTCCACGAAGGGATCCTCCCTGATGAGCGTCCCCGGCGCGTCCTCGAACGAGCTGAGCACCTCGATGACCACGTCGTTGACCCAGCCGAGCTCGACCGCCCGGACCTGCATGACCTGTGCGCCCTGGTGGGCGAGCTCGAGCATCTCCTCGTAGCCGATCACCGGCAGCTGCCGGGCGCCCGGGACGAGCCGCGGGTCGGCCGTGTAGATGCCCTTGACGTCGGTGAAGATCTGGCAGCGGTCGGCCCGGAGCGACGCGGCGAGGGCCACGGCCGTCGTGTCGGAGCCGCCGCGGCCGAGGGTCGTGATCTCCGCCGCGTCCGCGGCGTCGCCGGCCGACTCGCTCCGGCCCTGGAAGCCGGCGACGATCACGACGTTGCCGTGCTCGAGCTCGGCCCGGATCCGGCGCGGCTCGATGTTCGCGATCCGGGCCCGCCCGTAGCGGCCGTCCGTCGTGATCCCGGCCTGCGGACCCGTGAGCGAGATCGCCTCGACGCCGAGGGCGTGGAGCGCCATCGAGACGAGCGTCGCGGCCTGGTGCTCGCCCGTCGCGAGGAGCATGTCGAGCTCGCGGGCGTCGGGCTCCTCGGTGATCGCGTGGGCCAGCGTCAGGAGCTCGTCGGTCGTGTCGCCCATCGCGGACACCACGACGACGAGGTCGGACCCGGCGGCACGCTCACGCGCGATCCGCCGCGCAACGCGACGAATCCGGTCGGCGTTCGCGACGGACGAGCCGCCGAACTTCTGGACGACGAGGGGGCGGTCCATGGGGCGCGCATTCTACCCGACGCTCCCCGGCGCTCCGGCGGCGGTGATTCGAGCAGAATGGGCTTGATGTCGCCGTCCACCGCCCGATCCCGGTCCTGGCAGTCGCGCGACGACACGCGCCGGATCCAGGCGCTCGCCCGCTCCCGGTTCGACCGCGACTGGCCGGCGACGCGATTCCATCCCGGTGACCTCGACTGGTGGGTCGTCGGGACGGTCGGGCGACCCCATGCGGTCGCGGAGCTGGTCCGGCTCTGGTTCACCGGCGACCAGGCAGCGGCGGGGGCCGAGGCGGCCGCGCCCGGCGCTCCGACCGCGGACGACGCCCCGCCCGCCGCCTTCGGCTGGTTCAGTCCCCCCGGCGACCTCGACTACCTCATCGAGTCCGACGAGCCCGAGGACATCACGCGGCTGCTGGCGGAGATCGTCGCCTGGGCGGAGGGCCGTCGCGAGGCGCTGGGCGGCCGAGAGGTCGGGCCGCTCCGGGTCTGGGCGAGCACGGCCGACGCGGCGGGCACGGCGGCGCTGGCGGCCCTCGGCTTCGAGCTCGAGCAGAAGCCCGGCTTCGTCCACTTCACCGGCGAGCTCGCCGTGGCCGACGGCTGGCCGGCGGCGGTCCTGCCCGAGGGGCTCGCGATCCGGCCGCTGGACCCCGACCGGGACGTCGAGGCCCGGGTCGTCTGCGGCTGGGCGGCGTTCCCGGGCTCGACGAACAGCGTCGAGCGGTACCGGTCCACCTTCGACGCCTGGCTCTACCGTCCCGATCTCGATCACGTCGTCGTGACCGACGAGGGGCGGGTCGTGGCGTTCGCCCTCGGCTGGTACGACCCGGCGCTCCGGGCGGTCGAGCTGGAGCCGGTCGGCGTCCATCCGGAGTGGCACGGTCGTGGGCTCGGCCGCGAGATCTGCCGCTCGACGCTTCGCGCCGCGCGCGCGCTCGGCGCGACCCGCGCCGTGATCGCCGCGGAGCGCTCGAATCCGGCCGCGATGGGCCTCTACGCGAGCCTCGGCCTCACGGTCACCACGGACATCCTGCCGTTCATCCAGCCGCCGACGGCGGTGGCTCCCGTCGGCTGACGTCGCCCGCAAGGAGGTCCCCGCGATGTGCTTCGACCACGACAGCCGGCCGCCGATCGCACCGATCGCCGGCGGCGCGCTCGACGCCGGGCCGGTGACGCTCCGCTCGGAGGACGGCGCCGAGCTCGACGGGTTCCGCGCGGTCGCCGCCGAGCCGATCGGTGCAGGGATCCTCATCCTGCCGGACGTCCGGGGGCTCCACGCCTACTACGAGGAGCTCGCGATGCGGTACGCCGAGCACGGCGTCGACGCGCTCGCGATCGACTACTTCGCCCGGACCGCCGGACGGGGCAGCCGGGGGCCGGAGTTCGACTACGCGCCGCACGTCCCCCTGACGACGTGGGAGACGCTCGCCGCCGACGTCCGCACCGGCGTGGCGATGCTGCGCGACCCCGCCTGGGACGGCGGCCGCGCGCCGGCGAGCATCTTCACGACCGGGTTCTGCATGGGCGGCCGCCTCGCGTACCTGTCCGCGACCCTCGGTCTCGACCTGGCCGGCGTCATCGGGTTCTACGGCTGGCCGACCGGGCCGTCCCGGAACGGCACCCCGGCGCCGGCCGACATGGCCACCGCGATCGCCGCGCCGGTGCTCGCGATCTGGGGCGGCGCCGACCACGGAATCACGCGATCGGTGGTGGAGGAGTTCGAGGCCGCGCTCCGCCACGCCGGCGTGGAACATCGCTCGGTCACCTACCCCGGGGCACCGCACTCGTTCTTCGACCGCTCGGCCGATGAGCACGCCGACGCGTCCGAGGCCGCGTGGCACGAGGTCCTCGGGTTCATCCGGGAGCGGACCGCCTGACGGGGCCCCGGCAGCAGCCTCGGCGGCGATCCGGCCGGCCGCGGCGACGGGCGCCCGTCAGCGCCGCATGAGCGCGATGCCGAGCCCCACGACGACGAGGATGACGGCCACCGGGAGCCACGGGCCGGGCAGGATCGACTGGAGGTTCGCGATCACGCCCTGGAAGGCCGAGACGATCGCCTGCACGACCCCGCCCGCGAGGCGGATGAAGCCTTCGGCGATCGATTGCAGGAGGTCCCCCACCCGGTCCATGGAGTGAGTGTCCGGCCCCCGTCAATGCCGCGGGAGCGGCGCGGTACGGCTCAGAGCTCCGGGATGACCTTCGCGCCGCTGTTCCGCGGGGCGACCACCTCCACCCGGCCCGGCAGGTCGGTGTCCGCGGCCGCCGCCCGGAACGCCGATTCGATCCGGGCAACGCCGGAGACCGTGTCGACGAACGCGACGATCGACGAGCCCGCGCCGCTGAGGTACGCCCCGAGCGCGCCGGCGGACCGGGCCTCGGCGACCATCCGCGGGAGCTGCGGGTAGACGGCGGCCCGATACGGCTCGTGGAGTCGGTCCTCGGTCAGGAGCCCGATGAGGTCGCGGCGACCCGTGGCGAAGCCCGCGACGCCGATCGCGACGCGCGCGAGGTTCGCGACCGCGTCCGGGCGTGGGACCTTCGCCGGAAGGACCTTCCGCATCTCGGCCGTTGCGAGGCGGAGCTCCGGGATGAAGACGACGGCCCGGATCCCGCGCGGGACGTCGAACCGGATCGCCTCGACCGCATCGCCGGACATCGCCGACACGACGAACCCGCCGAGGAGCGCCGCGGCGGCGTTGTCCGGGTGGCCCTCGATCTTCGTGGCGAGCCGGAGCAGCTCCGCCTGCGAGAGCGCGTCCCCGAGCAGCGCGTTCGCGGCCAGGAGCCCGCCGACCGTGGCCGCGGCGCTCGACCCGAGCCCGCGGGCGAGCGGGATCCGGTTGACCATCTCGATCCGCCAGCTGGCGCCCTCGGGCAGCCCGCCACGGGCTTCGCGGATCGCCGCCTCGACGCCCTGGACGAAGCGGTTCCGGCCGTCGGCGGGGAGCTCGCCGTCGCCCTCGCCCTCGACCGAGAGCTCGATCCCGTCACGGCTCCAGCTGCGAACCTCGAGCCCGACCCGGTTCGTCAGCTCGAACGCCATCCCGAGGCAGTCGTAGCCGGCGCCGAGGTTCGCGCTCGTCGCGGGAACCTCGACCGCGACCCGGCGGCCGTCGAGCTCGGCGAGCCAGTTCGTCACCATCCGAGCGTGCTCCGCACGGCGTCCACCGACGCGCCGGACTCGAGGATCCCGCCGCCCACCTGGGCCTCCGCGGTGTGCGGGTCCTTCAGGCCGTTGCCGGTCAGCACGGCCACGACCAGGGCGTCCGGTTCCAGCTCGCCGGCTCGGGCGAGCTTCGCGACACCGGCCAGGCTCGCCGCCGAGGACGGTTCGCAGAAGACACCCTCGAGCCGGGCGACGTCGCGGTACGCGGCGAGGATCTCGTCGTCGGTGACCGCCTCGATCCGGCCGCCGGACTCGTCGCGAGCAGCGGTCGCGAGCGACCAGGAGGCCGGGTTCCCGATCCGGATCGCGGTCGCGATCGTCTCCGGCGCCTCGACCGGGTGCCCCAGGACGATGGGCGCGGCCCCGGCCGCCTGGAAGCCGAGCATCCGGGGGCGTCGCTCCACGATCCCGGCCATGGCGTAGTCGGTGAACCCGGCCCAGTAGGCGCTGATGTTGCCGGCGTTCCCGACCGGGATCGCGAGGACGTCCGGGGCCCGGCCGAGGTCGTCGCAGATCTCGAAGGCCGCGGTCTTCTGGCCGGCGAGCCGGTGCGGGTTGACCGAGTTCACGAGGGTGATCGGGTGGTCGTCACGCGCCGCGAGCTCGCGGACGATCCCGAGCGCCCGGTCGAAGTTGCCGTCGATCGCCACGACCCGGGCGCCGGCGACGAGCGCCTGGAGGAGCTTGCCGAGCGCGATCGCGCCCTTCGGCAGGACCACGACGACCTCGAGGCCGGCGGCCGCCCCGTACGCCGCGGCCGACGCGGAGGTGTTCCCGGTCGAGGCACAGATCACGGACCGGGCGCCGGCCTCCAGCGCCTTCGCCACGGCCATGACCATGCCCCGGTCCTTGAACGAGCCGGTCGGGTTCATCCCCTCGATCTTGGCGTGGAGGTTCCGGAGCCCGATCGCCGCGCCGAGCCGCGGGAGGTGGACGAGCGGCGTCGCGCCCTCGCCGAGCGAGAGCGGCGGCGTGGCGTCCGTGACCGGCAGCCAGCGCCGGTAGCGATCGAGGAGCCGGGGGCGCGGCCCGAAGGCATCCGTGGTCATCGGAGCACCGGATAGCGGAGGCCCGACGGGCCGACGAACGTCTCCGTCGGAACCGGCCGGGAGGCCTTGAGCAGCCCCGGGACGGCGGGGTGACCGGCCCAGGTGCTCCCGACGCCTCGGGCGATCGCGATGATGTCGCCGAGCACCGCGGAGGACGTCGCGGGTCCGCCGGCTCCGGGACCGGCGAACGCGACGCGGCCGACCGGCTCGCCGTCCACCTCGATCCGGTTGAGGACGCCGTCCGTCTGACCGAGCGGCGTGTCGAACGCCACGGCGGTCGGCAGGACCGCCGCGAGGACCGTGCCGTCGCCCCGGAACGCCCCGGCGATCAGCTTGATCGCGAGGCCTTCCCCGGCCGCTGCGACGATGTCCTCGATCGTGACGCCGGTGATTCCGAGGGGCCCGGGCTCACCGGTCGCCCGCTCCGACGCCCGGGTGATCGTCCGGACGTCGAGCCACTGCCCGAAGGCCTGGCGGGCGAGCACCGACAGCTTGTTCGCCGCGTCCTCGCCCTCGACGTCGCCGCGGGGGTCGGCCTCCGCATAGCCGGCCCGCTGGGCATCGGCGAGCACGTCGGCGTACGCCCGACCCTCCTGGGCCATCGCCGTGAGGATGAAGTTCGTCGTCCCGTTCACGATCCCCCGGACGCCGTCGATCCGGTTCGCCGCGAGATCGAGGGCCAGGGCCCCGAGCACCGGGGTCCCGCCGCCGACCGCGGCCTCGAAGCGGAGGGCCGCGCCGGTTCGCCGCGCCGTCGTCTCGAGGTCGAGCCCGTGATGCGCGAGGACGTGCTTGTTGGCCGTGACGACCGACTTGCCGGCAGCCAGCGCCGCGGCCATGAGCGTCCGCGCCGGTTCGTCGCCGCCCATGAGCTCGACGACGACGTCGATCTCGGGATCGGCGACGAGGTGGGCCGGGGCGTCGGTCAGGAGTGCCTCCGGGATCCCGCGCGTCACGGCCCGGCCGAGGTCCCGGACGGCCACGCCTCGGAGCTCGATCGGCGCCCCGTCCGCGGTCCGGAGCATGTCCGGTCGGTCGAGGAGGCCCCGGACGACCTCGCGCCCGACGGTCCCGGCGCCGAGGACGGCGACGCGAAGGGGCGTGGTCACGGCCGCGGCGCGGCCATGCGCGACGGCCGCAGCCCAGCCGCGCTCGGCAGACCCGATCGGCTCGGACGTCGTGGGCTCATCCGCCGAATGGTAGCGGGGCGATCCGCCCGGGTGACGTCGGCTACACTCGGCCGACGATGACGACCCCGGCGACGACGCCTCGCCCTGCCGCCGACGGCGGCGCCGGGATGCCCCTCCGGACGTTCAGCGGCATCCAGCCGTCGGGTGCACCGCACATCGGCAACGACCTCGGGGCGATCCGCAACTACGTCCGGCTCCAGGACGAGTACGAGTCGATCTACTGCATCGTCGACTACCACGCCCTGACGTCGACCCACGACCCCGAGCGGATGCGCCGCCAGACCCGCGAGATGGCGGCCGCGCTCCTGGCTCTCGGCCTGGATCCGGAGCGCTGCACGCTCTTCGTCCAGAGCCACCGGCCCGAGCACACCGAGCTGGCCTGGCTGCTCATGACCGTGACGCCCGTCAGCTGGCTCGAGCGGACGCCGACGTACAAGGAGAAGATCGCCAACCAGCCCGACGACGTGAACCACGGGCTCCTGACGTACCCGGTCCTCCAGGCCGCCGACATCGTCATCTACAAGGCGACGACCGTCCCGGTCGGCAAGGACCAGGCTGCGCACCTCGAGCTCTCGCGGGAGATCGTCCGTGCCTTCAACCGGCGCTACGGCGACACGTTCCCCGAGCCACAGGCGGTCTTCACCGAGGCGCCGATCGTGCTCGGGACCGACGGCACCCGGAAGATGTCGAAGTCGCTCGGGAACACGATCGAGATCTTCGCGCCCGAGGACGAGGTCCGGCGCCAGGTGATGTCGATGGTCACCGACACCCAGCGGATCAAGCGGACCGATCCCGGCCGGCCCGAGATCTGCAACGTCTGCCAGCTCCACCGGTTCTTCGGCCTCGACTTCCTGGAGATCCAGGACGGCGAACGGACCGCGCGGACCGGCTGCGTCGACACGAAGAAGCTCCTCGCCGACCGGATCATCCGGCACTACGCGCCCGCCCGGGAGCGGTACGCCGAGCTCATGGCCAACCCCGACCGGGTCGACGGCATCCTCGAGGCCGGCGCCGACCGGCTGCGCCCGATCGCGGCCGCGACGATGGCCGAGGTCCGCGAGAAGATGGGCCTCCGGTAGCGGGCCGGGCGAGGAGGCGGGCGGCGTGAGCTTCGAGGTGACCCCGCGCGAGCGCCGCTGGCTCGACGCGCTCCTCGTCCTCGCGGTCGTCACCCTCGTCTTCGTCGTCCTCGGCTACCTCGCGAACCTCCTCGCGGCGTTCGGCGACCTCATCCTCGTCTTCTTCCTTGCCTGGCTGCTCGCGTTCATCCTCACGCCGCTCGTCACCCGGGTGGCGACGATCCCGTTCATGTCGCGAACGGGCGCCGTGTTCATCGTCTACATCCTCCTCTTCGGCGGGCTCGTCGTCCTCGCCGTGACGGTGGCGGGGGCCCTCGCGAGCTCGGTCACCGACTTCATCGCCAGCGTGCCGAGCCTCCGGAGCGACCTGCCGAGGATCCTCTCCCCCTGGCAGCAGCGCCTCGATGACCTCGGCATCGTCGTCAACCTCGCCGAGCAGGGCCGGACGTTCCTCGACAACCTCAACCGGTATGCGACCCAGCTGGCCGGCCCCCTCCAGCAGATCGCCGTCGCCAGCCTGGGCGCGCTTGCGAATCTCCTGCTGATCGTCGTCCTGTCGCTCTACATGGTCGCCGACCGCGACCGCCTCCTCGCCTGGACCTTCCGGCTCGTCCCGCCCCAGTACAAGGACGAGGCGAAGCTGCTCGAGACCAGCGTCGCCAGGTCGTTCGGGGGCTTCCTCCGGGGTCAGGCGATCATGGGCGTGGTCTACGCTGCCGTGGCGCTCACCGCCGGCGCCGTCCTCGGATTGGACTACGCGGCCGGAACCGCCGCCGCGGCAGGCATCCTCATGGCGATCCCGTTCTTCGGGCCGTTCTTCGCCTGGGCGCCGCCGGTCCTCGTCGCACTGTTCGTGAAGCCGGACGTCGTGCTCCCGACGCTGGCGATCATGGCCGTCGGCTGGCTCCTCGTCATGAACCTCATCCAGCCGCGACTCATGGCGTCCGCCCTGCGGATCCACCCGATCATCGTCCTCGGCTCGGTCCTCGTCGGCGGCAAGATCGCCGGGATCAGCGGGGCGATCTTCGGCATCCCGATCGCGGCGGTGCTGTCCGCGTTCTTCCTCCACTCGATCGGGCGCTCGGTCGAGGGCGGGCCCGTGACCACGCGGGCCGCCCAGCGCCTGGGACGCCGCGAGGGCCGGAACGTCCGCGTCCCGCGCGAGCCGGACCCGGCCACCGACGCTGACGTGGAGACGGACGACGCCTCGCCGGCCGAGGCCGGCTGACCCAACGGGTCGAAGCCGCTCAAGCACGTCCCGATCGAGCCGCGCCCGGCGGCCACGAAGCCGAGGATCGCCTCGTCGTCCGCGTGGCGGAGGCGGCTCGCCACGCCCCGGCTCACACTGCCAGGCCCGAGTGCTCCCGCGCGGAGGTCGCCGCCGCGGCACGGCCGGCCACCCCGAGCTTGACGTAGACGTTCTCGAGGTGCTTCTTGACGGTCGCCGGCGCGATCCACAGGTCGGCCGCAATCTGGGCGTTGGTGCGCCCGAGCCCGACGAGGTTCAGGATCTCCCGCTCGCGCGCGGTCAGAAGCGCGACCGTCCCGCCGGGCCTGTGGTTGGCGAGTGAGTCCCCGTCGATCTCGCCCGCGCGCCGGTGCAGCTCGGCGCGCGCCTCACGGGCGCGGAGGTGTGGCCGCAGCAGCTCCAGGACGGCGCGGTCCCGGTCCGAAAAGTCGGCCACGTCGCGCTCGCGCTGGAGCAGGATCGAGCGGAGGTTCGTGCGCTCGGCGGACAGGCCAAGGTCCAGCGCGTGCTCCAGCGGCGATGGCAGGTAG
>DASUMJ010000173.1:0-3606 GCA_036277775.1 Candidatus Limnocylindrales bacterium
CCGGTGTCGACGGCGATGAGGAATGCCTTCTCGACGGGCGGCGTGAGCTCGATGAGGTCGCTGCGGCGGGTCGTTCGAGTTGCCATGGTCCGCCAGTCTAGCGGCGGTGGGGCGCCAGGCTTTGAACGGGTCACACGTCGGGTTCTGAGGCGTCAGATAGGCGAACGGACCCGGTCGTCGGACCCCGGATCGAGCACAGGGAGACTGCGAATGGCGCGAGCCGTGCTCCTCCTGCTGTTTGCCGCCATCGCGGGAGGCTGCGGCGCCCAGGGACCATCGGGAACCATGCCGGGACCGACCGCCTCGCCGTCGGACGTCGTTCCTTCGATGCCGCCGGCGACGCCGGCGACGCCAGCACCGACGGGATCCGGAGCGGTCGTGAAGCTCGGCTTCGATCCGGTGCTCCAGCGCGACGACGTCGAGCTCACTGCGGCCATGGCGTTCGAAGGCGGGTTCGTCGTCGGGGGCTGCGTCCTGTTCCCACCGGAGCCCGCCACCGAGGGGCCCTGTGAGCGCGCCCTCGTCCTCGTGTCACGGGACGGCGCGTCGTGGGACGAGGTCGTGCTCCCGGACGCTGCCCAGCGGCGGATCGTCGGGCTTGCCGAGACACCGCTCGGCCTCCTCGCCTTCGGACGCACGCAGGAATCGGAGCCGCCGATGCACCGGGCGATGTGGCGGTCCGGCGACGGCGAGACATGGGAGCCGTTCGTGATGGAGGCACCGTCCTCCATCGTGTTCGAGATGGCCGCAGCGCTCGACGGCGGCCGGTCGGTGCTGATCGGGAGCGACACGGCGTACGACCTCGCAGTCCAGACCGAGGCGTGGGCGACCGTGGACGGTCGAACGTGGACGACCGGCTCGACGCCGCTGAGCCCGAAGGTGGTGGCCCACCCCGGCCTCGTCGCCGTCGGCGACGAGTGCGTCGATCTCTGCCCGCCGGACGCACGGCCCCGGGTCTTCCGCTCGGTGGACGGGCTCACCTGGACCGAGGACGAGCTGCCGGCGGAGATGTCCCGGCTCGACGCGACGGGCCTGGCGAGCCAGGCGGGCCGGGCGATCGTGGCCGGCCTGTCGTCGGACGCCGGCCCCTACGAGACCTCCGTGTGGTTCGACGATCCGGCGGGCTGGCGCGGGACCGTGCTCGGCGAAACCGCGGAGTACCCGACCGTCACGATCATGCCTGCAGCGGGGGGCCTCATCGTCATCGCCGACGACGCATCGCCCGGACCAGCGATGGCGTGGTGGAGCGCCGACGGGCGGTCATGGATCGCGGCACAGCTCGACGGCATCGACGACGGCTTCATCACGGCCTCGGCCGGCGACGAGACCGGCATCGTGATCGTCGACTTCACGTCGATCTGGACCTACGGGGGCTGAGCCGCTGCCGGCGGACCCGGCGGCCAAGGCGCGTGACCGATCCGGGATCGGGGTGGGCCGTCAGCGGGCTGACATGAGGCCGGCGGCGACCTCGATGGCCCGGCGAAGCAGATCGCCGGCCGACGGGTCCAGCCACTCGATCCCGGGCTCACGGCGGAACCACGTTCGCTGGCGCTTCGCGAAGGCGACGTTACGGGCGGCGTCGCGCTCGATCGCGGTCTCGCGATCGATCTCGCCGTCGAGTAGCGCCCACGACTCCGCGTACCCGATCGCCGAGAAGGCCGGCAGCGACGGATCGAACCGGGTTCGGAGCGCGCGCGCCTCCTCGACGAGGCCGGCGTCGAACTGGGCCCGCGCCCGGTCGGCGATCCAGCGGTCGTGGAGGGGCCTGGGGACGTCCAGGCCGAGCCAGGCAACAGGTCCGTCGTAGCCGAGCGGCGGCGGCAGCGGACGGTCGCCAACGAGCTCCGCGATCTCGAGCGCCCGTGCGACCCGTCTCGGGTTCCGAGTGTCGATGCCCGCCGCGAGCGTCGGAGCCAGCGTCGCCAGCCGGCCGGCCGCGGCCGCGATTCCGGCGGTGGCGAGCTCCGCCTCGACCCGCCGGCGGACGTCGGCGTCGGAGGGGAGCGCCGCCGTATCGAGGCCACGGGCGATCGCCCGCAGCCAGAAGCCCGTCCCGCCGGCGAGGATCGCGAGGCCACCCCTGGCCGCGATCGCGGGCAGGACGAGGGCTACGTGATCGACGAAGTCGGCCACGGAGAAGGGCGCGTCGGGGTCGACGAGATCGAGGCCGTGGTGGGCCACGCCCCGCCGCTCCTCGAGCGTCGGCTTCGCCGTCCCGATGTCGAGGCCGCGGTAGACCTGCCGCGAATCGGCGCTGATGACCTCGGCCGGGATGCCGTCGCCGCCGAGTGCGAGGGCGACGTCGATCGCGAGCGCCGTCTTTCCGGTGGCGGTCGGCCCCGCGACCACGAGGAGCGGCGGCGACCCGGTCACGCGACCGCGCGATCCCCCACCGGCGCGCCCCGCAGCGCGTACGGCCCGGCGTGCTCGACGCGGACGGTCACCAGCCGGCCGATCCAGTCGGCGTCACCGGCGAGGTGGACGAGCTTGTTGCCGCGCGTGCGTCCCGAGAGGGCGACCTCGCCGTGGCCCGGGCGGACACCGCGAGGCGCCGCGGGCTCGCTCCCCTCCCCCGCCGGGCGCCCCGCCAGCCCGACCACCGGCGCCGCCTCAGCCGCCGGTGCGTCGTCGTGGTCGTGGCTGCGCTCGCGCGTGACCGTGTCCACGAGGACCTCGACCTCCCGCCCCAGCCAGGCCCGGTTCCGCTCGAGCCCGATCGGCTCCTGGAGCGCGAGGAGCGCGTTCAGGCGTCGCCGCTTCTCCGCTGCCGGGACGTCGTCGGCGAGGCGCGTCGCCGGCGTCCCGGGCCGCTCGGAATAGGCGGCCGCGAAGACCTGGTCGTAGCGGACGGCCTCGAGGAACCGGAGGGTCCGCCCGAACTGCGCCTCGGTCTCGCCGCAGAACCCGACGATGATGTCGGTGCTGATCGTGATGCCGGGGACCGCGGCCCGGATCTTCTCGAGCCGCTCGAGGTAGTGCTCGGTCGTGTACTGGCGGCCCATCCGCCGGAGCACGTCGTCGTCGCCGGACTGGACCGGGAGGTGGAGCGACTCGCAGAGGCTCGGGCACTCGGCCATCGCCTCGATGAGCCGGTCCGAGAGGTCCCACGGGTGCGAGGTGATGAACCGCAGGCGCGGGATGGCAGGCGCCCCGTCCGTCGTCCGGATTCCGTCGATCGCCCGGATGAGCTCCGCGAGGTCGGGCCGCGAGCCGAGGTCGAGGCGCCGGCCGGCCCAGCGCTCGGTGGCGATATGCCCGAAGCGCGGCTCCGGCGGGAGGTCGTGGCCGTACGAGTTGACGTTCTGCCCGAGGAGCGTGACCTCGCGGAACCCGGCCCCGGCGATCGTCCGGGCCTCCTCGACGATCTCGTCGAACGGGCGGCTCCGCTCCGGTCCGCGGCTGAACGGCACGATGCAGTACGTGCAGGTCTTGTCGCAGCCGTAGATGATCGGCAGCCAGGCCGACACCGTCGAGCCGCGATGGACGGCGCCGCCCGAGACCGCGGCCGCCCGGGTCGCCGCGAGGCCGTCGGCCACGCCGACGACGGTGCGACCGACCACGGTCGTGGCGCCCACGGCGCCGACGGGTCCCTGCGCCGACGCCAGC
>DASUMJ010000174.1:0-6950 GCA_036277775.1 Candidatus Limnocylindrales bacterium
GAGCTTCGCGCCCGACGCTGCGAGGACGAGCTTGTCGCCCGCGAAGTAGCTGCCGACGGAGGCCAGGAACCCGATCACCACCGCCACGATCGTCGTCCCGGCCGCGCCGGCCGGGTCGCCGGTCAGCGCGTAGCCGATCGCAAAGCCGAGAGCGGCGAGCAGCACGACCACGACCAGCGCGAGCAGGATCGAGTTGCGCCGGTTCGCCGACTGCTGGGCGTAGAACGTCTTCTCGGCCATGACGGTGCCTCTGCGACGGGCCGGATCCGGTCCCGTGCGCGGTCGATCAGCTCAGGCTGAGGTCGACGGTGGGGACGTTCGCGGCCTCGGGCTCGGCGTCGAAGAAGTCGCGCTTCGTGAAGCCGAACATCCCGGCGAAGATGTTGTTCGGGACCGTCTGGATGCCGTTGTTGTAGTCCAGGACGGTGGCGTTGTAGTGCTGGCGGCTGAACGAGATCTGGTTCTCGGTCGTGGTCAGCTGCTCCTGGAGCTCGAGGACGTTCTGGTTGGCCTTCAGCTCGGGGTAGTTCTCGACCACGGCGAACAGGGACCGCAGGGTCGAGGAGAGGGCGTTCTCTGCCTGGGCCTGCGCCGCGACGCCCTTGGCGCCGGCGGAGACGGCGGCGGCACGCGCCTCGGTGACCTCCGTCAGGACCTTCTGCTCGAAGCCCATGTAGCCCTTGACGGCGTTCACGAGGTTCGGGATCAGGTCATGGCGGCGCTTCAGCTGGACCTCGATCTGGGCGAGGGCCTCGTCGACCCGGTTCCGCCGGCCGACGAGACCGTTGTAGATCCCGATGACGACGAGCGCCAGGACGACCAGGATCGCGATGATGACGACCCATTCCATGCGGTGCTTCTCCCCAGAGGCAGTGCGGTAGGCCCGGGCGGCTGGCCAGCGGAGCCCTGCGACGCAACGATCAGTCTAGCAGGGCGCCCGAGTGCAGCCGCGGCTCGAAACGCGCCCGGAAGAGGGACGCGCGAGCCGGCCCACCGTTCCATGGTGGGCGGTACTGGACTCGAACCAGTGACTTCCTCGGTGTAAGCGAGGCGCTCTGACCAGCTGAGCTAACCGCCCGCGGAGAGCCTATCGCACGCGCCGCATCAGGAGGGACCACCCCGCTCAGGTGATCGCAGCGCAAGGCCCGAGCGAGCACGCTCGCGAGCGCAGTCCGACGTGGGTGAGCGAGAGGTCTACCGTCTGGTGATCGCCTGCCGCTCAGCCGGTCCGAGCGCAAGGCGGAGCCGAGCAGCGGAGCGAGCGCGCTCGAACGCACGTGCGTGAGGAGCGCAGGCGACAACGCGGCGATCGGGCCGGATCAGCGGCAGGGAATGGTGCCCAGGCCGGGACTTGAACCCGGATGAGTTGCCTCATACGCCCCTCAAACGTACGCGTATACCAATTCCGCCACCTGGGCATCAGGTGTCTCGCCGCGTGGTCGATGGATCTTCGAGGGTTCGAGGTGGATGGTACCGAGGAAGGGATTTGAACCCTTACGCCCTTGCGGACACTAGCTCCTGAAGCTAGCGCGTCTGCCGTTCCGCCACCTCGGCGCGGATCCATCGGGCCGGTTAGCGAGCGCTCACCGGCCGTCGGCGAGGCGCCATGTTAGCACATCCCAGAATCGGTCCCCCGGGCTCCCGATGGGCCGAATCTCGGGCCCCTCGAGCGTGTCGCGGACCACGACGACTTCGTCACGGAAGGCGATCGGCAGGAGGTAGACACCGGTCGCGAGCCGCGCCTGGAGGGCCAGGTAGGCGGCCTTCCGCACCTCGTCGGTCCCGGGTGCGCGAGCCGCGACGAGGAGCGGATCCAGGGCCGGATCCTGGAGGCCTGCGAAGTTGGACCCGCTCGCGGTCACCTGCGACGAGGCGAGCAAGGGATAGAGGTCGGGGTCGAGTCCGATCCCGAGCCCGGTCACCACGGCCGAGAACTGCCCGGCCCGGAGATGGTCGCCGATGAGCTCCGCCCCGGGCAGGGGCCGAAGGGTGACCGAGAGGCCGATCCCCCGCCACGCTTCGGCAATCGCCTCGGCGACCCCGTACGAGGCCGGGTTGGCCGCTTCCTCCGGACAGAGCAGCTCGAAGGCGAGCGGCGCCGTGGCGCCCTTCGGGGTCCAGCCACCGGCGGCAGCCTCGGTCCACCCGGCGGCGGTCAGGCCGGCCCGGGCGGCCGCGGGATCGAACGCGACGGGCGGGCTCGAGGCTGCATCGAAGGCCCAGCTCGTCGGCGGGATCGGCGCGTCGGCGCGGCTCGCCTGGCGGGCCAGGACGGTCCGGACGATGGCATCGCGATCGATGGCGGCGAGGAGCGCGCGGCGGACGGCGGCGTCGCGGAACTCCGGGTGGCTCGGCCGGAGGTTGAGGGTCACCGCCAGGAGGGTCGTCGTCGGGTAGCGAAGGAGCCGGGCGCCGTCGGTCTCGGCGAGCTCGGCCGCGGCCTCCGGCGCCAGCCCCGAGGCGGCATCGAGGTCGCCGGCGTTCCACGCCGCGGCGAGCGTCTCGGCGTCGTCGAAGAACCGGAGCTCGATGGCCTCGAGATACGGCAGCGGCGTTCCACTGCGCGGCGTGGGGGCCGGCGTGGTGAGCGAGTCGGTCGGTCGTGGCGTGCCGCCGCCGGGCACACCATCGTCGGGATCGAGCAGCTCCGCGATCGCCGGCACGAGGACGGCGTGGTCGGCGTCGAGCTCCGACAGGCGGAACGGGCCCGAGCCGACGGGCCGAACGCCGAACTCGTCGTCGGGGAGGTCGATCGGGGTGACGCCGCCGAGGAGGTGGACCGGCGCGATCGGCTGGGTCGCGGCGTGGAGGAAGCCCCCCAGCGGCGTGGCGAGCGTGAGGACGACCGTCCGATCGTCAGGAGCCGTGGCCGTCACCTCGCGCCACGAGGCCGCACCCGGGCCGGTGTACTCGAGGTCGCTGAGCGCCGAGATCGTGAACAGGACGTCCGCCGACGTGAGGGGCTGGCCGTCATGCCAGGTGAGGCCGTCGCGGAGATGGAACGTCCAGGTGGCGCCGGTGGCATCGACATCCCAGCGCTCGGCGAGGTCACCGATGACCGTGTCGTCGGGACCGAGCCGGACGAGGCCGCGGAACATGAGCGCGACGATTGCCCGCTCGGCTGCCGTCCGCGCCGAGAACGGGCTGACCGAGGCCGCCATCCCGAGGACGCCCTCGACGTACGGCCGCGTCGGCGGCAGCGACGGGCCGGGGGTCTCGCTCGGGGCTTCCGGCATGAACGACGGCGCGACGACCGCGCCCGTGAGCACCACGAGGGCGAGCGACAGGATCCCGAGGACGGCGCGGTCCCGGAGCGTCATCGAGCGGCCCGGTCCGTCCGCGACGGCCGAGGCAAGCTCAGGCCGATGTGTCGAGCAGGAACGCAGCCATCGAGAAGAGGACGAACAGGACGATCAGCGCGACCGTGAACTGCCAGAGGCGTCGCTCGATCCCGCGACGGCTGCGGTAGACCGCCGAATCGCCGCCGAACGCACCCGACAGGCCGGCGCCGCGAGCCTGGAGCAGGATCGCGAGGACGAGCGCGACGGAGACGATGAGCTGGCCGGCGGCCAGGGCGGGATTCACGGGTCGATTCCTCCTCGGGTGACGGCGACGGATGGTAGCACAGGGTCGGCGCCCGGCCGACCAGGAAGGGCCGCGGTCAGCCTGCCGGCACGAGCAGCGACCGCCCGGTCACCCCGGTCCACGGCTCGAGCCCGGCGAGCTCGAGAAGCGTCGGCGCGACGTCCGCGAGGACCCCGTCCCGGAGCCGCCGGCCGGCCGCCGCCCGGCCGACGAGGACGATCGGCACCGGGTTGAGCGAGTGGGCGGTGACGGGCGCGCCGGTGTCGTCGAGCATGTCGTCGGCGTTGCCGTGATCGGCCGTGACCGCGAGGATCGCGCCCGGGCCGGCCGGGTCCGCGGCCTCCACCGCCTCGATCGCGGCCACGATCCGGGCGACGCACGCGTCGAGCGCCTCGAGCGCCCGGACCGTTGCGTCCCAGACGCCCGTGTGCCCGACCATGTCGGCGTTGGCGTAGTTCGCGACGATCAGGTCGTACGTGCCCGAGCCGATGGCCTCGACGAGGGCGTCGGTCACGGCCGGGGCGCTCATCTCCGGCTGGAGGTCGTACGTGGCGACCTTCGGGCTGGCAACGAGGATGCGGTCCTCGCCCGGGAGCGGCGCCTCCCGGCCGCCGTTGAAAAAGTACGTCACATGGGCGTACTTCTCGGTCTCCGCGACGTGAAGCTGCCGCCAGCCGGCGTCCGATACCGCGTGGGCGAGCGACCTCGCCTCCTCCGGCGGGAAGGCCACGGTCACCGGCAGGCCCCCCTCGTATTCGGTCATCGTGACGACGTGGAGCGCGGACGGCGCGGGCCGGCCGTCCGGCGCCGCCCGGTCGAAGCCCTCGAACTCGACATCCGCGAGCGCGTGGATGAGCTGCCGGGCCCGGTCGGCCCGGAAGTTCGCGTGGACGATCGGCTCGCCGTCACGAAGGCCCCCGTCCCCGCCTTCGATGACCGTCGGCCGGACGAACTCGTCGTTCTCGCCGCGGGCGTAGGCGAGCTCGACGGCCGCCACCGCGGTGGGTGCCCGCTCCCCCACCCCGTGGACGATCGCGTCGTAGCCGGCCTCCGTCCGGTCCCAGCGGCGGTCGCGGTCCATTGCCCAGTAACGACCCCCGACCGAGGCGATCCGGGCGTCGGGATGGACGGCCCCGAGCTGGAGCTCGAGGTCCGGGACGTATTCGATGGCGGATCTCGGGGCCGTGTCACGGCCGTCGAGGAGGGCGTGGACCCGAACGTGCGGGACGCCGCGACGTGCGGCGAGCTCGGCCAGCGCAACGAGGTGACGATCATGGGCGTGGACCCCGCCCGGCCCGACGAGCCCGACGATCGAGAGCCGGCCGGTCGTGGCGGCGGCGAGGTCGCACGCGGCCACGAGCGCCGGGCGCTCGAAGAACGAGCCGTCCGCGATCGCCGCGTCGATCCGCGGCAGGTCCTGGAGGACGGGCCGCCCGGCCCCGAGGTTGAGGTGGCCGACCTCGGAGTTGCCCATCTGCCCGGGCGGCAGCCCGACCGCCTCGGCCGAGGCCCCGAGGGCCGCGTGGGGCCACCGCTCGAGGAGGCCGCGCCAGGCGGGCATCGCGGCGGCGTGGATCGCATCGCCGGCCGGATCCCGACCGATCCCGAAGCCATCGAGGACGACGAGGACGATGGGACGCGGCCGCCCCACCATCAGGGTCGCCGGGCCGGGACGCGCCCGCCCTCGGCGCCGTCACCCTGGGCGGCACGGGCGGCCGCCGTCAGCCCGGCGCGGGCGACGATCCCGGCCATCTCATCGGGCTTCAGCGATGCGCCACCGACGAGAGCCCCGTCGATCGACGGCTCGGCGAGGAACTCGTCGATCGAAGCCGAGGTGACGCTGCCGCCGTAGAGGACCGGTACCTCCTCGCCGCCGGCGGGCATTCCGAGCGCGGCGAGCGTCGCGCGGATCCGGCCGGCCATCGCCGCCGCGTCCGCCCCGCGTGCCGTCCGGCCGGTGCCGATTGCCCAGACCGGTTCGTACGCGATCGTGAGCCACGGCAGCCCGTCGGCGACGCCCAGGGTGTCGAGATCGGCCCCGTCGAGGCAGCCGCGGACCTGGGCGTCGACGACGGCCTCGGCGCGGCCCGCCTCGCGCTCCTCGAGCTGCTCGCCGACGCAGAGGATCGTCCGCAGGCCGGCGGCCCGCGCCGCGCGGAGCTTCCGACCGATCAGCTCGTCCGTCTCGCCGGCGTCGCGGCGCCGCTCCGAGTGGCCGACGATCACCCACGTCGCGAGCCCCGCGAGCATCGGCGCGGCGATCTCGCCGGTGTACGCCCCGGCCGGCTCGTGGTGGACGTTCTGGGCCCCGACGAGGGCGGCCGTCCCGTCGGCCGCGGCCAGGGCCGGATCGTCGAGGGCGTCGCGCACGGCCGCGAGGCAGACGTACGGCGGGCAGATCACCCGCACGACCCCGGGTTCGCGGGTCCGGGACGCGATCGTCCGGGCGAGCTCGCCGGCGTCGGCGGGTGTCGTGTGCATCTTCCAGTTGGCGGCGACGATCACGGTGCGCATCGGCGGAATCATGCCAGAGGCGCAGCCGGAGCCTCCCCGTGGAGCGCCAGGCGCTCCAGCCGGTCGAGCGCCCGCTGGACGGCGCTCCGGTGGAGCCCGAGCCGCTCCGCCAGCTCGGAGAGCGTCGCCTCGGGTGTCTCGCGCCGCGCGGCTGCGACGACGCGCACGACGTAGGGCTGCTCCCCGAGCCGGCCATCCGACTCGAGGAGGTCGATCGCCGCGAGCTGCCGGCCCGCGGCCGCGACGGATCGCTGGAGGTTCGCCGACTCGGCGTTCAGGACGCGGTTCAGCTCGCCGCGGAGCGCCCGCGACACCTGGCGCGCCTCGAGCTCGAGGAGGGCCGCGCCGGCGCCGATTCGCCGGAGGAAGAGGCCGACGGTTTCGGCCCCCTTCCAGGTCACGACGCCGCGGCCGCGACGGATCCGCCACGAGGCCGGCAGCTCGGCGAGGGAGAGCCACTCCGCCAGGACGGGCGCCTCGGCCGCGTCGACGACGAACTCGAGGTGGGTCCGGCCACCCGCCAGGCTCAGGGAGCCGCGGGCGAGGAACCGGCCGCGAAGGTACGCCATCCGGCAGTGCTCCGGGAGCGACGGGAAGTCGATCGCCGGCGGCGGCTCCGCGGCCAGCTCGCGTCGGTCTGCGGCCGGCCCGCGGAGGCCGAGGCGCAGCGCCAGCCGCGCCAGGACCGGGTCCCGCGCCACCCGGACGACGCCGAGCCCGGCCCGCTCCGCCGCCCGGTCGCAGGGACGCGATGGATCGATCCCCGCCAGCTCGGCCCGGAGCGCGGTGACGAGATCGCGGTCCGCGGCCGTCATGGCGCCGGGGACGTCACGACGGCGGTGTCACGCGGC
>DASUMJ010000175.1:0-6698 GCA_036277775.1 Candidatus Limnocylindrales bacterium
GCGGATCGAGCAGGTCAGCCACGCCGTCGCGAACGGCTACTTCGTCGGCACGATCAACCGGGTCGGCATCGAGAAGGAGCTCGGCGACGACGACTTCTACGGCCAGAGCTACTTCTGCGACCCCAGGGGCCAGTTCATCGGTGAGATCGGCGACCCCTACGCCGAGGAGCTCATCGTCCGCGACCTCGACATGGACAAGGTCATCGAGGTTCGCCAGACCTGGCAGTTCTACCGCGACCGGCGCCCGGAGGCCTACGCCGACCTCGTCCGCGCCTAGCGACATGGCAGGGGCGCGCCGGGAACTCCGGCGCGACCCCGCCACCGTTTCGCGTCCCTGAGGCGTCCCTGAGGAGAAGCCCATGCGAACGCTCATCAAGGGCGGGACGGTCGTCAACGCCGACGCCATGGCTCCGGCCGACGTCCTCGTCGACGGCGAGGAGATCGCCCTCATCGGGCGCGACCTCGACGGCTCGGCCGATCGGGTGATCGACGCGACCGGCAAGTACGTGATCCCGGGCGGGATCGACGGCCACACCCACATGGAGCTGCCGTTCGGCGGCACCTTCGCCAAGGACACGTTCGAGTCCGGGACCCGGGCGGCGGCCTTCGGCGGCACGACGACGATCATCGACTTCGCCGTCCAGCCGCGCGGCGGGACACTCCGACAGGGCCTCGACACGTGGCACGAGAAGGCCGACGGCAAGGCCTGCATCGACTATGCCTTCCACTGCATCGTCTCGGACATGCGGGACGACCTGCTGCCCGAGATGGACCGGCTGGTCGAGGAAGGCGTCACGACCTTCAAGCTCTTCACCGCCTACCCGGGCGTCTTCCTGAGCGACGACGCTGCGATCTTCAAGGCGCTCCGCCAGACCGCCAGGAACGGCGGCATGGTCCTCATGCACGCCGAGAACGGCCCGGTCATCGACGTGGTCGCCGCCGATCTCGTGGCGAACGGCACGACTGATCCGATCGGTCACGGCCTGGCCCGCTACCCGGTCTTCGAGGGCGAGGCCACGAACCGCGTGATCCGGCTCGCCCAGGCCGCCGACGCGCCGGTCTACTTCGTCCACCTCTCCGCGAAGGACGCCCTCGACGAGGTCCGGCGGGCTCGCGATGCCGGCCGGCCGGTCTATGCCGAGACGTGCCCGCAGTACCTCTTCCTGACCCTCGACGACCTCGGCCACGGGTTCGAGGGCGCCAAGTTCGTCTGCTCGCCGCCGCTTCGTGCGGACGGCCACCAGGAGGAGCTCTGGAAGGGCCTCGTGTCGGACGACCTCCAGCTCGTCGGCACGGACCACTGCCCATTCGATTTCCACGGCCAGAAGGAGATGGGCCGCGGCGACTTCCGGAAGATCCCGAACGGCCTCCCGGGCGTCGAGGAGCGGGTCGACCTCATGCATGACGGCGGCGTCGTCGGCGGGCGGATCAGCCCGAGCCGCTGGGTCGAGCTCGTCTCGACCGCGCCGGCGCGGATGTTCGGCCTGTCGAGGAAGGGCGCGATTGCGGTCGGCTACGACGCCGACATCGTCGTGTACGACCCGAACCGGAAGCACGTCCTCAGCGCGTCCACGCACCACATGGACGTCGACTACTCGTGCTACGAGGGTCGCGAGGTCACCGGCGGCGCGGATGTCGTGCTGTCGCGCGGCACCGTGATCGTCGAGGGCGATCGGTGGCTCGGTCGCGCCGGCCACGGCAAGTTCGTGCGACGCGAGCCCCGCGGCTTCAAGCCGGTCATCCCCGCCCCGATGGAGGACCGGACCCCGACCCTCGTCGGCTGATCGCCACCGTCGACCGGGCGCCACACCGGCCGCCGGCCCGCGGACTGCGGGCCGGCGGCCCGATTCAGCGGCGCCGGCACCGACACGCACTCTGGCCCGCTCGGGGCGGGCCCTTCGGCCGTGGCCTCGTCGCGGGCGAGGTCGAAGACTGGGGCCCTGCGTCCAAGCCGTCGCCGCCCCCGGCGACCGTCCGAAGGTCGAGGATCATGACCGTCGCACCGTCGGTTGGGCGCGAGCCCGACCCGTTCCTCCCGTCGCCGTTGTTCACCCGGTCCGCCGCCCGAACCGAGGCGGACCGGTGCCTCTACTGCTTCGACGCGCCCTGCGCCGCGGCCTGTCCGACGGGCATCGACGTCCCGTCGTTCATCCGGAAGATCGCGACCGGGAACGTCGAGGGCAGCGCCCGCACGATCCTCGCCGCGAACCCGCTCGGCGCCACCTGCGGCGCCGCGTGCCCGGTGGAGCGCCTGTGCGAGGGCGCCTGCGTCCGGAACGATCTCGACCGGCCGATCGAGATCGGGCGGCTCCAGCGGTACGCCGTCGAGACGGCTGCGGCGGGGCCCGCGGCCGCCGGCGGATCGCCGTTCGCCCCGCGCGAGGAGTCCGACCGCAAGGTCGCGATCGTCGGCGCCGGGCCGGCCGGCCTCGCCTGTGCCGCGGTCCTCCGCAGGGCCGGCGTCGGCGTGACGGTCTACGACGCGAACGAGCGGGCCGGCGGCCTGGGCGATCACGGGATCGTCCCGTGGCGCCTGCCGCGCGAGACCGTTGCCGTCGATGTCGCGGCCATCGAGCGGGCCGGAGCCCAGCTCGTGCTGAACACGACGGTCGGGCGCGATGTCTCCCCGTCCGCGCTCCTCGCCGACCACGATGCGGTCGTCGTCGCGATGGGGCTTGGCCACGGCAAGCCGCTCGGCATCCCCGGCGAGGACCTCGAGGGCGTCGTCGACGCGCTCGACGTCATCCGGAGCGCCATCGCGGGCGCCACCTCCCACGTCGCCGTCGGGCGACGGGTCGCCGTGATCGGCGGCGGCAGCACCGCGTTCGACGCGGCGGCCGCTGCCGTCCGCCTCGGCGCCGAGGAGGTCACGCTCTTCTACCGGCGGGGTGCCGCGGAGTGCCCGGCCTACCCGCACGCGATCGACCTTGCCCGCCGGCTCGGCGTGACGGTGCGGTGGCTCACGGCACCGGTCGAGATCTGCGGCGACGGCTCGGTCTGGGCGGTCGAGTTCGAGGCCATGCGCCTCGGCGATCTGGACGCGTCCGGCCGTCGCCGGCCGGAACCCGTCGAGGGCTCGCGCTTCGAGCTGCCCTTCGACACGGTCATCCGCGCCGTCGGCCAGGGCGGCCCGACCGACGTCCTCACCGCGCTCGGCATCCCGGTCCAGGCCGGGATCGCCCTCGCGGACCCGAAGACCGGCCGGACCTCGAACCCGGCGGTCTGGGCGATCGGCGACATCGTGAACGGCGGCGCCGAGGTCGTGAACGCGGTCCAGGCCGGCAAGGACGCGGCGCACTCGATCGTCGAGGCCCTCGGCCTCGGCGGGCCGCGCATCGAGGCGACACGGACCACCGACGCCACCGTCGCGGGCGTCGACCTGTTCACCGACATGGCCGGCATCCGCGGACCGAACCCGTTCTGGCTCGCCTCCTGCCCGATCACGAACACCGGCGAGATGGTCGCCCGGGCCTTCGACGCGGGCTGGGGCGGCGTCGTCTGGAAGACGATCGGCGACCCGATCACGAACGTCACCTCGCGCCTCGGGTCGTTCAACGTCGACGGCCGGCGGCTCGTCGGTCTCTCGAACATCGAGCTCATCAGCGATCGCCCGGTCGATGTCAACTTCGCGGAGATCGCCGACGTCAAGCGTCGCTACCCGAACCAGGCCGTCGTCGTGTCGCTCATGGTCGAGTCGAAGCCAGAGGCCTGGCACGAGTTCGTCCAGCGGGCGAACGACAGCGGCGCCGACGGCATCGAGCTGAACTTCGGATGCCCCCACGGGATGAGCGAGCGCGGCATGGGCGCCGCGGTCGGCCAGGTCCCCGAGTACGTCCAGATGATCACCGAGTGGGTGATGGAGAAGGCGGCCATCCCCGTCCTCGTGAAGCTCACCCCGAACGTCACCGACATCCGGAAGCCCGCCCGGGCGGCACGCGCCGCGAATGCCGATGGGATCGCGCTCATCAACACGATCAGCTCGCTCGTCGGCGTGAATCTCGACACCTGGGCCCCGCTGCCGGACGTCCGCGGCAAGGGCAGCCACGGCGGCTACTCGGGGCCCGCGGTCAAGCCGATCGCCCTCAACATGGTCTCGGCGGTCGCGTCGGACCCCGAGGTCCGGCTCCCGGTCTCCGGGATCGGTGGCGTCGCCGACTGGCACGACGCCGTCGAGTTCATGCTCGCCGGCGCCTCGACGGTCCAGGTCGGGACGAACGTCATGCACCTCGGCTTCCGGATCATCGACGACCTCGTCGACGGAATGTCGACCTACCTCCGCTCGAAGGGCCTCCACAGCCCGTCGGAGCTCGTCGGCAAGGCGCTCCCGACCCTCACCGACTGGGGCAACCTCGATCAGTCGTTCCGGCTGCTCGCCCAGATCGACGAGGAACGCTGCATCCACTGCAACCTCTGCTACACCGCCTGCAATGACGGCGCCCACCAGGCCATCCGCCTGGAGGGCCGGAACGGCACGTCCCGGCTGTCCGTCGACGGCGACTGGTGCGTGGGCTGCCGGCTCTGCGCGTACGTCTGCCCGGTCGAGGGCTGCATCACGTTCCAGGAGCTCGAGGGCGCCGCAACCGTCCACTGACACGATGGCCCCCTCAGCGTGTGACCACCGGACCTTGTTCGGGCCGGCACCCGCGGCCACGATCGGAGCGAAGCGATTCGCAACGACGTCCGAGGGTGCCCTGCGTCCGGGCCCGGTTCGTCGGGCAGCTGCTGGGATGAACCAGGGAGGCACACAGCCGTGACCATCGAAACCATCCGACCGGATGTCGCGCAGCCGGCGACGCTGCCCATCCTCAGCCACTGGATCGGCGGGAGCCCGGTCGAGGTCCTGCCCGAGAACACCGGGCCGGTCTACAACCCCGCGACCGGCGAGGTCATCGCCCGCGTGCCGCGCGGCGGCAAGACCGAGGTCGACCGCGCCGTCGAGGCGGCGACGGCCGCCTTCCCGGCCTGGCGCGACATGCCGCTCATCGCCCGGAGCCAGATCTTCTTCGCCTTCCGCGAGCTGGCCTGGAAGCACCGCGAGGAGCTCGCGGCGCTCATCACGCGCGACCACGGCAAGACCTTCGCCGACGCCCTCGTCGGGGTGACCCGCGGCATCGAGACGGTCGAGTACGCCTGCGGACTGCCGGTCCACATGGCCGGGATGAACACGCCGAACGTGGCTTCCGGCGTCGACGCGGTCACCCTTCGCCAGCCGCTCGGCGTCGTCGCGGCGATCACGCCGTTCAACTTCCCGGTGATGGTCCCGATGTGGATCCTCCCGATCGCGCTCGCGGCAGGCAACGCCGTCATCCTCAAGCCGTCGTCGCACACGCCGGGCGCGACCCAGCTCCAGGCCGAGCTGTGGAAGCAGGCCGGCATCCCGGACGGCATCCTCAACGTCGTCTACGGCGGTCGCGAGGCCGTCGCGGCGATCGTCGAGCACCCCGGTATCAAGGCCATCCAGTTCGTCGGGTCGACCGCCGTCGGCCGGTACGTCTACGAGGAGGGCACGAAGCGCGGCAAGCGCGTCGGGGCCTTCACGAGCGCCAAGAACGCGATGGTCGTCCTGCCCGACGCGGACCTCGAGATGACCGCCGATGCGGCCGTCGCGTCCGGCTACGGCTCGGCCGGCGAGCGCTGCATGGCCCAGACCCTGATCATCGCGGTCGGCGACACGGGCGACAAGCTGCGGCCGATGATGCTCGAGCGGATCGCCAAGCTCAAGATCGACGACGGGATGGCACCCGGCGTCGACATGGGCCCGATCTACACCCGCGAGCACCGCGAGTCGATCATCAAGTGGATCGACCGGGGCGTCGAGGAAGGCGCGGAGCTCGTCGTCGACGGGCGGCCGTTCGTCCATCCGACCCAGCCGAACGGCTTCTTCCTCGGCGTGACGCTGTTCGACCACGTCAAGCCGGGCATGGACATCTACAACGAGGAGATCTTCGGGCCGGTCCTCGGCATCGTTCGCGTCGACACGTACGACGAGGCGATCAACCTCGTCAACAGCCACAAGTACGCGAACGGCACGGCGATCTTCACGACCGACGGCGGCGCCGCGCGGCGCTACCAGCTCGAGGTCGAGGTCCCGATGGTCGGCGTCAACGTGCCGATCCCCGTCCCGGCCGGGTACCTCAGCTTCAGCGGCGCGAAGGAATCCGCGCTCGGCGACCTGCCGATGCGCGGCGAGGACGGCCTCCGGTTCTTCAGCCGCCAGAAGGAGGTCACGATCCGCTGGCCCGAGCCGGGCCGCCGATCCGCCCTCAGCCTCGTCTTCCCGAGCAACAGCTAGCCACTCCGGCGTCTCCGACGCCGCTCCGCGCGCCCCGCCGGCATCCCTTCCGCCGGCGGGGCGTTCGCCTGCCCCCGGACGATCAGTCCTCCGCCACCTCGTAGCCGCCGCCCGGCGCCGGCACGAAGAACAGCTCATCCACGAAGCACCAGCGCCAGTCTTCGCGGGGCTGGGCGGACCGGATCATCGGATGGCCCGTGGCATGGTGGTGCGCGGTCGCGTGCCGATTCGGGCTGTTGTCACAGCAGCCCGTCTGGCCGCAGTTCAGGCACTGCCGGAGGTGGTGCCAGGTCGAGCCCATCGCGACGCAGGTTGGGCAGACGTCGAGCGGCCGGCCGGCCTCGAACCCGGTCTCGAAGTGCTCGCAGAGCTGCGACATGAGGCGGTCCCTTCGAGTGATTCGCTC
>DASUMJ010000176.1:0-10703 GCA_036277775.1 Candidatus Limnocylindrales bacterium
GCCGGCAAGATCGTCGTCTGCAAGCGTGGCGTCATCGCCCGTGTCGACAAGAGCAAGGCGGTCCTCGAGGCCGGCGGCGTCGGCATGGTGATGTACAACGACCCGGACAGCTCGCTGAACGCGGACTTCCACTACGTCCCGACGGTCCACGTCAACCGGGCCGACGGCCTCGCGATCAAGGCCTACGCGGCCACCACCGGCGCGACGGCGACGATCAACCAGTCCACGATCGTGTACAACGCGGCCGCGCCGTTCACGGCGAGCTTCTCGTCCCGCGGGCCCGTCAACGGGGCCGGCGGCGACCTGCTCAAGCCGGATGTCATGGCCCCGGGCCAGGACATCCTCGCCGCGGTGTCCCCGTCGATCGCGGGTCGCAACTTCGACCTCCTCAGTGGCACCTCGATGTCGAGCCCGCACGTGGCCGGCCTCGCGGCGCTGCTCATGGACCTCCACCCGAGCTGGTCGCCGATGGCCGTCAAGTCGGCCCTCATGACGACCGGCACGGACGTCCTCGACGGCGGGACACCGCCGGCGGCGGAGAACAATCCGGTCCTGATCTTCCGCCAGGGTGCGGGCCACGTGGCTCCGAACTCGGCGGCCGACCCGGGCCTTGTCTACAACAGCGGCTTCAACGACTGGCTCGCCTTCCTGTGCGGCCAGGTCCCCGGGCTCGTGAACCCGGCGTCCTGCACCGCGCTCCAGGGCGCGCCGTTCAACCTGTCGACCAACGCCAGCGATGCGAACCTCGCCTCGATCGCCATCGGCGACATGGCCGGGCTCCAGACCGTGAAGCGCCGCGTGACGAACGTCAGCGGCGGCCCGCTGACGGTCAACGCCAGCGTCACCGGCATGGCCGGCATCACCACCGTCGTCACCCCGTCCAGCCTCACGCTGGCCGCGGGCGAGACGAAGTCGTTCACCGTGTCGTTCACGCGGACGACCGCGGCGCTCGGCACGTACACGGGCGGCCAGCTCCGCTGGACCGGTGGCGACTACGTCGTCCGCTCGCCGATCGTCGTCCGCCCGGTTGCCCTCGCGGCTCCGGCCGAGGTCTCCGGCACCGCTGCCGGGATCTCGTACAACGTCATCACCGGCTACGCCGGGACGCTGAACTTCGGGGCGCGCGGCCTCGTTCCGGCGACGACCCAGGCGGCGAACGTCGCCCAGGATCCGGACCAGAACTTCAGCCCGACGGTCACCGAGGGCACGTTCAAGGTCGACATCGTCGTGCCGGCCGGCACGGCCCTCCTGCGGGCCGGGACGGACGAGTCCGCGGTCGCCAACCCCGGCACTGACCTCGACGTCTACATCTACCGCGGGACCACGCTCGTGGCGCTCGCGGCGGACGGCGACTCGAACGAGCTCGCGACGCTCGCCAATCCGACGGCCGCGACGTACACGGTGTACGTCCACGGCTTCGACACGGCGGGAGCGAGCACCGACTTCACCCTCTTCAGCTGGCTCCTCGGCACCGCCGATGCCGGCAACATGATCGTCCCGGGTCCGGCGACCGCCACGGTCGGCGGCACGGTCCCGGTGAACCTGTCGTTCTCCGGCCTCACCGCCGGGACGTGGTACCTCGGCCAGGTCACGTACAACGACGGCGTGAACCCGCTCGGGACCACGATCGTCAGCGTCCGGTAGCACCGGCGCTGCCTCGCAGCACACCAGGGCCCGCCCGGCACCGCCGGGCGGGCCCTTCGATTCGCCTTGGCGCGGTATCGTTGCCCGAAACCCGGCCGTCCCCGGACGCGCCCCATCCGAGGTTCGAAACGATGACCCAGGTCGCCGAGCCAACCGCGACGCCGTCGCCGGCCGTCGCCGAGACCGTCCCGCACTGGATCGGCGGCCGTCGCGTCGCCGGCACGTCGGGCCGGCGCGGCCCGGTCTACAACCCCGCCACCGGAGCCCTCGCCCGCGAGGTCGACTTCGCGTCCGTGGCCGAGGTCGACGCGGCCGTGGCGGCCGCCCGGGCCGCCTTTCCCGCCTGGCGCGCGATGTCGCTCTCCAAGCGGACCGAGATCATGTTCCGGATCCGGAACCTCGTGGAGGCGCATCGCCGCGAGCTCGCGGCGTTCCTCACCGCCGAGCACGGCAAGGTCCCGTCCGACGCCCTCGGGGAGATCGCCCGCGGCATCGAGAACCTCGAGTTCGCGACCGGGATCCCGAACCTCCTGAAGGGCGGCTTCTCCGAGCAGGTCTCGACCGGCATCGACGTCTACAACATCCGTCAGCCGCTCGGCGTCGCGGCCGGGATCACGCCGTTCAACTTCCCGGCGATGGTCCCGATGTGGATGTTCGCGAACGCCATCGCCTGCGGCAACACCTTCGTCCTGAAGCCGTCCGAGAAGGATCCGTCGGCCTCGATCTACCTCGGCGAGCTGCTCCGCGAGGCGGGGGTGCCGGACGGCGTCTTCAACGTCGTCCAGGGCGACAAGGTCGCGGTCGACCGGATCCTCGAGCACCCTGACATCGCCGCGGTGAGCTTCGTCGGGTCCACGCCGATCGCCCGCTACATCTACGAGACCGGGACGCGCCACGGCAAGCGGGTCCAGGCCCTGGGCGGGGCCAAGAATCACATGATCGTGCTGCCCGACGCGGACGTGGACATGGCCGCCGACGCGGCCGTCTCGGCCGGCTACGGCTCGTCCGGCGAGCGCTGCATGGCGATCGCGACGGTCGTGGCCGTCGGGGCCGTCGCGGATCCGCTCGTCGAGGCGATCGCGAAGCGCCTGCCGAAGGTCAAGGTCGGGCCGGGCTCGGACCCGGAGGCCGAGATGGGCCCGCTCGTCACGAAGCAGCACCGCGACAAGGTCGCCTCGTACCTCGACAGCGCCGCCGCCCAGGGCGCGACCGTCGTCACCGACGGCCGGGAGCACCCGCTCTACCAGGAGTCCGAGGGGTTCTTCCTCGGGACGTCGCTCATCGACAACGTCCGGCCGGAGATGGACTGCTACCGCGACGAGATCTTCGGACCGGTCCTCACGGTCACCCGGGTCGGGTCGTACGAGCAGGCGCTCCAGCTCGTCAACGACAACCCGTACGGCAACGGCACGGCGATCTTCACCCGCGACGGCGGCGCCGCCCGGCAGTACCAGTTCGACGTGAACGTCGGGATGGTCGGGATCAACGTTCCGGTGCCGGTCCCGGTCGCGTTCTACAGCTTCGGCGGCTGGAAGGCCTCGCTCTTCGGCGACCTCCACATGTACGGGCCCGAGGGGATCCAGTTCTACACCCGCTCGAAGGTCGTGACCGCGCGCTGGCCCGACCCCGGCACCTCCACGGTGGACCTCGGCTTCCCGCGGACCCGCTGACCGGCCGACTGCCGTCGCCAACCCGGCGAGGACCTCGGCCGCGACCTCGCCGGCTCGCTCAGCCGAAGCCGAAGCGGCGCCGCCTGGCCGGCCGGGCATTGCCCGTCGCCTGGCCGGCCGCTCGCTCCCCGAGGGCCCGGATCTCGGCGTGGTACGGCTGGCCCTCGGGTCGGTCGGCGAGCCAGGCGAGGTAGCCCGGGTCTCCGCGCAGGACCTCGCCCAATGACCAGCCGCGGTAGATCCCGAAGTCGATGATGCTGCCCGAAGGGCGTCCGGGCGGCGGTCCCGCGGCGCCGGAGCCCCAGCCGTTCACCACCCGGCGGTTCGGCTGACGCTGGAGCCACATCGGCGTGTACAGGTCCGGGTCGCGACGGTCGTCGCACGCACCGGCCCTCGCGGCGAGGCCCCCTTCGCCGGGTGTGGCCGATCCGGCCGTGGAGGTCCGCTCGCGAAGGAGGCGGTCCGTCTCCGCCCGCCGGTTCGGGTCGCCGAGGAGCTCCCAGGCGCGGTTCAGGCGGACCATGAGGCGGCGCGACTCGGGGTGGCCCATGTCGGGGTGGTACCGCCGGGCGAGCGCCCGGTAGGCCGCCCGCACGACGGCGTCCTCCGCGGCAGGATCCACCTGCAGGACGGCATAGGGACTCGGCTCGTCGTCGCCCATCAGTGGGCTCCTCCTCGGATCACAGGCGGGTGCGACATGCATGGGGGACGCCGTCGCTCGGGTCGTGACGCGCAAGGGGCGCGACGGGGGCGCGGGGGCGCATTGCCGACGTGACACGGCGAGATGGGACACGGTGTTGTCCCGCCGCACCAGGGTGTCGCGACGCGGACCCTAACAGGTCCGGTGGATCGGCGTTGCGTCAGGCGTTCGGCGGGCCGTCGGTCGGTCGCCGTTCGACGACGAGGAGCGTCAGGTCGTCGAATGCCTCGGCATCGCCGCGAAAGCCCCGGAGGTCGTCGGTGACCGCGCGGACGATCGTCGCGGCCGGCATCCCGCAGGCGAGGCCGAGCTGGTCGAGCAGCCGGTCCTCGCCGTAGAAGCGGCGGCGTTCGTCCCGTGTCTCGGTGATGCCGTCGGTGTAGAGGACGAGGGCGTCGCCCGGTTGGAGCACGTCCTCGCGATCCTCGAACGCGGCGTCGCCGAACGCGCCCAGGAGCGGGCCGGCCGCGTCGAGCCGGTCGATCCGGCCGGTGCACCGGGCGACGAACGGCGGCTCGTGGCCGGCCGACGCGTAGCGGACGTGGCCCGTCCCGACGTCGATCATGACCAGCGCCGCAGTCACGAAGAGCGACGTCACCCGCTCCTGCACGAGGATCGCGTTCACCCGCCCGAGCGCATCGGCGGGTCCGACGGCGTTGTCCGCCGCGGCGTGGAGGAGCGCCCGCACGTCGGCCATGAGGAGCGCGGCCGGAATGCCCTTGCCGGTGACGTCCGCGACGACGAGGCAGACGGAGTCCGAGCGGTCACGGAGCCGGAACGCATCGAACAGGTCGCCACCCACCTCGCGTGCGGGCTCGTATTCCGCAGCGAACGTCCAGCCCTCGACCTCGGGGAACCGGCGGGGGAGCAGGGCCACCTGGATCCGCCGCCCGATCGCCAGCTCCTGGGCGACCCGGGCCGCGTCCGCCAGGTCGCGGCCGCCGGCCAGGATGAGCTCGAGCGACCGCGCCACGAGCGCGAGGAGCTCGGCAGTGAGGGCATCCGACCCCACCACCGCCCCGACGACCCGATCGTCGAGCCTGACGGCGTGCGTCCGGGCCGGGACCGGTCCGGCCGACCGGCCCGCGACGAGCCGGCCCTCGGCGTCCACCAATCCGACCGGCGCGCCGTCCGCGGCGGCCGAGGCAAGAGCCAGCAGGCCCGCAAGGGCCTCGCCGTCGAGGTGGTCGCCGAGGATCGTCACGGCGTCTGGTCGCACCCGAGCATGGGGCGACCGGTCAGCCGACGAGGGCCGACTCGCGGTCCGGGTAGATCGGGAGGATCCGCTTCAGGCCGGTCCGGTCGAGGACCCGATCGATCGCCGGGGTCGGCGCGACGAGGCGGACCTCCTCGCCCCGGGCGCCCTCGTGCGTGTCGGAGCTCACGGCATGGAACGCGGACCAGCCGGCTTCCGGATCGGGGGGCTGCTGGCCGCGGAAGACGAGGGCCAGGGAGTGGAAGGCGACGATGCCGGAGCTCGACATGTACGTGAGTCGTGACAGGTCGAGGACGAGGCGCCGCGCGCCGTCCGCGTAGAGCTGCTGGCCCGTCTCGATGAGCTCGCGGTAGTTCGAGGCGTCGAGCTCGCCGTCCAGGGCGACGACGGCGACATCCGGCGCAACCCGATCGACCGTCGTGTTCACGCGTTCCCTCCTGTCTCGGTCCCGGCCGGACGGGCCGACCGGGTCATTGCGATCTCGTTGCCGCCACCCGCCGGCACGCGATGCTCGAACCGGTCGCACAGCTCCCGGATCAGGTGGATCCCCATCTTCCCGGCCGGCCGCCGCTCGAGCGGCAGGTTCGGATCGAAGACGGGCGCGGTGGCGGGGTCGAATGCGGGGGCGACGTCGCGGACCCGAGCCACGATCTCGTCGCCGACGCGCTCGAGCTCGACCTCGATGGGTCCGCCGGCCCCACGATAGCCATGAACGATGACGTTTGTCACCCACTCGTCGACGGCCTGGACGAGATCGAGGACCGCGGCCTCGTCGGCGCCCAGGCCCGGCGCGACCTCCCGAACGAAGCGACGGACGTCCCGCAGCCGCGCGACGTCGGCCTCGATCCGGAGCATCGCGGGCGGCGCCATCGGCGGGTCAGGCCATCCGGGCGTGGTCGGCGAGGCCGCGCTTCAGGAATCGGCCGTGGCCCTTCCGGCCGGTGAACTCGCCGTTCCGGACGACGACGGAGCCCCGGCTCAGGACGACGTCGCTGGCGCCCTGGACGGTCCGGCCCTCGTAGCACGAGTAGTCGACGTCCATGTGGTGGCTCTTCGCCGAGATCGTCCGTTTCCGGTTGGGGTCGTAGACGACGAGGTCGGCGTCCGACCCCACCGCCACGGCACCCTTTCGCGGGTACATCCCGAAGAGCCTCGCGGGAGCGGTCGACGTGATCTCGACCCACCGCTCCTTGGTGATCCGGCCGGCGACGACGCCGCCGTCGTGGAGCAGGTCCATCCGGTCCTCGACCCCGGGCAGGCCGTTGGGGACCTTCCGGAAGTCGCCCCGGCCGAGCTCCTTCTGGCCGTGGAAGTCGAACGGGCAGTGGTCGGTCGAGACGACCTGGAGGTCATCCTTCACGAGGCCCTTCCAGAGCTCCGGCTGGTGGTCCTCGGTCCGGAGCGGCGGCGAGCAGACGAACTTCGCCCCCTCGAAGCCGTGGCCGAGGTCGTCGAGACTGAGGAACAGGTACTGGGGGCACGTCTCGGCAAAGGCCGGCAGGCCCTCGTCACGCGCCATCCGGACGGCGTTCAGGGCCTCGCGCGCCGAGAGGTGGACGATGTAGACCGGCACGCCGGCGGCCTCGGCCAGGCGGATCACCCGGTTCGTCGCCTCACCCTCGAGGACCGAGTAGCGGGCGAGGCCGTGGCCGATGGGATCGGTCGTGCCGGCGGCAACGGTGTCGGCAGCGATGACGTCGATGGCCAGGCCGTTCTCGGCGTGCATCATGATGAGCCCGCCGTTCTTCCCGGTCTGCTGCATCGCCCGGAAGATCGCCCCGTCGTCGCTGAAGAAGACGCCGGGGTAGGCGGTGAAGAGCTTGAAGTCGGGCACGCCCTCGGCGACGAGCTGGTCCATCTCGGCGAGCGTGTCGTCGTTGACGTCGCTCATGATCATGTGGAAGCCGTAGTCGACGACGGCGTTGCCCTCGGCCTTGGCATGCCAGGCGTCGAGGCCCTCGCGGAGCGACTTGCCGCGCGACTGGACGGCGAAATCGACGATCGAGGTCGTGCCGCCGAACGCGGCGGCCCGCGTGCCCGTCTCGAAGGTGTCCTTGGCGAAGGTGCCCCCGAACGGCAGCTCCATGTGCGTGTGGACGTCGATGCCGCCGGGGATGACGTACTTCCCGGATGCGTCGATCGTCTCGTCGGCCTGGGCCATCCCGGCAAGCCCGCCGCCGATCGCGGCGATCGTCTCGCCGTCGACGAGGACGTCGGCCTGGTACGAGCCCTCCGCTCCGACGATGGTGCCGTTCGTGATCAGGGTGCGCATCGCGGGCAGTCCTCCCATGCCGGCCGGGGGCGCCGAGCGCTCCGTCCTCGGTGCGCTGCCCATCGTACCGAAGCGCGGGTGGGGGATCGATGCTGCCGCGCGCCCGCGGCGGGCGAGAGCCGCCGCGGCGTGTCGGGGCGGACGCGGGCTAGGGAAGGATGAACGGATCCAGCGGCAGGCCGAGGCCGGCCGCGACGCCCAGCTGGAAGGCCCAGCCGAGCGCGGCTCCTGCAACGGCCGCGAGCGCGAGGACCAGGGCCACGAGCGCGACGAGCCGTTGGCGCCGGCGCCGGCGCCGGGCCGCGGTGCCGTCCGCTCCCCACCAGGGGTCGCGGCGGAGGGATGGGAGCGGCGGCATCGACCGCACCTCCGGGCTGCGGGTCGAGTGGCTGGCGCGAGGCTCTTACCTCCCGGCCGGGGCGGTCGGCGGGGGCTGGGCTCCTGGTCGGATCAGGGGCCGCGCGAGCGGCCGAGGCGACGACGGTGGATCGCCATCCACGCGAGCATCAGGGCGCCGGCGCCGAGGAAGCCGGCCATGCTGACGGCCTCCGAGGTTGCCGGTGGCGGTGGCTCCGCCGCGGAGGTCGTGGTCGGCGGCGGGGTGATCCGCGCGCCCGGGCCGCCGGGCCCGCCCGGGGCCGGCGCGCCGGGAGGGGCCGCCGTGGTGCCCGGCACCGGGGCCGGGGTCGGCGGGGCCAGGGCGAACGGCGGCAGCTCGCCGACGATCGCGCTCGGCTGGATGCTCCGGTCCTGGTTCTTGTTGCCGGTGCCGTCGAGCTGGAGCGTCCGCATGTGCCAGGGCGCGCCCGAGACCTCGCCGGCGCCGTCGCGCTCACCCCCCGCCGCGGTGTTCCAGAACGCCGACTGTGCGAGGTGGCCGCCCCAGGCGAGGAGGGCCGCGGCGCCCGTGGTCCTGAACCGAACGGTGAAATCGGCCGTGCTGTTGCCGGCGACGGAGCCGCTGTGAACCGGCCCGCTGATCGACAGGATCGTGCCACCCCACAGCGTGAGCCGGCGTGGGCTGCCCGAGTAGACCTGTGCGGTCGTCACGCTGAGGCCGTCCGCCACGAACGGATCGGCCGGGAAGGCCATCGTCGAGGCGGCCGGCAGGGACGGGCACATCGACGAGATCCCGCCACCGCTCGCCGAACAGATCTCCCCGGCCGCGTTCGTGACGTTCCAGGTCGCGAGGAAGTCGTACGCCTTGTGACCCCCGGCCGTGAAGTCGTAGTTGATGTGGATCACGTGGTTGCCCGGCGTCAGGCCCTCCATCGCCAGCCGGAACGGCACGATCCCGCCCTCCGGGTAGCGGGAGTTGTTGCCGTTGAGGTTGCCGTTCTGCCACGCGGTGTCGGTCGAGGCCCACTGGTCGAGGTTGACGGTCGCGGCCGCGCGCGCGGGCACCGCCCGCAGGCCGACGCCGACCGCGGCGAGGAGGACGGCGAGGAGCGCGAGCCCGAGGAGCCGCCGCGTTCGGCGACGCCGCCGGCTCCGGCCATCCGGGTCCCACCACGGGTCCCGCCGCCCCCCGGCCAGCGCCCAGACAGACGATCCCACCGGCACGCATTCCTCCTGCCGTGACAGGATCGAAGCGTGCCGGGAGGCGGGGTCCCAGCGTCGAGAGAGACGGAAGGGCTACTGACCGGCGCAGACCGCTCCGGACCGCATCACCGGGCGGACGCCCGAGACGTTCCGGTGTGCCCTGACACCGGTCGGTCGGCGTCACGCCGGCGGCGGGTGGGCCGCCTCGCGCCCGGGCAGGCGCCCGGGCCGCCGGCGCCGTCGCGCCGTCAGCCGCCGGCGGCTACTTGCCGGCCTTCGGCTTGTTCTGCTTCGGCTTCTTGGGGGTCTTGGCCTTCTTGTCCATGCCGTTGCCTCCGTTCGTGCTAGACCGTTGCGGCCACGCCGCGCAGGGCGGGGATCACGTCACGACCGTAGATCTCCAGCTGCTCCTCCTCGTTGCCGTTCATGAGGTAGAGGTTGAACTGGCTGACGCCGGCCTCGGCGAGCGCCCGCAGCCGGGCGACGTGCGCCTCGGCCGGCCCGACCAGGCAGAACCGGTCGACGATGTCGTCGGTGACGAACGACGCGTTCGAGCTGCCGACCTCGGCGTGGTGGAGGTAGTCGTAACCCTCGCGCTCGCGGATGTACTGCGTGAGGCTGGGCGGCAGGTCCTCGCGGGGATACTTGTTGACGAGGTCGACGACGTGGTTGCCCACGAGGGCCGGGAACCAGCGGGTCCGGTCCCGGCCGTCGGCCAGGTCGCCGACGTGGGCCGGCGCCGCGGCCATCACCTGGACTGCGGCCGCATCGCGGCCGGACTCCGCCGCCGAGGCGCGGACCTGCGAGACGAACCACCGGACGAGGTCGGGATCGCCGATCTGGAGCATCGCCCCGTCCGCGATCCGGCCCGTGAGCTTCAGCGCGACGGGTCCATAGCCCGCGATCCAGACCGGGAGTCGGTGCCGGCTCGACCACGGCAGCTCGAGCATCGTGCCCTCGTACTCGATGGCGCGGCCCTCGACGAGGGCGCGGATCACGTGGACCGCCTCCTCGAGGTCCTTCATCGACGTCGGGGGCTTGCCGAGGACGCGCCGCGCCGAATCACCCCGGCCGATGCCGAGGTCCATCCGGCCGCCGGAGAGCTCGTTGAGGACGGCGAGCGACGATGCCGTCACCGACGGCTCCCGGGTCGCCGGGTTCGTGACGCACGTGCCGAGCCTCAGCCGGGTGGTCGCCTGCGCCATGAGCGTGAGGAGCGGGTATGGGTCCCGCCACAGGACGTGGCTGTCGAAGAGCCAGGCGTAGTCGAACCCGGCCGCCTCGGCCTGTCGCGTCAGGGCGAGCGTCCGCTCGATCGAGTGGTCGGGCTTGAGCGTGAAGCCGAACTGCATCCCTCGTCCCCTCGTGCTCGCTCGACGGCGTTACGGTCGGACGAGGTCCCCGTACGCGTCGGGCCGGCGGTCGCGGTAGAACTGCCAGGTCTGGCGAACCTGCTGGACCACGTCGAGGTCCATGTCGCGGATGATCAGCTCCTCGGCGTACGGGTCGCCGACGCTGCCGATGAACTGGCCCCTGGGGTCGCAGAAGTAGCTCTGGCCGTAGAAGTCGTCGTCGCCGAGCTCCTTCTCGATGCCGACCCGGTTGATCGTGCCGACGAAGTAGCCGTTCGCGACGGCGTGGCTGACCTGCTCGATCCGC
>DASUMJ010000177.1:0-3827 GCA_036277775.1 Candidatus Limnocylindrales bacterium
TATACTTCCCGGCGATGTCGAACACCGTGACCCCCGCTCCCAGGAGCTCGCTCAAGCTCCGGTTCGAGCTCCCGCCCGAGCAGCTGTCCACCGCCATCGACGAGGCCGTCCGGCACATCTCGCGCCGCACGCGGATCGCCGGGTTCCGGCCCGGCAAGGCCCCGCGCCCCATCGTCGAGCGAGCCGTCGGGCTGCCGGCGATCGTCGACGAGGCGATGGACCACCTCGTCCAGCGGGCCTACCGCGACGCCCTCATCGAGCACGACATCACGCCCCTCACGAACGCCGACGTCGAGATCGAGCAGGCGGAGGAGGGCAAGCCGGTCGTCTTCAGCGCCACGGTCCAGGTCCGACCGGAGGTCAAGCTCGGCGACTACCGCGGCTTCAACTTCAAGCCCGAGATCGAGTCGATCGACGACCCCAAGGTGGACAAGGTCGTCGAGGAGCTGGCCGACCAGCACGCCACGCTCGCCCCGGTCGAGGATCGCGGCGCGAAGGCGGGGGACTACGCGGTCATCGGCTACGTCGGCACCCGCGACGGCGTGCCGTTCGACGGCGGCTCGTCGGACCGGATGCCGCTCATCCTCGGCCAGGAGCGCCTGATCCCCGGCTTCGAGGACCACGTCATGGGCCTCGGGCCCGGCGAGAAGACCGAGTTCGACATCACCTTCCCCGACGACTACGGCGAGGCCAGCCTCGCCGGCAAGGTCGCCCACTTCGCGCTCGAGCTCAAGGAGCTCCGCGAGAAGGTCCTGCCGACCGTCGACGACGAGTTCGCCCGGTCGATCGGCACGTTCGCCGATCTCGCGACGCTCCGGACCGAGATCCGGGCGCGCCTCGAGCGGAACGCCCTCGACAAGGCCCGCCACGAGTTCTCGGACCGGATCATCGAGTACGCCGTCGCGAACGCCGACCTCGAGCTGCCCGACATCCTCATCGACCAGGAGGTCGAGGTGATCCACGACGAGTTCCGGGCGTCGCTCGCCCGGCAGGGGATCGCCGAGGAGGCGTACCTCAAGGTCGTGGAGAAGACCGAGGCGGACCTCCACGCCGAGTTCCGTCCGAACGCCGAGAAGCGCGTCAAGGTCCTCCTCGTCCTCTCGAAGATCGCGGAAGCGGAGGGGGTGGAGATCCCCGACGCCGACGTCGAGGCCGAGGTCGCGAAGGCTCGCGAGCGCTACGGCAACGAGCGCAAGACCGTCGCCTACTTCGAGTCCGCCCGGGGGCGCGGCTTCATCCGGAGCACGCTCCGCCGCAGCCGCGTCGTGGAGCAGCTCGTCGAGGCCTGGCTGGCCGCCCACCCGGACCATCCCCCGATCCCGCACCTCGAGGACGACGCCCCGAGCGGCGTGTCATCGGCCTCGGCCGAGGCGAGCGCCGCGATCGACGCGACGGACCCCGGCGAGGTCCTCGAAACCGACGCGTCCGCGGCCGCGGCCCGTTGAATCATCCCGAACCCGAGGAACAGGAGCCCCACATGCTCGTCCCGATGGTCATCGAATCCTCCAGCCGGGGGGAGCGCGCCTACGACATCTACTCTCGGCTCCTGAAGGAGCGAATCATCTTCATCGGCGACGTCATCGAGGACCACCTCGCGAACCTCGTGATCGCCCAGCTGCTGTTCCTGGAGTCCGAGGATCCGGAGAAGGACATCAGCCTCTACGTCAACTCGCCCGGCGGCGTGGTGACCGCGGGCCTCGCGATCTACGACACCATGCAGTACCTTCGGGCCCCGGTCAGCACGATCTGTCTGGGGCAGGCTGCATCCATGGCGGCGGTGTTGCTGGCAGCCGGGGCGAAGGGCAAGCGCTACGCGCTGCCGCACAGCCGGATCATGATCCACCAGGGCTCGGGCGGGTTCCGGGGCAACGCCCCGGACGCGATGATCCAGATGAAGGAATGGGAGCTCCTGGTCCAGATGAACCACGAGATCCTGTCCCGCCACACCGGGCAGCCCCTCGAGAAGGTCGCGAAGGACACCGATCGCGACCGGTTCATGTCGCCCGAGGAGGCGAAGGACTATGGCATCATCGATGCCGTCTACACCGTCCAGGGGGCATCGCTGATCTCGCAGGCCCACGACGCCGGTCTTGCCGGCGGCGAAGGCAGCAAGGTCGCCGACATCGCCGAAGTGGAGACGAAGAAGTCGAAGAGCTAGGGCCGGCGAACGCCGGGCTTCGCTCGAGACCGAAACACGAGGCAGGCGCGTGAGCACGACCACCGGCAGCTCCAAGGGCCCCAAGGTCCCGTACCGCTGCTCCTTCTGCGGCAAGAGCCAGGAGCAGGTGCGGAAGCTCATCGCCGGCCAGGGCGTCTACATCTGCGACGAGTGCATCAACCTCTGCCAGGAGATCATCGAAGAGGAGATGCTCGAGCAGCCGAAGGCCAAGACGCCGGCGGCGAAGCTCCCGAACCCTCGCCAGATCACCGACGCGCTCGATCAGTACGTCATCAGCCAGGACAAGGCCAAGAAGGTCCTGTCGGTCGCGGTCTACAACCACTACAAGCGGGTGAACGCCGGCAACTCGATCGACGAGGTCGAGCTCCAGAAGTCGAACGTCCTGCTGGTCGGTCCCACCGGCTCCGGCAAGACGCTCTTGGCCCAGACGCTCGCCCGGGTCCTCGACGTACCGTTCTGCATCGCCGACGCGACCTCGCTCACCGAGGCCGGCTACGTCGGCGAGGACGTCGAGAACATCCTCCTCCGGCTCATCCAGGCGGCCGACTTCGACGTCGCGCGGGCCCAGCGCGGGATCATCTACATCGACGAGATCGACAAGATCGCGCGCAAGGCCGACAACCCCTCCATCACCCGGGACGTCTCCGGCGAGGGCGTCCAGCAGGCGCTCCTGAAGATCCTCGAGGGGACGGTCGCGAACGTGCCGCCTCAGGGCGGGCGGAAGCATCCCCACCAGGACTTCATCCAGATCGACACCACGAACGTGCTGTTCATCTGCGGCGGCGCCTTCGACGGCCTCGAGAAGATCGTCGAGGAGCGGGTCGGGAAGCGGGTGATCGGGTTCGGGTCCGAGGGCGCGCCGTCCGTCATCGAGCGGGCCCAGATCCTCCAGAAGCTCATGCCCGAGGACCTCCTGAAGTTCGGGCTCATCCCGGAGTTCATCGGCCGCCTGCCGGTCATCGTGACGCTCTCCGCGCTGACCGCGGAGGACCTCGTCCGGGTGCTGGTCGAGCCGAAGAACGCGGTTGCCAAGCAGTTCCAGCGGTTCCTCGCCCTCGACAAGGTGGAGCTCGTCTTCACCCCGGGCGCGCTGCGGGCCGCGGCGGATGTTGCCCTGGATCGCAAGACCGGTGCCCGCGCCCTCCGCTCGATCGTCGAGGAGGCGCTCCTCGAGGTGATGTTCGACATCCCGGAGCGCACCGAGATCCGGAAATGCATCATCACCGAGGAGACGATCCGCGACGGCCGCCTGCCGCTCCTCCTCACGAAGACCGACGTCGACAAGGGCGTCGACGAGACGAACTACGAGGAGTGGCTCGCCGAACGAGGCGCGAGCGCGTAGACGATCGCCGGCACGGCGCCGGCCGAACTACCACATCGGGTTCGCGTCGCTGCGCCCGGAGGCGCCGCCGGCGATCCGTCGCCACCACCAGCGAACCGCCCCCGACCCATCACATCACGACCGAAGCCCACCGATCCGGTCCGTATGGCCCTTGACCGCCCCGGACCCGCCGCCTAGCTTCGGTTGGATCTGATCACCCGAATGCCTCCCTCAGCGCGCGACGCCGTTGCGGCGAGTGGGAGGTGCGTCGGTTGTGTCCCCGCCACGCCGGGCGACCGATCAGGAGGGTACCCCATGCGGGATTCC
>DASUMJ010000178.1:0-12318 GCA_036277775.1 Candidatus Limnocylindrales bacterium
TCGCCGGGAAGTTGCCCGCGTCGAGGAGCCGCTTCATCACGGCGACATAGGCCGCGTCGACGTCGGGCTTGTCCGGGTACGCGACCGAGGCCGGCTCGCGGTAGGCGCCCTTGCAGAGCCGGATCCGGGCGCCCTCGGCGATGAGCGCCTCGGCGTCGGCCGGCGTCCGGCGGAGCGCCGACTGGAGGACGACCCCGACGTCGCCCGAACCCGCCATGAGCGGCCGGAGGTCGCGCCAGACCGCCAGGGTCGCGTCGGTCGTCGTGTGGTCCTCCATGTCGATGCGGACGAACCCGCCGGCGGCCGACGCTGCCGTCAGGATCCGGCCGACGTTCTCGCGGACGAGCTCGGGGCCGAGGCCCAGGCCCATCTGGCTGAGCTTGATGCTGACGTTCACGTCGAGGCCGGCGGCCTGCAGCGCGGGGATCGCGGCGACGTAGCCCGCGGCGGCCGCTCGGGCGGCCGTCGCCTCGGTCACCGATTCGCCGAGGATGTCGACGGTGGTCCGGTAGCCGGCGGCCCGAAGCCGCTGGAGCGCCGGGAGCGCGGCCTCCAGGCTCTCGCCGGCCACGAACCGGGCGACGATCGGCCGGGAGAGCGGCATCCACTTCGCGAACCGGCCGATGAACCGGCGTCGCGAGAGCCCGAGGAGGATCGCCCGCATGACCCGCTCGACGGCGCCGCCGATGGCGGCACGGATTCGCCTCACGCGGCCCGGTCCCGAGGTTCGCAGCAGCGCGACGATGTCGGGGACGCTGCGCGAGGGTCCCTCAACTCGGTCTGCCGTCCTCCGGCGCGAGCGCCGACTCCAGCTGGTCGCCGAGCTCGACGGTTCGCCGGAATGCCGCCCAGACGGCCTCCGAGAGCACGGTCCGGAGCCGGCCCGACTCGAGCTCGTGGAGGGCCGCCGCCGAGGTGCCGCCGGGCGAGGTCACCATGTTCCGGAGCTCGGCCGGGTGCATGCCGGACTGCTTCGCGAAGAGGGTGCTCCCCTCGAGGGTCTCGATGACGAGGTCGTGGGCGACGTGGCGCGGGAAGCCGAGATGGACGGCCGCGTCGATGAGCGCCTCCATGACGAGGAAGACGTACGTCGGGCCCGTCCCGGAGACCGCAGTCGCCATGGCCACGAGCTTCTCGTCGTCGACCTCGAGCTCGGCGCCCAGCGCCCCGAGCAGCACCGCCGCCTGCTTGCGCTGGTCCTTCGTCACCTCGGGCGTGGCGTACCAGACGGTCATCCCCTTCCCGAGCCGGGCCGGCGTGTTCGGCATGCTCCGGACCACCTGGTCGTGGCCGAGGGCCGAGGTGAGGGCCCGGGTCGTGGCGCCGGCGAGGACGCTGATGACGAGCTGGCCGGGGCGGAGCTCGGTCCGGATGTCCCGGGCGACCCGGCCGAGCATCTGGGGCTTGATCGCGAGGATGACGACGTCGGCGCCGTCGACCGCCTCGGCGTTCGCGGCGACGGTCCGGATCCCGTGGCTCGATTCGAGCTGCTCCCGGCGCTCGGGCCGTGGGTGGCTTGCGACGATCTGGCCGGGCTCGACGAGCTTGCCGCGGAGCACGCCGGCGATGATCGCCTCGGCCATGACGCCGGAGCCGATCGTCGCGATCGTGCGCTGTTCGAGGGGAGCCACGGGCCGAGTATGCCATGCAGCCGGGCGTCATCCGGGATGGTCCGGCGAGCGCCGTGGCTCGCCAGCCGGAGGGCCGTCGTCGCGCGGGACGCCCTCAGCGCCCCGGGCCGGCGGCGGACGAGGCGGTGGGGTCGTCGCCGGTGCCGGGGGCCGTCGCCCGCTCCTCGAGCGCGCGGCGGAGCCGGAACCGAAGGAACTCGTTGTCGCCGGCGCGGCCGATGCAGTCCGGACAGAGGTGTGCCCAGCCCTCGAGATCGTCGGCGGCCCGGGTCTCGTGGTGCGAGCCGCACCACAGGCAGTCGAACGCGACGCGGAACGGCATCAGCGAGCGGGCGGCAGGGGCCGGCGCATCAGCCGGCGGCGCCGCCCGATCAGGCGGGTTTTGCCGCGTCCACCGCGGCGCGTGCCGCACCCCGATCGGCGTACCAGGTCGCGTCGATCTGGATGAACGAGGACCACTCGCTCGGGGTCTGGTCCTCGGGGAAGATCGCGTTCACCGGGCACTCCGGCTCGCACGCGCCGCAGTCGATGCACTCGTTCGGGTCGATGTAGAGCTTCCGGTCGACGCCTTCCTCGTAGTGGATGCAGTCCACCGGACACACCGAGACGCATGCGAGGTCCAGCACATCGATGCAGGGCTCGGCGATGACGTACGTCATTGGGCTTCGACTCCTATCGCGACGCTGCGCTTCCGCCCTCCGTGGGGGCACTCGAAGCGTACCACCGGCGTGCGCGACGTCACGGCCCGCTCGGCGTCGGCAACGGCGCCCCGTCCGGCCCGACGAAACGGATCGGGACCACCATGCCCTGGGCCCAGTGACCGGGGATGTGGCAGCCCACGAACCAGCCGCCGGGGTCGGCGGCGGCGTCCTGCGGGACCGTCCAGGTCACGTCCCTTCGCTCGCCCGAGGCGACGACGATCCGGAGGCCGCCGAGCTCGGGGGCGATCGACACCTGGGGCGACGCCCCGGGCGGCGCGCTCGACAGGGGTGCCTCAGCCGCCTCCCAGGCGTCCTGGACAGGGCCGGGCCCGAACACGGCCTCGTGGTCGATGAGCCCGCCGTCGACGAGCTGGATGACGACCGTCTCGCCGGGGACGAGGTCAACGACCGCCGGCGTGAAGGCGTAGTCCCGCGCCACGATGATCACCGGGCGCGGATTCGCGGGCGTCCCCGGGGTGATCGCCGGCGTGGCGGCCGGGCCGCTGTCGCAGGCACCCGCGGACGCCAGGAGGAGGGCCACCAGGGCGGCCCGGCCCAAGCGGCCGCGGAGCGAACGTGACGGCACCATCGGGCCGCCCAGTCTAGGGCCGCCGCGGTCAACACTTCGCGGGCCGACCCTCCGTGACGACGAGCAGCCGGGCTTGGCTCTCGATCGTGGCGCCGTCGAGCTCGGCCTGGGCCAGGACGAGGTACGCCCCGACCGCCGCCCCGCAGAGCTTGAACGACGCCTCACCGCTCTTGCCGCCCTTCAGCTGGCTGAGGCGCGCTGTCGTGGCTCCCTTCGGCACGAGCCCGACGGGTTCGAAGCGAACGCTGAGGGTCACCGACCGGACGGTCTGGGTCCCGAGGTTGGTTGCCGTTACCCGCGCGGTGACGGCCTGGCCGATCCGGACGCTGGACGCCGAAAGCTCGAGGTCCACGACGATCGGGCTGACGTGGAGGGTCGCGGTGACGCCGACCTCGTCGGCCGCCCTGGCCGGCGGCGTCGCGGCCAGGAGCATGGCGAGCCCGAAGAGGGCGAGGCGCCGCCGTCGCGAGGACGGCGGCGCCCCGGGAGGAGCCACGGTTCGCCTCACCCGTGCGGTCAGGCCCGGCGGGCGATGCTGATCGAGAAGCGCCGCCGGAGGACCCACAGGACGAGGAGGAGGAGCGTCGCACCCGGCAGGACGAGGAGCGCCGGCTGCTCGGCGATCAGCCGCGAGAACCACCGCAGGAACGCGTCCCAGCCGCTCGACGGCGCCACCTCGAAGGTCAGGCGGGCCGCCGCTGCAGCGCCCACCTGTGCCCCGCCACCCTCCGAGACGATCTGCGGCCCGATGAGCGCTGCGTAGGTCCCGGGCTCCGAATCGACCGGCAGGGTGAGGCGCGCCTGAACGGGCCGAGACTCGCCGGGCTGGAGCGTCAGCTCGGCCGGCTCGAAGGTGAACCAGGCCTCGGCCGGGCGGCCCGCGTCCTGGCCGTCGATGTAGCTGACGACGAGCTTGTACGTCGTCGGCTCGGTGCCGGGGTTGCGGACCCCGAACGCGGGCAGGCGGTACTCGCCGCCGGGCGCGAGGTCCTCGGAGACGTCGATGCGCCCCACGTCGATGGACACGCCCATCGAGCCGAGGACCGGCGCCGCGCTCGCGAGGGCGACGACCCACAACGCGACGAGCACAACCGGGCGAGTGACGTGCCGCCTCATGGCACGACCTCCTCGATCGCCGTGAACAGGATCTGCATCGAGACGACCCCGCCCGCGCCGGAGCTCCCTGGGCAGGGCGTGTCCATGAGCGCCGTGTTGTTGACCGTCGAGCCGGCGGCCATCGTGTCGAGGGCCTGGTTCGTCGTCGTGAGGGACAGCTCGTCGTCGGTGCCGGGATTGAAGAGCCGCAACCGATACTGGTCGAGCGCGAGCGTGGCATCGACGCAGCTGCCCGAGGCGACGAGGGCCCAGGCGCCGTCCGCGCCGACGGCGTGGGTGCCCCGCGCCAGGATCGATTCCGTGACCCCGCCGCAGTTCGTGATTCCGATCGATGGCGCACCCTCGGCTCCGACCTCGCCGAACCGGCGAGTCCCGAAGTCGATCGAGCTGGTCGAGAGCTCGAGGCAGACGGCCGAGGAAGCCATCGTCACGACCGCATCGACCGTGCCGGTGCTCGAACCGCCGCCGCTTCCCGGGTCGTACGTGATCGCGACCATCGGCGTGCTGAGATCGTCGAACCCGACCGTGACGTTCGTGGCGTCGCCGGTGTAGCTCGAGCCGCCCCCGCCGCCGCCCCCGCCGGTCCCGAGGCCGCCGGCACCGCCGCCGCCACCGCCGAAGTAGCCGCCGGCGCCACCACCACCGCCGCCGCCCTGCGGGTCGCCGCCGCCCGCGCCACCGAGGAGCGCTGCGCCGTCCGACCCCGCCACCGTGCCGGTTCCGCCGATGCCGCCGGCCGCGCTGGTCCCCGGCTGACCGCCCCGTCCCCCGGGGGCGCTCGCGGAGCCGCCGGCACCGCCGGCCGGACCCCCGCCTCCCCCGCTGCCGCCCGAGCCGCCGGAGCCGCCGGCGACGATCAATCGCGATCCGGGCGATGCAGGATCAAGGCGCGGCAGCGTCCTGAGGTCGGAGGAACCACCACCTCCGGCACCGGCGCTGGCAGCGGACCCACCCGCTGCGCCGCCGTTGAAACCTCCCGCTCCGGGTGTCGATTCCGACCCCGGGCTGCCGTGTCCGCCGACCTCGACGTAGAGGAGCTGGCCGGGCGAGACGACGAGCTCGCCGGCGACTCGATGGGCTCCGCCGGGGGTTGGGGCGCCGACCGTCGTGCCGCCTCGGCCGCCGGTGAGGACCACCTGGATGGCCGTGACGCCCGCAGGCACGGTCCAGGTCTGCTCGGCGCCCGTGTGGAGGAAGGTCACCGTCGTGGGGTCTGCGGCTCGGGCCGGCGTGACCGACCCGAGCGCCTGGACGATCACGGCGGCAACGGCGAGCGCGATCGTTCTCGTCCGCATCGCTCAGCCCTCCGTCGTCGCCAGGAAGATGAGCTGCAGGCTCATCACGCTGCCGGCACCGGTGCTGCCGGGGCAGGCCATGTCCAGGCGAGCCGTCTGGTCGACGCCCGTCGTGCCAGGGAACGCACCGAGCGACTTGTAGTCGGTGCTCAGCTGGGTGCTGGCAGTGCCCTCCACGCGAACCCGGTAGGCATCGAGTCCCAGCGAGTCGGCGCAGGACGCCGTCGCGTCCGTGAGGCTCCACAGCGCGTTCGCGCTCGACGCGTCGGTGCCGCGAGCGTAGATCGTGGCGCCGATGCCGGAGCAGTTCGTGACCCTGACCATTGGCGACCCGGCGACATCGACCGCCCCGAGCGGCAGCGTCCCGAAGTCGACGCCCGACGTCGAGACCTCGAGGCAGGCCGCGGACGACGGGATGTCAACGGAGGCCGAGACCGTGCCGGGCTCGCCGTGGGCGGTGTCGATGCCGACGCCCGCCACCTGGACGGCCAGCGCATCCTCGACCGTCGGCTCGAGGAACGGGGTCAGGAACCCGATCAGGCTGGCGTACGAGCCGCCGCCCGTGACCTGGAGGTCGAAGATCGAGGAGGAGACCGTCGCGGTGCGAAGGCCGCTGGCGGTCGGCGTGAAGGTCACCGTCGCCGTGCACGTGACGGTGGCGGTCGGGCACAGCCCGCTGTCGACGCTGAAGTCGGAGCCGGGCGTGGTGCTCAAGGTGAGGTGGTAGGTGGCCGTCATCTCGCCGATCTGGGCATAGAGCGCCCCGGCCGTGAGGGGAACGCTCAGGCCGTTCAGCGACAGGACGAAGTTCAGGTTCGCGTCGCCGCCGGCGTACAGGACCGTCTCGGGCGGCGTCTCGCTGAGCACCCAGCCGAGCGGCAGCACCTGCTGACGGCTCGTCGAGGCGCCGATGCTGATGGTGTTGAAGTCGATCGAGGCGGCGGAGACGGGAACGATGCCCGTCGTGGCCAGCACGGCCGCCCCGAGGGTCGCCGCGACCGCTCCGCGGCGAAGGGCCTGGGCTCGCTGTGTCGTCATCGGGTCAGCCCTCCGTCGCCAGGAACAGGATCTCGAAGGTCATCGTCGTGCCGGCGCCGGTGCTGCCCGGGCAGGCGGTGTCGATCCGCGCCGTCTGGTTCGTGGTCGCGCCCGCGGCGATCGTGCCGATGGACTTGTTCTCGGTGCTCAGCTGGACCGTGCCCGGACCCGCAAGTCGGAGGTGATAGGCATCCATGCCGAGCGCGCCGGCACATGTCTCCGCGGAGTCGACGAGGTCCCAGGCGGCGGAGAGCCCGGTCGCATCCGTCCCCCGTGCATAGACCAGGCCCGTGGAACCGGAGCAGTTCGTGACTCCGATCGTCGGTGCGGCCGGCACGTCCGAGCTGCCGAGGGCCACCGCCCCGAATTCGATGGACGTCGTGGACAGCTCGAGGCAGGCTGCCGACGTCGGGACCGTGACGATCGCATCGACCACGCCGCCGGCCGACACCGGATCCCCGCCCCCGACGGGATGGGATCCCAGGCCCGAGTAGACCCCGGCCTCGTAGGCGACCCATTCGAGCGACGGATCGAAGACGCCGGAGCCGGTCCGCCCCGCCGTGACGGTCGGCTTTCGACGGAGCGTCTGGTCCGCGGTCGTGACGCCGACCATGCCCCAACCGCTGGGGCCCGGATCGACACCGACCTGGCCGAAGATGTCGATCGGCCCGCCGGACACCGCGGAACTCAGGATCACCGCGTCGTTGCCGTCGAAGGTGACGAGGGTCGAGATCTGGTTGGCGACCGCCAGGATCGCGGGGCTGGCCTGCGGGTGCGCCACGACGTACACGCCCCCCGCCGGGATGCTCCCGCTGAGCTCGATGGCCGAGCCCGGCGTCGTCGAGCCGTCGAGGTAGAAGTCGAGTCGGTACATGGCGCCGAGGAGGCTGATCGTCCCGCCGGTGCCGTTGTAGATCTCGATGGCCTGGTCGAAGCCCGGGCCCTCGACGTACTCGGAGATGAAGAGGTCGGTTGGTGTGGCCGCCGCGACCGGCGGGCCGCCGACCAACGGCAGGGCTGAGATCGCGGCCAGCGCGGCAACCGCCAGGCGCGCGGGGCCTCGCCTCGATCCTCGGGTCATGATCGTGTCTCCCTCCCTGCGGTGGTCACTGGATCGGGTCCGGCGCGGGCGCGCCGGTGCGGATGAGGTGCTCGGTGAGCGCTGGGCCGATGGCGGCGCCCGGCAGGACGCCGATCGACTCGACGACCCGCTCGAAGGCGAGTCCGGCGGCCGTGCTGACGGCCCGGACAGCCTCGACGTCGGCCGCCCGGAAGGCGTGGAAGACGACCTCGTCCTCGGCCATGTACAGCGCGCCGAGGTACTCGACGGCTGCGCGCTCGCCGTCGTCCCGTGCGAGGACGGCCCGGACCCGATCGGCCGCGGCGGCGACGGCCGCGTCATCGATGCCGGGGGCGAAACACTCGACGAGCCAGGTGTGGTCCGGGTCAGCCATCGAGAGCCGGGTCCCTCCACCGGCCTGGCCCGCGGGATGCGCGCCCTCCTCGACCGGTGGCCCGACGCTAGGCGCTGACCACCCTCGGAGACATCGGGAGATTCCCTACATCACGAGGTGGGCGGCTCACTTCGAAGCTGGGCCATCACCGCCCCGAGCTCGGCGCGCGAGGCGATCCCGAGCTTCCCGTAGGCCCTGGCGAGATGGGCCTCGACCGTCTTCGGGCTCAGGAACAGGGCGTCGGCCACCTGGCGGTTCGTCTGGCCCGACGCGGCGAGCTCAACGACCCGGCGCTCGCTCTCGGTCAGCTCGTCGCGGTTCGACCGGCGGAGGCCGAGCCGTTCGAGCTCGTCACGGGCCCGGGCCGCCCAGATCGGTGCGCCGAGGCGTTCGAAGATCGCCTCCGCGGCCTCGAGGGCCTCTCGGGCCGCACGCCGCTCGCGTCGCCGTCGCCGGACCTGGCCGATCGCGAGCAGGGTTCGGGCTCGATCGAAGGGGATGTCGACGAGATCGTGCTCGGCGAGGGCTTCCTCCAGCGCCTCGATAGCGGCGTCGAGGTCGCCGTGGGCCGCGCGCAGCCGCGCCCGGGACGTGGCCAGGTTGGCGAGGGCGGAGTGCATCTCGTGGGCTCGAGCTCGAGCCTCGAAGCGGGCCTGGAAGGCCGCGGCGTCGTCGAGAGCCCCGGTCTCGATGAGGCTCTCGACCAGGTCCGCCTCGTGACGTCGCGGACGGCTGTCGCCGGTCGAGTCGCGGGCCTCGGTCGCGCGGCGGAAGTGACGGGCGGCCGTCGCGGCATCGCCGAGCGACAGCTCCAGGAACCCGAGTGCGGGCAGCGTGACCGCGATGGTCCAGATGTCGTCGTCCGCCTCGGCATCCTTCAGGACCCCGGCAAGCTCGGCTCTCGCCTCGTCGACCCGCCCCTGGTGGACGTGGACCAGGGCGAGGTTGTAGAGGGCCTGGCGACGCTGGGCCTCGAGTCCCAGGTCGACCGAGATGGCGAGCCCCCGTTCCGCGTACGCCTCGGCCTTCGGCCAGTCGCCGGTCCAGAGCTCGAGCTGCGGCAGATGACTGAGGGCATACGGCAGCGACCCTTCGTCGCCCTCGTCGAGGGCCGCCTGGTAGGTGGCCTCCAGCCAGTGGCGCGCGCCGTCGAACTCGTCGATGTACTTCAGGACCGCCCCGAGGGAGGCGCTGAAGCGGTCCGACACCGACGGCCGGGGTGCCTGCCGCTCGAGGGCGAGCAGGCGCTCGATGTCGTCGGGGGCGGGTGCCCGGCCCGATTTCGACGCTTCGCCGAGGATCGCCCGGCCCAGGATCAGGGACAGGAGCTGCGGCTCGGGGTCGGGGATCTGGGCGAGGTACGCCAGGGCGAGCCGAAGGTGCTCGTCGCTCCGGTCGTCGTCGACGATCATGACGGTCATGAACCCGTGGGCCTCGGCAAGGAGCCGTGGGTCGTCGATCTCTTCGCGGATCACCGCCTCGCAGAGCGCGAGGGCGACCTCCGTCCCTTCGTGGTCGTACCGGATCGGCACGAGCAGCAGCCGCGTCCTCGCTCGCTCGAGCGCGGTCTCGGCCGTCCGGAGGACGCCCTCGAGCGCGGCGACGGCCCGCTGCGGATCGCCGCCGCGAATGGCATAACGGCCCAGGGCCGTGGCGCGCCGAGCGATCGCGGCGCGGTTGTCCGGCGGCGTGAGCCGGATGGCAAGGTCGGCAAGGTCGGCGGCGGCAGCCGGCGCGGCTCGGGCATCGAGGACCCCGGCAGCCTCCTCGAGGGCCGCGGCCACGGCCTCATCGGGTCCGGGAGAGGCCAGCGCGCCGTGACGCGCGCCCTCCTCCGTTCCGGGCATCGTTGCGGCGAGGCGGGCGTGGACGTCGCGTCGCTGTTCCGGCGTGGCCTCGCGGTAGATGGCGGCGCCAAGGAGCGGGTGGAGGAAGGCGACGACACCGTCCGTGGTCCGCGTCATCGCCTCACGCTCGGCGATCTCGATGTCGGCGTCGACGTCCCGGCCGAGGGCCGTCGCGATCAGCGCGACCCGGGGAACGCCGAGGGTGGCCGCCACGAGCAGCACCTCGCGCGTCCCGGCGGGCAGCCGACGAACGCGACGACGGAGGAGCTCCCGGACGTCGTCGGGCACGGGCAGCGGCTCGCCGGCCGCCGGCTCGCCGACTTCGGCGAGGAGGCGGACGATCTCCAGGGCGAAGAAGGCGTTGCCGCCCGAGGCCTGGTGGATCCGGATGAGCGTCGGCCGCGACGGCGTCCTGCCGAGGCGCTGCTTCACGACGTGGTGCAGGGCCGCGACGCTCAGTGGCCCGACGACCAGGGCCTCGGTCGCCGTCGAGCGACCCTCGACGAGGGCGGGCGCGATGGGCTCGCGGGAGCGGCGCGCCGCCAGGAGCGAGACCGGGACGTCCCTGATCCGTCGGAGGGCGAAGCCGAGCGCCGTCGCCGAGGCCACGTCCAGCCACTGGACGTCATCGATGGCGACGATGACGGGCCGCGTCGCGGCGAGCAGCTCCAGGAGCGTCCGGATCGCCGTGCCCAGGACGCGCCCCTCGGGCGGGCGGTCCGAGGGCTCGGCCCGGAGCAGGGCGGCCTCGAGCGCCTGCCGCTGGGGCTCGGGCAGCGCCTCGAACGCCGCCGAGCCGACGGGCTCGAGCAGGTCGCTGATCCCGGACAGGCTCAGGCTCGATTCGGCTCGCGCGGGTCGGGCGGCCAGCACGAGGTAGCCGCGGCTCTCCGCACGCCGCATCAGCTCCGACCAGACGGTGGACTTGCCGATGCCGGCCTCACCCTCGAGGACGAGCGTCGCGGGGCCGCGTGCGGCACGCTCCAGGAAGGCGTCGCCCGCCTCCAGCTCCGCACCGCGCCCGACGACATCGGCCATGGCGCCAGTGTGGCGGCGCCGGAGGCCGCCTCACAACCCCTCGGCTGCCGGGGTCCGGCCGGCCGCAGTCCGCGTCCGCCCTTGACACGGCCGAACGGCCACCGGATAGTGCGTCACCTGCCACCCGGTACCGCGGAGCCGGCCGTGCGATGGTCGCGGTCCGAGCTCCGAACATCCGCGAATCGCGTCCACATCGTCCCGCTCAGCGACGGGACCCGCACGAGGAGCCGCTTGGCCGTCACCGCCGATCCCCCGTCCTCGACCGCCCCCGCGGCGACGGATTCGAGCGCGGCCGTGGCCGCCGTCAGGCTCGAGGGCCTCGTCAAGCACTTCGGCGGCGATGAGCTCCCGCGCCGGCGAGGCAGGTCCGCGACGGCCCGGGCCGCGGAGGCGATCGTTGCCGTCGCGGGCATCGACCTCGAGATCCGCGATGGGGAGTTCTTCTCGATGCTCGGGCCGTCCGGGTCGGGCAAGACGACGACGCTCCGGATGATCGCCGGCTTCGAGCTCCCGACCGCGGGCCGGATCCTGCTCCACGGCCAGGACGTGACGCACCTCCCCCCGTTCGACCGGGACGTGAACACCGTCTTCCAGGACTACGCGCTCTTCCCCCACATGACGGTCGGCGAGAACGTCGCCTACGGCCTCGCCGTCCGGAAGGTCCCGAAGGCCGAGCAGCAGGCCCGGATGGCCGACGCGCTCCGGATGGTCCGCCTCGAGGGGTACGAGCGACGCCGGCCGGGCCAGCTGTCCGGCGGCCAGCGCCAGCGGGTCGCCCTCGCCCGGGCGCTCGTGAACCGGCCCCGGGTCCTCCTCCTCGACGAGCCGCTCGGCGCCCTCGACCTGAAGCTCCGCGAGGAGATGCAGATGGAGCTCAAGGCGATCCAGCAGGCCGTCGGCATCACGTTCATCTACGTGACCCACGACCAGGAGGAGGCGCTCACGATGAGCGACCGCCTCGCGGTCTTCAACCGCGGCCGGATCGAGCAGGTCGGCACCCCGGCCGACGTCTACGAACGGCCTGCGACGCGCTTCGTCGCCGGGTTCGTGGGGACGTCGAACCTCCTGACGGGAGCGTCGGCGCTTGCCATCGTCGGACGCGACGGGACGTTCACGGTCCGGCCCGAGAAGATCCACATCGCGGAGCCGGATGCCGCGCCGGGCCCGGACGAGGCGTCGGCCAGCGGGACGATCCGCGACGTCGTCTATCTCGGGCCCGACACCCGCTATATCGTGGCCCTCGACGCGGGGGGTGAACTCGTCGTCACCCAGCAGAATCTCCAGACATCGTCGATGGAGGCGCTCTCGGCCAAGGGGCGGGCGGTCCGTCTCACCTGGAAGCGCCAGCACAACCTGCCCGTGGGGGACGGGTAGCGGGTCAACGGCGCCCGGCCGGTCGTGCCGGCGGGCCAGGCCATTGGGGGTCGACCGGATGGGTCGGCCGGAGGAGGAACATGGGCAAGCGCAGATTCCTTGGCGCCCTCGGGGCGTTCGCGCTCGTCGCCGCCGCGTGCGGCACGGGTGGCAGCCCGAGTCCATCGCTCGACATGCCGACCTCGATCGGCGAGGGCGAGGGCGAGCTGAACCTCGTGATCTGGGCGGGGTACGC
>DASUMJ010000179.1:0-14520 GCA_036277775.1 Candidatus Limnocylindrales bacterium
GCTCGAGACCTACCTCGAGACCGTCTGCCTTCGTGAGCACGTCGCCCGGCTGCCCGAGGCCGAGCGGGCCGGCTTCGTCCGCGAGGTTGCCCGCAGGATGCCGGAGCCGGTCCTCGACTACGTGCGGCTGAACATCCTCGCCGTGCGTCGCCGCTGAACTGCGGCCCTCACCGAGGGGGCCTTCCGACGACGGCCCGACGTGACTATGCTGGCCGCCTCGGGGCGCGTCCTCGACGCCCAGCGGGCGCGCCGGGAAGCGGAGGGAGTCGCAACCATGGCAGAAGAGCCCACGACCACGCCGGACGCCCCGGCGTCGATGCCGCCACCGCCACCGGCGGCCCCGCCGGTCGCCCCGGCCGGGTGGCAGGCGCCGCCGCCGGCGGTCCAGCCGGGGATCCCGGGGTTCGTCTACGCAGACGTGCCGAACCGGTTCATCGCCCTGATCATCGACGGGATCGTCATGGGCATCATCTTCGTGGTGCTCGCGATCATCCTGAGCACGGTCGGGCTGGATGCCGGCTTCACGGCCACGAATGCCGACCTCGTCGCGAGCATCGTGTATGCGGCGATCAGCCTCGCCATCGGGGCGGGCTACTTCATCTACACCTGGACATCGATGCGGGCGTCCGTCGGGATGCGGGTCCTCGGCATGCAGGTCGGCAATGCGTTCGACGGCAAGACCCTCACGATGGACCAGGCGTCGAAGCGCTGGCTCGTCCTGTGGGGCCCGTCCACCCTGGCATCGGCATTCACGTCCGTCTCGGGGATCGGCCAGCTCATCTCGTTCGTCGTCTTCCTCTACCTCGTCTACCTGCTCTACACGACGGCCAAGAGCCCGACGAAGCAGGGCTTCCACGATGTCTACGCGAACACCGTGGTCGTGAAGGCCGCGCGCACCGTCTGACCATCGCGAGCGCGGCGTCCCCGATCGGCCCCGCCCGTCCCGGCGGGGTCGATCGATTCGCCGGCCGCGCCCCGGCGGTCCGCGGGGCGGGATGCCGAGGTGCGGCAGAACCTGCGGCCCTAGGATGCCCGGCGATGGACGGCTCGAGCGGTGCCCCGAACCTCATCCTCCACGGCGGCCGCGTCCGGACGATGACCCCGGCCGCCGGCCGGGGGCGTGGCGCGCCGGGCGCGTCGACCGCGATCGCCATCGGCGGCGACCGGATCGTCGGCCTGGGGCAGGACGGCGACATGCTGGCGCTCCGCGGACCGCGGACCCGGGTCGTCGACCTCCGCGGGCGCACGGTCCTGCCCGGGTTCACCGATGCGCACACCCACCCGGTCTCCGGCGGGCTCCGCCACGTGGAGTGCGACCTCGACCGGTTCGACACGGAGGCGGACCACCTCGCCGCCGTCGCGGCCTACGCGGCCGCGCATCCTGACCTCGAGTGGATCGTCGGCGACGGCTGGTCGATGAGCACGTTCCCGGGCGGGATCCCGCGGCGCGAGGCGCTCGACGCGGTGGTCCCGGACCGTCCGGTCCTCCTGACGAACCGCGACGGTCACGGCGCCTGGGTGAACTCCCGGGCCCTCGAGCTGGCCGGGATCACCGCCGCGACGCCGGACCCGCCGGCCGGCCGGATCGAGCGGGACCCCGACGGCACGCCGGTCGGGACGCTCCAGGAGACGGCGATCGAGCTCGTCCGCCGCCTCGTCCCCGACCACGGCCAGTCCGTGTTCGAGCAGGCACTCCTCGACGCCCAGGCGGAGCTCCATGCGCTCGGGATCACGGGCTGGCAGGACGCCAACGTGCCGCCTCGCCTGCTGGCCGCCTACCGGGCGATCGCCGGCCGCGGCGAGCTCACGGCGCGCGTCGTGCTGTCGCTCAGCACGAACGAGTTCGATCGCTACGGCGAGGAGTCCGACCCGTTCGGTGGGATCGACGCGATCGGCGCGGCTCGGGATGTCGTCGCGGCGGAGACGGTCGCGGAGGGACCCGGGCGGCCCGGAGCCGGTCGCCTCGCGGCAACGGCCGTGAAGTTCTTCGTCGACGGGATCATCGAGAGCCGGACCGCCGCGATGCTGGACCCGTACCTCGGCACCGGCGGCGAGCCCGACGGCGGCACCGGCACCCTGAACTTCGATCCGGGCGTCCTGCGTTCCCTGGCCGTCGACCTCGATGCCCGCGGGTTCCAGCTCCACTTCCACGCGATCGGCGACCGCGGCGTCCGCGAATCGCTCGACGCGATCGAGGCGGCCCGCCTGGCCAATGGCGCCCGCGACGGGCGCCACCACATCGCCCACATCCAGGTGATCCACCCGTCGGACGTGCCGCGGTTCCGGGCCCTCGACGTCGTCGCGAACGGCCAGCCCCTCTGGGCCGTCCACGAGTCGCAGATGGACGAGCTGACGATCCCGATCCTCGGACCGGAGCGGACGGCGTGGCAGTACCCGTTCGGGTCGCTGCTCCGGGCCGGCGCGCGCCTCGCGTTCGGGTCCGACTGGACGGTGAGCACCGCCGATCCCTTCCCACAGCTCGAGGTCGCCGTCCGGCGGGTCTGGCCCGAGAACGAGGCCGGCGAGGCCTTCCTGCCGTCGGAGCGGCTCTCCCTCGACGATGCCCTCGCCGCGTTCACCGTCGGCTCGGCGTTCGTGAACCGTCAGGACGAGGCGGGCTGGCTCGGGGTCGGGCGGCTGGCGGACGTCGTCGTCCTGGACCGCGATCTCGAGGGCATCGATCTCGGGCGGGCTGGCGCTCTCGCCGCGACGAAGGTCGTGGCCACGATCGTCGGCGGCGAGCTCGTCCACGAGGCGCCGGCCCTCGAGGGCTGAGCCGCAAGGCGATCCCGGCGCTGCCACCGGGGGCTCGTGGCGCTCGTGGCCGCCATCCGACGACGGTGGCCCGGCCCGGGGGCGCGGTTCGGCCGCTCCGCCCCGGCGTGGCGGCCGGCGGCGCCGTTCAACGGCTGAGGGCCGGTCCGGGCACCTCAGCCTCGTCGTCCGGCCGGCGCCGCCGTCACCTGCGGGGCGACCACCGGCGCGAGGGCGTCGATCGCCCGGGCCACGTCCGCGGCATCGTTGTAGACGTGGGTGGAGAGGCGGATCCCGGTCCCCCGGAACGACGCCCGGATCCGGGCCGCGGCGAGGGCCGCGCGAGCGGCGTCCGCGTCGTCGATCGGGGCGCAGACGAGCGAGCTGCCGCCCCACGGCAGGCCCAGGCCCTCGGCGAGATCACGGGCGAGGTGCATCGGCTCGTCCAGGGCGCCATCGGCCTGCCACCGGACGAGGAGCTCGAGCGACTCGGCCGCGCCGGACCATGCCAGCCAGGCGAGCGAGACGTCGTACATCGCCGCGTCCGGGGCGAGCGTCAGCGGGCCGCCGAAGAACCGGCCGTACGGCCGATCGGCAGCCCTCCAGTTGGCGAGGATCGGGGCGAGGCGTCCCACGTGGTCGGGTCGGAGGGCCATGAACGCGACCCCACGCGGGCAGAGGAGGTGCTTGTAGGCGGAGACGAACAGGTAGTCGATCCGGTCGACGAGGTCGCCGAGCCCGACGAACGGGATTCCCTGCGTGGCATCGAGGAGGACGCGCGCGCCGACCTCGGCGGCCCGTTCGACGATCGCCCGGATCGGAGCCGTCCGGCCGGTCTGCATCTGGACGAGGGTGCAGGCAACGAGCGTGGTGCCCGGCCGGATCTCGTCGACGAGCCGATCGAACTCGACCTCGCGAACGGGCACGCCGCGGTCCCGCGCGACGAGGAGCGGGAAGAGGACGGACGTGAACTCGTCCGCCGGGACGACGACGTCGTCGGCCGCCGTCAGCTCCGCGGCGACGACCCCGACACCGGCCGAGGTGGCCGGCACGAGCGCGACCCGCCCCGCGTCCACGCCGAGGAGCGCCGCGAAGGCCGCCCGGCCGCGTTCGCCGACCCTGTCCCAGTCCTCGATCCAGTTGGCGGTACCGGCCGTCCAGGCATCGAGCGCCTCGCGCATGACCCGGAGCGTCGGCTCGGGCGGCAGTCCGTAGGTCGCCGAGTCGAGGTAGGTCGACCCGGGCTCGGGTGCGAAGAGGGCGCGGATCGCGGGATCCATCGCCGGAGTCTACGACCTGGGTCGGCGCCGCCGGTCCCCTGTCGGCCGCGCCGACGCGAGGTCGGCCGGGCGGTCGACGTCCACGATCGTGCCGCCGGACGGATCGAGCGCCAGCCAGACCGGGGCCGGGATCGCGGCGGCGTCGAGCTCGCGGAGCAGCTCGCGGAGCGACCGCCCGCCGCGACCGACGACGTCGGCTGCGGCACCTCGGGCCGCGACGGCGTCGAGCGCCATCGGCAGTGGCTGGATCCGGCCCGGGACCTCGAGGTGGACGGCGGGCCGCGACGGCGACACCGACGCCACGAGCCGCCGGAGCACGGCCGGCGACAGTCGCGGCATGTCGCCGCCGACGACGATCGCGATCGGCGTCGCGGTTGCCGCGAGCGCCGTCGCGAGGCCGACGAGGGGCCCGCCGAACGGCTCCGGGTCGCGAACCAGCTGGACGCCCACTGCCGCCCCGGCGGGGATCACGGGGTGGCCGTCCGGGGCCGCGACGACGACCACGCTGCCCGCGACCTCGGTGACGGCCGCGATCGCGTGCTGGAGCAGCGGCCGGCCGTCGAGCTCGGCCGCGAGCTTGTCCGCACCGAATCGCGCGGACCGGCCGCCGGCCAGGACGATCGCGGTGACATCGTCGAGCGGGGCCGGGCGATCCGTCACCGGCGGGCCGCCGGTTCGCGTGGCGCACGCGGCCCCGGCACGTGGCCGGCCGCCGTCCGGGTCAGGAGCCCGCGCCGGTTGAGGTCCTCGAGCAGCGGCATGACGACCCGCCGGCTCGTCCCGGTGGCGTCGCGGAGGGCGGCCGGCGCGAGGGGCCCGCGGCGTGCGAGCTCGAGGGCGACGGCCGCGAGGCGCTGGAACGCCGGTGCCGACCAGGCCAGGTCCGCGTCCACGCGGACGATCCGGCCGGCCGCCTCCAGGTCGCGGATCCCCTCGGGTGGGCAGCCGGCATCACGAGCCGCAGCGGACAGGTCCGGCGGCGCCGGCACGTCGAGCAGGGCCACGAGCCGGTCCATCGCCGCCGCCAGCGCGGGCGGCGGGCCGGAGGGCCGGGTCGGGTCCCGGAACCGGTCGCCGTCGCGGGCGAGGCGGCGGCGGACGACGAGGTCGTCGAGCATCTTCGCGATCCCCGCCTCGACGGCGGCGGCATCGTCGCGCCGGAGGCGCACCTGCCGGCGAAGTGCCGCCCGGACAGCCGACCGGAGCGACGACGCCGGCAAGCCCGCGGACAGGGGCGCGGCAGCCCCGTCGGCCGCGACCGCGTCGAGGGCCGCGGCCTCGAGCACCGCCCGCACGTCCGGCGCGAGGGCGAGCCCGCGGTCCGACGCCTCGATCCCGTGGAGCCCGAGGCGGGCGTCGAGCGCGGCGTCGTGGTCGCGCTCGTCGATCGCCGCGGCGAGCGTCGCGAGCCGCTCGGGGGACGCCCGGCGTCGCGCGGCACCGCTCGCGGGATCCGTGTCGAGCACCGTCACGCCGGCGACGAGATCGCCGGGCGAGGGCCGCCGGAGGACCGCCCGCTCACCGGCGAAGGTCGCGACCGGGTCGGCCAGGCGGAGGAGCGCCGTCACCCGGCCGTCGGGAAGCCCGGCCGCCTCGCGACCGCGGCGACCCACGCGGGCATCGACCGCCGCCGTTCCGACGTGGAGCCGGAGTGTGGCGCCGTCGCGCGGCGGCCACGCCGGAGCGGCCGCGGACCGCCCGTCGGGCCGCGCGGCCGTGGGCTGCCCGGCGCCCCGCCACCCGGCCGGGCTCGCCATCGGCGGGGCGAGCGCGACGAGGAGCCGGGCCGTGGACACGACGCCATCGCCTCCCGAGACGAGGACCGCGCCCCGAACGAGGTCCCCCGGCTCCGCGCCGGCCACGTTCACCGCCACGCGACCCGCGTCCGCCACGGCCACAGGGGCGTGGTGGACCTGGAGCCCGCGGACGCGGATCTCGGCCCCGGCGGGAAGCAGCCGGAGCCGGTCGCCGGCCCGGATCGGGCCGCCCCGGAGCGTGCCGGTGACCACCGCACCGCGACCCTTGACCGTGAACGACCGGTCGATCGCGAGGCGCGTGGGACCCTCGGGCAGGCCGGCCTGCCGGGCTGCCACCCGATCGCGAAGTCCGACGATCGCCGTCCGGACCGCCCCGATCCCCGCCCCGCTCGTCGCCGACGCGAGGAGGACGCCGGCCCCCGCGAGCGACGTCGGCGCCAGGAGCGCGGCCACGTCACGGGCGACATCGGCCGCCCGCGCGTCACCGGCCACGTCGACCTTCGTCACGACCGCGAGGCCGTCGTGGATCCCGAGCGCGTCGAGGAGCCCGAGGTGCTCGAGCGTCTGGGCCCGGATCCCGTCGTCGGTCGCGACGACGAGGAGCGTCGCATCGATCTCGCCCGCCCCGACCAGCATGTTGCCGATGAGGGCGTCGTGCCCCGGCACGTCGACGAAGTCGATCGAGGTCCCGTCCTCGAGGTCGAGGTGGGCGTAGCCGACGTCGATCGTCATGCCCCGTCGCTGCTCCTCGGGGAGGCGGTCGGCATCGATGCCGGTGAGGGCGCGGAGGAGCGACGTCTTGCCGTGGTCGATGTGGCCGGCCGTGCCGATGACGATGGTCATCGCCGGCTCAGCTCCCCGAGGCCGCGTCGAGGGCGCGACCGATCGCCGCGGCCAGCGCCGGGTCGTCGGCGGGCGCCACGGTCCGGAGATCGAGGACGACGAGGTCGCGCTCGATCCTGGCGATCACGCAGGGATCGCCCGACCGCAGCTCGGTGACGAGGTCGACGGCGTCCCGCCCGCTCGCGGCGGCGAGGGCCACCCCGATCGACGGCAGCACCCCGCCCGGCACCGAGCCCCCGCCCACGGTGGCTTCGATCTCGACGACCTCGGCCGACCCGTCGGGGAGTGCCGCCACGAGCGCCTCGGCGCGGCTCCGGAGCGCGTCGACCGGGATCGCGAGCATCCGCCAGACGGGGATCTCCGCGGTCGCCGTGCCGGCCCGGTAGAGCGCCAGGGTCGCCGCGACGGCCGCGAGGATCGTCTTGTCGGGGCGCATCGCGCGGGCGAGCGGGTCGCGGCGGAGGCGCGCGATGAGCGCTCCGCTGCCGACGATCAGCCCGGCTTGCGGCCCGCCGACGAGCTTGTCGCCCGAGAACGTGACGAGGTCGGCGCCGTCCGCGAGCCGCTCGCGCGGCATCGGCTCGTGGGCCAGGCCGACCCGTTCGGTCGGCAGGAGCGCGCCGCTGCCGAGGTCGTCGACGACGATCGCCCCGTGCCGGTGGGCCGCAGCGGCCAGCGCCGCCGGCTCGGGCGACTCGACGAACCCGGTCTGGACGAAGTTCGAGGGGTGCACCCGGAGGACGACCCGGACGCGGGCCTTCGGGTCGGCGAGGACGGCCTCGAAGTCGGCGACGCGGGTCCGGTTCGTCGTCCCGACCTCGACGAGGCGGACGCCTGCCCGCCGCAGGATCTCAGGGATCCGGACGCCGCCGCCGATCTCGACGAGCTCGCCGCGGGACACGGCCACGCCGCCGCCGCGACCCGCGAGGCCCACGCCGAGGGCGATGGCCGCGGCGTTGTTCGTGACGACGAGCGCGTCCTCGGCGCCGGTCAGGGCGACGAGGTGCGCCTCGGCGGCGCGGTCGCGGGACCCGCGCCGGCCGGTGGCGCGGTCCAGCTCGAGGAGGACCGGGCCCTCGGCCGCCCGGCGGGCGGCCTCGATCGCCGCGCGTGGCCACGCCGCGCGACCCAGGTTCGTGTGGACGACGACGCCGGTCGCGTTGATGACGAGGGTCGGCCCTGCGGCCTGCGCGGCCCTGCCGTCGGAGGGCCCGGCGCCAGGCCCGGCCGGGCCGTCGAAGCCCTGGAGGACCGCCACGACCGCCGCCCCGAGCGCGTCGACGTCCCGTGCCGGCTCGCCGGCCGCCAGCCGCGCCCGCTCGCCGTCGACGACCTCGCGGGCGGCGGCGAGGACGGCGTCCGGATCACGGTCGCTCGTCCTCGGGCGTGCTGCGGCGAGGACCCGCTCCACGCTCGGTGGCCGGGTCATGCCGGAACCGCGAGGGGTCGCCGGGCGACGATGTCGAAGACGTGCCAGTGCTTCGGGCCCGTGAACGAGTCGCCGTCCTGGTCCTCCTCGTCGAGGCTGACGACCTCCAGCCCCTGGAGCATCCGGAAGACCTCGTCGCGCGCGACGAACGTCTTGCCGGGTTCGCCGGCCCACGTGTCGCGGACGCCGAAGATGTTGACGACGAGGAAGCCGCCCGGCCGGAGCTGGGCTCGGACCCGACGCCAGAAGCGACGGAAGGCCGCGGGCGGGATGAACGAGAGGGCGTAGCCGGCATACAGGAGGTCGAACGGCGGCAGGCTCGCGGTCTCAGCGGATTCCGTGCGGATCTCGAGACGGTCCGCACGGGCGCCGTCGACGCGGCCGCGGAGGACCTCCGCCGCATCCGGCGCCGCATCGACCGCGACCACCCGCCAGCCGGCCTCCAGGAGCGCCATCGTCTCCGTCCCGTCGCCGAACCCGATCTCGACCGCGTCGCCCGCGGTGATGCCCGCGGCCTGGAGCGCCGCCATGCCCTTCACGAAGAGCGGCCGAGGCTCCCGGCCCAAGGTATGCCGGTAGTAGGCCGCCCAGTCGGGGCCGTCCTCGGTGGCGGGTTGATGGAGCTCATCGGACACGCGGTCGACCTCGCAGGCGTGGCGGGAGCGCATGGGAGTCGAACCCACCGCGCGACGCCGGGCGCCGCGCCACCGGTTTTGAAGACCGGGCCGGGCACCGGCCCGAACCCACTCCCGGGCTGATGCTAGCCGGTGCGCCGCACGGCGGTCCCGGCCGCGATCGGCCCGTACGTGACGTCGACCCTGACGTCCCCAGGGTCGATCGGCCGGGCGAAGACCAGGTGGATCTGGACATCCCGCGCGCGCTGCTCGCTGCAGCGCGGCGACCGGATCGCAATCTCGATCGACTCGAACGACCCGGTTACGACCATGCTCGACGGCCCGCCGCAGCCGCCCACGACCCAGCCGATCGCGAGCTTCTTCGGCGCGTCGGGGACGGCAGCGACGCCCCCGAGGTCGACCTCGACCGACGAGATCGGCGCGAAATCGACGCTCGCGATCGTTCGCGACTCGTCGGTCACGACGAGCGGGCCGGGTGCGATCCGGCCCTCGAACGTCCCCGGGCCACCGAGGCCGCACGCGGCAAGGGATATGACGCTCACGATCAGCGCACCCACCACTCGCCGCGGCACGCCGCCCATCGTAGTCCCCGCGGATCCGGCCCTATCATCGCGCGATGTCTCCTGACGTCCCGATCCCGGGCCCCGTGCCGTCGATCCGCCTGACCGAGCTGACCGAGTGCGGCGGCTGCGCGGCGAAGCTCGGGGCGGACGCGCTGACCGACGTCCTCGCCGGGCTGGGGGTCGTGGAGGGGGAAGCCGGGCCCGAGGGGCTCATCGCCGGCCTGGAGCCGCCGGACGACGCCGCGGTCCATCTCGTCGCCCCGAGCCTGGCCGTGATCGGGACGGTCGACTTCTTCCCGCCGATCGTGGACGACCCGCGGACGTACGGCGAGATCGCGGCCGCGAACGCCCTGTCCGACGTCTTCGCGATGGGCGGGAAGGTCCTCTTCGCCCTGTCCGTCGCGGCCATGCCGGAAGACCTGCCGCGCGACGCGTTCCGCGCGATCCTCGAAGGCGCGGCCGCGAAGGTCCGCGAGGCCGGTGGCATCCTCGCCGGCGGCCACACCATTCGCGACCCCGAGCCCAAGTACGGCCTCGCGGTCGTCGGCGTCGCCCACCCCGACCAGCTCCTTCGGAAGGGCGGAGCCCGGCCGGGGGACATCCTCCTTCTGACGAAGCCGCTCGGGACCGGGCTCCTCGTCAGTGGACGGCGGCAGGGGCGGACCTCTGACGGCGAGCTGGCCGGCGCGATCGACTGGATGCGCCGGCTCAACCTCGACGCATCCGAGGCGCTGACCGAGGTCGGGGTGGCGGCCGCCACCGATGTCACCGGGTTCGGGCTCCTGGGCCACGGGCTCGAGATGGCACGGGCCTCCGGGACGCGGTTCGTGTTCGAGGTCGAGGGCGTGCCGGCGATGGACGGCGCGGTGGCCCTCGCCGCGGCCGGCGTGGAGACCGGCGGCGCGGCGCACAACCGGCGGTTCGTCCTGCCGGCGCTGGCCGTCGGCGAGGACGTCACGCCCGAGCTCGTGACGCTCGCCCACGATCCGCAGACCTCCGGCGGCCTCCTCGCCGCCGTCGCGCCGACCGCGATCTCGACGCTCGAGGCCGGGCTCGACGCCCGCGGCGTGGCGCACTGGCGCGTGGGCCGGGTCGAGCCGAGCCCCGACGGTGACGGCTCGGTGGCGCTCGTCTAGCTGCTCGCCCGCGACCGACCGGCGGCGCGTGTGCCCAGGGAACAGCGAATTCGGACCTCGATCGCCAGACACGTGACCGCCAGGCATGGCCCTGCCCGATTTCGGCGACCCGGGAGGGGGAAGACCGCCAGGAGCGTGACTGCCCGACAACACGGTGACGAGCCGGCTCGGAATCCATGCCTCCCGGGCAACGCCACGTGGCGAGGGCTCCGCCTCCGTCGCAAGGATGGGTGGCGCGGGACCGCGGCGAGCGGCTCCGGCCGTCTCGCAGCCTCAGCGCCAGGATGGGGACGGCGCGCCGTCGGTCGTGGCGGGCGTGGCCGCGAACCGGTCCACCGCCACGGCCGGGAGCGTGACGGTGACGCGGGCGCCTGTCGGCGCGAGGTTCTCCGCGACCGCGTCGCCGCCGTGGGCCCGGGCGAGCGCGCGGACGATCGACAGGCCCAGCCCGGTGCCCGATCCGGTGCGGGCCGGGTCGGCACGGTAGAAGCGATCGAACGCGCGCTCGAGGGAGCCGGCCGGGAAGCCCGGGCCGTCGTCACTGATCCGGAGCGCCACCGCTCCGCCGGCGGCGAGCCGTGCCTCCGCGAGCACCTGCCCGCCGGGCCGCGAGACCGCGAGGGCGTTGTCGACGAGGTTGCCGAGGATCCGCTCGACGGCGGCGCGGTCCGCGGCGAGCACCAGGCCCGGGTCCGAGTCGGCCCGCAGCGCCACGCCGGCTGCCGCCGCCCGCGGCGCGAACCGTGCGACGGCGTCGGCCACGAGCGCGCCCGGATCCAGTGCCTCGGGCCGGAGCGCGACACCGCCCGTCCCGAGCTCGTCGATCGAGCGGAGGTCGTCGACGAGCCGGCCCATCCGCTCCGCCTCCTGGGCGATCGCCTCCCCGGCCCGGGCGGCGCCATCGGATCCCGCGGCCGTGGCCGTTCCGTCGCGGAGTGCCTCGGCAAAGCCGGCCACGACCGTCAGCGGCGTCCGGAGATCGTGCCGGATGTTCGCGAGCAGCTCGCGCTCCTCAGCTCGGGTGCGATCGAGCTCGGCGGCCATGGCATTGAATCGATGGGTGAGCTCGCGGATCTCGCGCGGACCTTCGGGCCTGAGCGGCGGGGTCGGCGTGGCACCAGCCGCCGGCACGACCGAGGTGGCCTCCGCCAGGCGGCGAAGCGGCCGCGTGATCGAGCGCGAGAGGAGCCAGGCGATCGGGATCGCGATGAGGGTGGTGACGATCGCCACGGCGGGCAGCACCCGGAGGAGGTCCCGAAGGGCCATCGCCCCGGACGCGTCCGGCACCGTCAGCACGATCGCGATCGGGCCGGCGACGAGCCCCTCGCGGCGCACGACCGTCGCCGAGTAGAGCAGCCTCGACCCATCGGCGGTCAGGAGCTGCCCGCCGACCGCCTCCCCGACCTTGACGGCCGGGCCGATCTCGATGCTCCCGACCTCGGCGATCGCGCCGCCGTCCTCGGCCGCAACGACGCGCCGCCCGGCGATCGCGTAGAGCTCGATCTCGGGGCGAAGATCGGCCTTGATCGCGGTCAGGGCCGGCCGCAGCTCGGCGGCGGCCGTCACCGTCCGGACCCGGGCGAGGACCGGCTGGGCGACGTCGCCGAGGGCGCTGATCGTCGCCTCCTGGTGGAGCGTCCGAAGCGCCACGAACAGCCCGGCACCGACCGCCAGCGCCGCGACGAGCCCGACCGCGACGAACGCGACCGCGATCCGCGCCGAGACCCGGTCAGGCATCGGCGATCAGGCGGTACCCGATGCCGCGCACGGATTCGATCGTCGGGCCGTCCGGCCCGAGCTTCTTCCGGAGCTCCGAGACGTGGACGTCGACCGTTCGGGTCTCGCCGGCGAAGTCGGTACCCCAGACGTCCTCGAGGAGCGCCTCGCGGCTGAGGACGACGCCCGGGTCGCGGGCGAGCGCCGCGAGGAGGTCGAACTCGCGCGCCCGAAGCTCGACCGAGCGCCCGGCGACGGCGACCTCGCGCCGGCGGGGCTCGATCCGGAGCGACCCGACCTCGATCGGCCTGCCCAGCCGGACGGTCCCGTCGGTCCGGCGGAGGATCGCCTTCACACGGGCGACGAGCGCGCGCGGGTTGAACGGCTTCGTGACGTAGTCGTCGGCGCCCAGCTCCAGGCCGACGATCGCGTCGACGTCGTCGGTCCGCGCGGTGAGCATCAGGACCGGCGTGTCGGCCTCGCGCCGGATGGCCCGGCAGACCTCGAAGCCGTCCATGCCCGGCAGCATCAGGTCGAGGATCACGAGATCGGGCCGGTGCTTCCGGTGGAGCTCCACCGCGGAGGTTCCGTCGGTCGCCACGACCGTCGCGAAGCCCGCGCCCTCGAGGTAGAGCCTGACGAGCTCGACGATGTTCGGCGCGTCGTCGACGACGAGGATCGTCTTCATCGGTCGGGAGTCTACGCTCGCCGGGATCGGCCGCCGGGCATCCTCGAACGGAGGAACCCGGCGGCCTGGTGCGACGCGCGACGCGCTCCGGGCCCTAGCCCGCGAGCGCCGCGACGACCTGGCGGGCCTCGGTCATCGCGGTCCGGAGGTCGGCCCGGGCATCGGCGATCGCCTGCCGGGCCGCGCGGAGGATCGGGCCGGCGGTCCCGTCGTTCCAGTCGGCGGGGGTCAGCGGCAGGACGTCGTCGGCCACACCGTCGACGGCGGCGAGCGCCGCGGCGACCGCGGCCTCCATCGCCGCATGGTGCTCGACGGCCTCGGTCACGTCCTGGCCGGCGGCTTCGGCTCGTTCGATGAGGACCGCGAGGTCCGCGCCCGTCTCCCCGAGCGCCGCACCGGCCGCGTCCACCGTGTCCGCAGCGACGACGAGCCAGACCTGGCGGACGACGAGGACGTAGATCCGGAAGTCCTCGAAGATGCTGCGGATGTCCTCGCGCAGCTCGGCGAGCGACGCGTCGGCCTCGATCTCGGCGCGCAGCTCGCGCAGGCCTGTCGCCGCGTCGTCGAGGATCTGCTCGAGGGCACGCTGGTGGTCGTCGGTCAGGGCCCGGGCATCCTCGATCGCGCTCCCGAGCCGATCGATCGTCGCGAGCCGGCGATCGATCTCGCAGAACCCCACGGCCTGGTAGTTCGCGACCGTCGGCTCGGCCGCCGCGGCTCGCCATGCGGCGGCACAGCGATGTCGCGCGGTGAGCTCCTCGGCCTGGGCCAGCTGGCCGGCGCCGGCCTGGGTCGCGGGCCGCGGCGCCGCCAGGACCGGGGCTGCGGCGACCGTGAGCGCGACGCCGAGCGCGGCGAGCAGGCCCGCGATCCGGGCGATCCGGGCGGTCCGCGTACGCGGGGCGGGGCGGTTCGTGGTGCGAGTCATGGAACACTCCCTTCGTCGTTGCCGGCCGTGGCGTCGGCGCCGAGCGCGGCGTCGAGCTCGTCGAGCAGGTGCTGGATGGCGGTCAGGTCCGGCGGGGTGAATGGCGCGGGCGCCGGCGTGGCGACGGGCGTCGCCGCGTCCGGCGGGGGCGTCGCCGAGTCCGTGGCGCCCGGCGTTGGCCCCGTCGACGCGTCGGCGCTCGCCGGCGGTGACGACGGCGATCCGACGCCCGGCTGGCCGGCGACCGGTCCCCCCGCCGCGCTCGCTGCCGGCGATTCACCGGGCGCGCCGGAGGTGACGCTCGCCGACGGACGCCGACCGCAGCCCGCGGCGACGACGGTGAATGCGAGCACGGCAAGCGCCGCAAGCGTGAGCATCCGGCGGCGGCAATGTCGACGTGGCATGGGCCTCGATCCCGATACGCGGCGCCCACTCGGACGCCTGCTGCAACCCTGCCCGCGGGCGCGCCGGCAAACCACCACGGCGCCGCGCCGAATCGTCAGCGGCGGGTAAGGCGACCCCTCCGGACCGCCCCGGACCGCATTTCCGGTGCACCCGCGCACCGCTGGGGACCGTGGAGAGCGCGTCGGGCTGGCGGGGATCGGTGACCGGGGGCAACATGGGCGCTCACTCCCATGAGACCCGTCGCTCCGTGCGGGTCCATCAAGCTTGGAGGACCGATCGTGCGTACCCCGCGCACCGTGCCCCGACGTGGTCGCCTCATTGCGGCCATCGCCGTCCTCGCCGTCGCGATCCCGGGTCCCGCCTTCGGCGCGGCCGGATCCGGCGGC
>DASUMJ010000180.1:0-3032 GCA_036277775.1 Candidatus Limnocylindrales bacterium
TCTTCGCCCGCAACGTCCGGGAGAAGCTCGCGGCATGAGCGCGCTCACGGCTGCGGCCCGCCCGATCCGGGACCTCCGGGCCTGGCACCTCATCGAGCGGAACCTGTTCGTGTATCGGCGGACGTGGACGATCCTCGTCTCCGGGTTCTTCGAGCCGCTCTTCTACCTGCTCGGCATCGGGTACGGGCTGGGGCGCCTCGTCGGCGACGTGACCGGCCCCGGCGGCGAGCCGATCCCGTACGCGATGTTCATCGCCCCGGCCCTCCTCGCGACCGGTGCGATGAACGGCGCGGTCGCCGAGGCGACCTTCAACTTCTTCTTCAAGCTCAACTACAACCGGACGTTCCAGTCGATCCTCGCCACGCCGCTCACCGTCCGGGACGTGGCGGTGGGCGAGATCCTCTGGGCGCTCATCCGGGGCGGGCTGTACGCGGTCGGGTTCCTCGCGGTGCTCTGGGTCATGGGCCTCCTCGCATCGCCGCTCGCGATCCTCGCCCTGCCGGCGGCGCTGCTCCTCGGGTTCGCGGCGGGCGCGGTCGGGATGGCGGCGACGTCGTTCATGCGGACGCCCCAGGACTTCGACCTCATCAACATCGTCGTCCTGCCGATGTTCCTCTTCTCGGCCACCTTCTACCCGATCGAGACCTACCCCGACGGGATCCGGGAGATCGTCGCGTGGTCGCCGCTCTACCAGGGCGTGGCGCTCATCCGCGGGCTGACGGTCGGCGTGGCCGGTCCGGAAATGCTCGTCCACGTCGTCTACCTGGCGGCCCTCGGCCTCGTCGGACTGTGGATCACGTCGAAGCGGCTCGATCGCGTGCTCCTGAAGTGACGGAGGCCGATGAGCGTCCCCGCGCGGCGCGGGCCGCTGCCCTCGAGGCGCTCCGCGCCGAGATCGTCGAGTGCCGGCGCTGCCCGCGCCTCGTCGCCTGGCGGGAGCAGGTCGCGCGCGAGAAGGTCGCCCGCTACCGCGACGAGCCGTACTGGGGCCGGCCGCTGCCGGGCTTCGGCGACCCTGACGCGAGGCTCGTCATCGTGGGGCTCGCGCCGGCGGCCCACGGCGGCAACCGGACGGGTCGGGTCTTCACCGGTGACGCATCGGGCGACTTCCTCTGGTCGGCGCTCTTCGAGCTCGGCCTGGCGGACCGGGCGTCGAGCCGTCGGGCCGACGACGGCCTGACGCTGTCCGGGGTCCGGATCGCGGCGGCCGTCCGATGCGCGCCGCCCCTGAACAAGCCGACGATCGACGAGCGCGACGCCTGCGCGCCGTTCCTGGCCCGGGAGCTCGAGATCCTCGACACCGCGACCGTCGTCGTGGCACTCGGCCAGTTCGGCTGGGACGCCGTGCTCCGCGTCCTCGCCGCCGCCGGCGCGCCGGTCCCGCGGCCGCGCCCGCGGTTCGGGCACGGTGCGGAGGTCTCGATCGGGCGCCGGATCCTCGTCGGCTCGTTTCACCCGAGCCAGCAGAACACGTTCACCGGCAGGCTGACGACACCGATGTTCACGGCCGTGCTGGCCCGCGCACGCGACCTCGCGGGGCTGGGCGAGCGGTGACCGCCGGCTGCTAGCCCGCCGCCAGCCAGCCGTCGACGTAGGCGTCGAGGCGGGCGAAGGCCACGCCCGGCAGGGCCCGGCACGCACCGATGAACTGCTCCAGCAGCGCCATTCGATGGCCCCGGCCGATGCACTCGGGGTGCATCGTCACCGTGAGCAGGCCGCCGAGGGTGTGCTCGTATGCGTAGCCGAGCTCGCCGGTCCAGATCTCGAGGACGCGGGACGGCGCCGCGAGCCCGTCGCGGCTCGGTCCGGGCTCGAAGATCGGCCAGTCGTCGAGACCCCAGTAGACGGGGACCTCGACGAGCGCCCCGGCCTCCCCGAAGGCCGTCCCGTCGGCGACCGAGTGACGGTCGCCGTGGCGCACCCGGTAGAGCCGGTAGTCGTCGGCCATGAGCGAGGAGTCGTAGGCGAAGCCCGCGTCTTCGACGAGCCGCAGCGTCTCGGGCCCGAGCGCCCAGTACGGTGCCCGGTAGCCCTTCGGCGGCGCACCGGTCGTCTCCCGGACGGCGCTGACGGAGTGCTCGAGGATGCCGCGCTGCTCATCAGGCGGCAGCTCCGCGAAGTCCTCGTGGTACCAGCCGTGGCAGGCGAGCTCGTGGCCGCCGGCGAGGATCGCCTCGATCGATTCCGGGAACGTGACGAGCGTGTGCCCCGGCACGAACCAGGTGCTCGGGATCGCCTCTCGGGCGAGCAGCTCCAGGATCCGGGGCGCGCCGACGCGCGGCCCGAACTCGCCGTGCGACAGCTTCACCGGCGGGTCGCCGCGTCGGACGCTGTCCGAGATCGCATCGTGGTCGAACGTCAGCGCAACGGTCAGTCGGGGCGTGTCCATCGGTCGATGGTAGCCGCCGGTGTTGCGGTTAGGGCTGGTCCGCGCGTCTTCAGGCAGGTAGCATCGCGACCTCGGTGGGGACGGCAACCAAGGGGGAGGGCGGCACATTGGGCGAGAAGGGCAACCTCGGGGCGGACGATCCGCTCCTGACGCTTGACGCGATCCCGCTCGATGCCATCAAGGGCTCACCCGAGACGGTGAACGCCTGGATGGACACGTACCTGAAGTACCGCGAGGTCAAGGAGCTGCGCCGGGCGAACGAGGTGGCCGAGGAGGCCATCGAGGCCGACGTCGCCGATCGAGGCGGGACGGCGGGACCGGCAGGACCGGCGGGAGCGAGCTGATCCCGGGCGCGTCCCGGACCGCCACGGCGCACCGCGTCCACCACGTCCCGTGACCCTCCCGTTCCGCCGGGCCCCGGCGGATTCGCTGAGCGCCGCGTTCGCGCGCGCCGTCGAGGCGCGACCTCGGGCGGCCGCGGCACCCCTCGTCGGGGTCGAGCACGAGTTCCGCGTGTTCGCCGGCGACCGCGCGGTCGACTTCCGGACGGTCATCCACCGGCTGCCGATCCCCGGGCGGCGGCTCGACCCGGCCGATCCGAACGCGTACCGGGGCCCGTGGGGCGGCTCGATCACCGCGGACG
>DASUMJ010000181.1:0-8605 GCA_036277775.1 Candidatus Limnocylindrales bacterium
ATCGATCCGGGCCTCCTCGGGCGAGCGCTCGAGGAGGAACTCGGGGTGGTGGATGACGTACTGGTCCACGGGCGAGGCCGAGGCGACGAGGATCCCGACCGATGGCTCGAGCCGCCGCCCCGCGCGGCCGAGCTGCTGCCACGTCCCCGCGACGGACCCCGGGTAGCCAGCCAGGACTGAAACGTCGAGGGAGCCGATGTCGACACCGAGCTCGAGGGCGTTCGTGGAGACGACGCCGAGGATCTCGCCGTCCCGGAGCCCGCGCTCGATCGACCGACGCTCGGTCGGCAGGTAGCCGCCGCGATAGCCGCGGATCCGCGACCGCGGCCCGAGGTGCTCGCGAAGGGCCTCGCGAAGGCCGGTCAGCAGGATCTCGACCGCGACCCGCGCCTTGCCGAAGACGATCGTCTGGCGGCCCGCCCGGAGGAACGGCAGGGCCCAGCGCTGGGCGTGCGTCAGGGCCGAGGTCCGGGCGCCGGTGGCCGGGTCGAGGATGGGCGGGTTCACGAGGAGGACGTGCCGCTCGCCCCGCGGTGCGCCGTTGCGGTCGATGAGCTTCGGGCTGCGCCCGGTCAGCTGGGCCGCGAGCTCGGCCGGGTTCCCGATCGTCGCCGAGGCGCAGACGATGACCGGGTTCGACCCGTAATGGCGGCAGAGGCGCAGGAGCCGCCGCAGGACGTTCGCAACGTGGCTGCCGAAGACACCGCGATAGGTGTGGAGCTCGTCGATGACGATGACCCGGACCTGCTCGAAGAGCTGGAACCACTTCGTGTGATGGGGGAGGATCGCCGAGTGGAGCATGTCCGGGTTCGTGACGACGACCTGCCCGGCCGTGCGGATCGCCGACCGGATGGGCGCCGGGGTGTCCCCGTCGTAGGTTGCCGCGGCCACGTCGAGCGAGCTCGCCCGGGCAAGGCCCATGAACTCCGCGACCTGGTCCTGGCCGAGCGCCTTGGTCGGGAAGAGGAAGAGCGCCCGCGCCGACGGGTCCTCGGCGAGCGCCTGGAGGACCGGGAGCGTGTAGCAGAGCGTCTTGCCCGACGCGGTCGGGGTGACGACCACGACGTCCTCGCCGCCGTGCACCGACTCGATCGCCTCCGCCTGATGACGGTAGAGCCCGTCGATGCCGCGCGAGCGCAGCCCGTCGACGATCCGATCGTCGAGCCACTCGGGAAACGAGACGCTGTCCGCGTCGCGCGGCGGGATGACCTCGTGGTGGAGCACCGACGCACGGAGCGAAGGTTCCTCGAGGAGTCGCTCGAGGACGGTGGCGGTGGTGGCGGGGGCATAGGTCCGCATGGCGGCGACTCCCAAAGAGAACACCCGTTCGATGCGCGGCAGTGTAGCGGAGCCTGGACCCTGCGCGTGCCACCTTGGCTGGCACACGACGCGACCACGCCGACCTGCCGATTGGCGGTTGACACACCGGTAACCCGTTAGCTACCCTCGGCCGGATGCCGGCCCCCACCACACCCGAGCCGCCCGACGCGACCCCCGACGGCGGCGACGGCGATCTTGCCGCGGTTCCGGCCTTCCTCCGGGCGCGTGCCGGCGCGGCCGGCCGGGCCGCCGCCCCGGCCCGCGCGGTTGGCGAGCCGCAGGCGGATGGGCCGGCCCTCGAGGCCGCCGCGCTGCCGATGCCCGGAATCGCGCCACGTCGCCTCGTCCTCATCGCGGCCGGGATCGTCCTCGCCTGGGTGCTCGTCTCCTTCGGCCGCCAGGTCGCGGAGGCATCCGCCGCGTCGGCGCGGGCCGACGAGCTCCGCGCCGCCAACGCCGCGCTCCGGGACGAGGTCGCGGCCATGGAAGAGGAGCTTGAGACGATCCAGGGGTCGCGTTACATCGATCTCGCCGCCCGCGCCTACCGGCTCGGCACGGCCCAGGAGATCCCGTTCGCCCTGGCCGCGAACGCACCGCCGCTCGCCGCCGACGCCCCGGGCTCGGCCTCGGTCCGCCTGGGCGCGGACACCACCGTCCGGAGCCCGATCGACAGCTGGCTCGACGTCCTCTTCGGCCCCGACGACTGACCGCCCGGGCTGCCCGACCGCGGGCCGGCGGGGTATCCTGCGCCTTGCCGTCGGCGTGACACCGCGGCACCTCGCGCCGCGGCGGACCTCCGGCCCGGCGACGGCCCGCATGCAACGTTCGATGGCGCCCGGCGTCAGGAGGGAGAACCCGCCGCCAGGGCAGAGGGAGTGCGTCGCGTGCCCACGATCACGATCCCGATCGAGGACCTCGTCTTCGTCCTCGCCACGCTCGTCGGCGGCGGCCTGCTGCTCGTCACGGTCCTCGTCGACGACATCCTCGGCGGCATCCTCGACTCGCTCCACATCGGCTTCGACATCGGCGGCGTGTCGCTCATGCCGCCGCTCCTCGCGTTCATCGCGATGTTCGGCGTCGGTGGCCTCTTCGCGACCCAGGTCTTCGACATCCACGGCGGCCAGGCGGCGCTCGTCGGCGTCGGTTTCGGCGGCGTCGGCTTCGGCGTCGCGTACGGGATGTTCCGGGCGCTCCGCAGGGCCGAGGGGCCGCGTCCCTTCTCGGTCGCCGACCTCGTCGGCCGCGAGGCCTCGGTGAGCGTCGCGATCCCGGCCGGCCGGCTCGGCACCGTCTACGTCCGGGCCGAGGGCCAGACCCACGAGATCGCGGCAACCGCAGCGACCGACATTCCCGCCGGCACGCCCGTCCGGGTCACCGCCACCGCCGGGACCGGGCTCGTCGTCGAGCCGATCACCACCCCATCCGCCACCTGAGCTCGCGCGCCACCGAGAGGGAGAGGGACCGTGCCTGACATCTCCAGCCTGTTCGATTTCGTGGGGAGCGGCGTGATCCCCGTCCTCCTCGTCGTCGTCATCCTCGTCCTCGTCGTGGCGTACCTCGGCAGCCGCTACAAGGTTGCCGGCGCCAACGAGGCCCTGATCATCAGCGGCCGCCGGGAGCAGGGGCCCGCGGGGCAGACCGGGCTCAAGGTCGTCCGTGGCCAGGGCGTCATCGTCCTGCCGCTCGTCCACAAGGTCGGCCGGCTCCACCTCAGCGCCCGCCAGATCAACGTCCAGCTCTCGGACGCGGTCACGAAGCAGGGCATCAAGGTCGCGGTCCAGGGCGTCGCGACGGTCAAGATCGGCAGCGACGAGGAGTCGATCCGGGCGGCCGCCGAACGGTTCCTCGAGCGCGAGGACCAGATCGATTCGATCGTGAAGAACGTCCTCGAGGGCTCGCTCCGATCGATCGTCGGCACCCTGACCGTCGAGGAGCTGAACTACGACCGGGCCAAGTTCCAGCAGGAGGTCCAGAGCGCGGCCCGCAGCGACCTCGCCACGTCGGGCCTGACGATCGACAACTTCACGATCCAGGCGATCCGCGACGAGGTCGGCTACATGGACCTCATCGGGCAGCAGGAGACCGCCCGCCGCGAGCGCGACGCGCGGATGGCGAAGGCCACCGCGGACCAGGAGGCCGCGGTCCGGGAGGCCGAGGCCCAGCAGGTCAAGCTGAACGCCTCACGCGACGTCTCGCTCCGCCAGGCCGAGGTCGAGTCGCTCACCGCGGCCGCCAACGCCAAGGCCGCCCAGTCCGGCCCGCTGGCCCAGGCCGAGGCGACCCAGGAGGTCGTCCGGAAGCAGACGGAGCTGGCCCAGCTCGAGGCCGACCGGACCCAGAAGGAGCTCATCGCCTCCACCATCCGGCCGGCGGAGGCCGACGCCGACGCCCAGGTGAAGCGCGCCGAGGGCGAGAAGCTGTCCCGGATTGCCGCCGCCCAGGCGGATGCGGAGCGGGTCCGCCTCGCCGGCCAGGCGGAAGCCTCGATCCAGGTGATGAAGGGCGAGGCGCAGGCCCGCGTCACCGAGGTGAACGCCGAGGCGACGGCCAAGCAGACGACGCTCGAGGGCAACGCCGAGGCCGGGATCGTCCTCTCGAAGGGCGAGGCCGAGGCGAAGGCCCTGGCGCTCCGGGCCGAGGCCTACCGCCAGTTCAACGAGGCCGCCGTCATCCAGACGGTCCTCTCGATGCTCCCGGAGATCGTGCGCGCGGCGGCCGAGCCGATGGGCAACATCGACAACCTGACGATCCTCTCGACCGACGGCGCCTCCGAGATGGTGAAGAACACCACCCGGACGATGACCGAGGCGAGCGCGGCGGTGAAGGGCCTGACCGGCATCGACGTCCCGGCACTCCTCGGCACGGCCCTCGGCGGGTCCAGCGGGAGCGGCGGGATGGGCGGCTCCGGCGGCTCCGGCGGCTCGGGCGGCTCGGGCGGCGGCGGCACGGGCGGCTCCGGCGGGTCCCGTGGCGGCGGCGGTGGCGGTGGCGGCGGCTCGAGCCGGCCACGCACGCCCCGTTCCCCGGCCGGCGGCCGGGGCGCCCCGGCACCGACTCCCAGCGCAGCCTCGGCTCCCGAGGTGCCCGAGGTGACCGCCTCGACCAGCGCCGCTCCTGCGGCGGCCGCGACGGCGGCAGCGGCCGGCACCTCCTCGACGCCCGCTGCCTCGGAACCGGCCGAGGTCGCGACTTCGGCCGCGCCGGCGGCCCCGACGCCCGATCCGAGCGCGGCGTTCCGGCGGGCCGCCGAGGTCATGTCCCGGGCCGGCCGGGCGGAGATCGAGACGGCTACCGAGCGAGCGGCCGCGGCCGCCGCCAGGACCCGCAGCGCGACGCTCGGCCGGACCTCGACCCTCGACGAGGCGGCCGAGGCCCTCGCCAGCGACCTCCGATCGGTGCCCGGAATCGAGCGATTCGGCCGGATGCGCCTGGCGGAGCTCGACCGCTCCGGGCCGCGCCCGCTCCGGACGATGTGGCGGATCGCACGCGACCAGCTCGACGAGCGCTACGGTCAGCTGACGATCGGCGAGATCATCGACCGATACACGGGGCCGGGTGGTACTTCCGCAAGCGCCTGACGCGGCGGAGCGGGACCCGGCTCAGACTGGGTCCTCCTCCTGGAACACGATCTCGCGCGTCCGTCGGATCGAGGGCAGCACGGCCAGGACGAGGGCGATCGCTGCCGCGACGAGGAGGGCTGCCGAGACCGGCCGGGTCAGGAAGATCGAGAAGTCGCCCTGCGAGATGATGAGCGCGCGTCGGAGGTGCTGCTCCAGGAGCGGCCCGAGCACGAACCCGAGCAGCAGGGGCGCCGGCTCACAGCCGAGCTTGAGCAGGGCGTAGCCGAGGATCCCGAAGAACGCGATCGCGTAGATGTCGAACGCGTTGCTGCTCAGCGAGTACGTGCCGATCCCGGCGAAGACGATGATCGCCGGGAAGAGGATGCTGTACGGGACCGTCAGCAGCCGCACCCACAACCCGATCAGCGGCAGGTTCAGCAGGACCAGCATCAGGTTCCCAACCCACATCGAGACGACGAGGCCCCAGAAGAGCGCAGGCTCCTTCTCGATGACGTTGGGTCCGGGGATGATGCCCTGGATGATGAACGCGCCGACCATCAGCGCCATCACGGGGTGGGCGGGCAGGCCGAGCGTCAGGAGGGGGATGAACGACGTCTGGGCCGCCGCGTTGTTCGCCGACTCGGGGCCGGCGACGCCCTCGATCGCCCCGTGGCCGAACTCCTTGGGCGTCTTCGAGACGCGCTTCTCGAGAGAGTAGGACGCGAACGAGGCGAGCACGTGGCCGGCCCCCGGCAGCACCCCGAGGGCCGAGCCGAGGGCGGTCCCGCGAACCACCGGCCAGACGATCCGCCGCCGGTCGTCGCGAGTGAGCCAGAGGCCCTTCACCGTCCGGATCAGGGCCGTCCGGGTCGTCTCGTCCTCGAGGTTCCGCAGCACCTCCGCCACGCCGAACATCCCGACCGCGACCGAGACGAAGTTGATCCCCGAGAAGAGCTCGCGGGCTCCGAACGTGAACCGTGGCGTCGCCGTGTAGAGATCCTGGCCGACCAGGCTGAAGAGCAGTCCGAGGACGATCATCGCAAGGGCCTTGAGGGTCGACCCTCGGGCGAGGGTGATCGAAGCGATCAGGCCGAGGACGACGAGCGAGAAGAACTCTGCCGAGCCGAACTTCAGGGCCGCCGAAGCGAGCGCCGGGGCGAACAGGATGACGACGAGGGTCGCGACGGTCCCGGCGACGAACGAACCGATCGCCGCCGTCGCGAGCGCCGGCCCGGCCCGGCCTGCGCGGGCCATCTCGTGGCCGTCGATCGCGGTCACGGCCGCCGACGATTCGCCCGGCAGGTTGATGAGGATCGCCGTCGTCGAGCCGCCGTACTGGGCGCCGTAGTAGATGCCCGCGATCATGATCAGGGACGTGACCGGCTGGAGCGTGAAGGTGATCGGGAGGAGCATGGCGATCGTGGCGGTCGGCCCGATCCCCGGCAGGACTCCCACGAGCGTCCCGAGGAGGACGCCGATGAAGCAGAAGAGCAGGTTCTCCGGCGTGAGGGCGGTCGAGAGCCCGAGCGCCAGGTTGCCGATGAGATCCATCGTGGTCTAGAACCGCAGCCAGGGGCCGACGAGTGGCAGCCGCAGGCTCAGCGCCACCACGAAGATGAGCATCGAAGCGACCGTCAGCCCGACGCTGATCAGCGCGACGTTCACGACCGACGTGCGGCGGCTCGCGAGCGCCGACAGCACCGCAGCGATGAACGTCGCGGGCAGGAGGCCGAGCCCTCGGACGGTCACGCCGAAGACGAGGACCGCGGCCAGGATGAAGCCGACTGCGCGCCACGAGACGCCGCCGATCGGGCCCTCCTCGCCGCCGGTGAAGCCCCGCGCCACGATGAGGCCGCCCAGCGCCGTGAGGAGACCGCCAAGCACGAGCGGGAAGTAACCCGGGCCCATCCGGGCGGCGGAGCCGGTCTCGTACTCGAGCGAGCCGAGCGCGAACCCCAGCCCGAACAAGACGAACAGCGTTCCGGCGACGACGTCCTTCAGCGATCGTGGCATGGCCGGGCTCTCAGTGCCAGCAGGATCCACCGTGACGGCAAGGCGGGACGGGGCCGATGGTCCGCCCCGCCCCCGATGTCTGGGCTTACTGGGGCTCCACCCCGGCAGCCTCCAGGGTCGTCCGCCAGAGCTCGATCTGGGCCTGCAGCTTCGCGGTGTGTGCCTCGGGAGTCGCCTGGTCCGCGCTGACCGGGGTCGTGCCGAGCGCCGCGAACTGGTCGATGACGTTCTGGTCCGTCAGGGCGTCCTGCAGTGCGGCCGTGAGTGCCTGGACGGCGGCGTCCGGGGTGTCCTTGGGCACGTACAGCCCGTGCCAGACGCTTACCTGGAGATCCGGCAGGCCGGCCTCCGTCGTCGTCGGCACGTCGGGCAGGGCGTCGTTGCGTTCCGGGCTCGTGATGGCATAGGCCTTGACGTTCCCGCCGGTGATCTGCTCGGTCGTGTTCGTCGTCTGGTCGCACATGAAGTCGACCTGGCTGCCGGCGAGATCCTCCATCGCCGGGCCCGTGCCGTCGTACTCGACCTCCGTGATCTGGGTGTCGATCGCGCTCATGAACAGCAGCCCGCAGAGGTGCGATGCAGCGCCGACGCCGGCGTTCGCGTACGTGACGGTGTCGGCGTTGTCCTTCACGTACTGGATGAGCTCCTCGAGGGTGTCGGGCTCGAAGTCCGGGCGCCCGATGATCGTCATCGGAACCTCGGTGACGAGGCCCACCGTCTTGAAGTCGACGAGCGGTTCGTACGGCAGGTTCAGGTACAGCGACGGCGCCGTCGACATCCCGATGTGGTGCATGAGCACCGTGTAGCCGTCCGCGTCGGCTTCAGCAACCTGACCGGCCGCGAGGGTCCCTCCGGCCCCGGCGACGTTCTGGACGACGATGTCCTGGCCGAGCGTCTCGGACATCGGCTCGGCGACGAGCCGGGTGACGGTGTCCGTGGGGCCGCCGGCGGCGAAGGGCACCACCATCGTGATCGGGCCCGTCGGATAGTCACTGCTCGGGCTCGCCCCAGTGCCGCAGGCAGCGACGGTGAGAGCCCCGATCGCGAGCACTGCCGCGATTCGCCCGCGGAGCGCTCTCAGCCCGTGGCCAGGCTTCAGCAGGAGTTCGGACGCCGGATCGTGTCGCATCGAATGGACCTCCGTGCTCGCGGGTGCCGCGCCTTCCGAATTGCCGCCGAGCCTACCATCCCCCGCCATCCCAGAACGACTGCCGGACGCCGAGCGACCACGCTGCTCATGGCTATAGTTCCCAGCGAGCCGATGCAGCCATGACGAGCGAGTACGACCGGATCCTCGAGGAGAACGCCCGCTTCACCGAGTCGTTCGACCGGTCGGCGCTCACCGCCGCGCCCCTCGCCGGGCTCGCGATCCTCGCCTGCATGGACGCCCGGATCGATGTCGAGGACGCGCTCGGGCTGCGGGTCGGCGACGCCCACATCATCCGGAACGCGGGCGGGTTCGCCACCGAGGACGCCGTCCGGTCGCTCGTCGTCAGCCAGCAGCTCCTCGGCACCCGCGAGATCGTCGTCATCGCCCACACGCAGTGCGGCCTCCACGGCGCGAGCGAGACGACGCTCCGCGAGCGCGTGGCCGCGTCGACGCGCCATGCGACGGCGCTCGTCTTCGGCGCCTTCACCGATCTCGACGCAATGGTCCGGGCCCAGGTCCAGATCCTCCGGACGCACCCGGACCTGCTCCGGGTCCCCGTCCA
>DASUMJ010000182.1:0-6317 GCA_036277775.1 Candidatus Limnocylindrales bacterium
GAGGCTCATCGCGACCATGACCCGGGTCATCCCGATGTAGCAGTTGTGGACGATCTGGTGGGCGTTCAGGATGAAGCCAGCGGCGATGACGATCGTGACGATCGGGTTGTTCGCGAGGGCCGTGGCGATGATGTTCGGCCACAGGTACGACCCCGCGAGCGAGACGTCCGCCGCGCCCCAATAGCCCGCCCCGGCGATGAGCAGGAACTCGGTCCCGATCGTCCGCTCCAGGACGAAGGCCAGCAGCGCAAGGAGCAGTCCGGTCAGCACGAGCGAGCCGACGATGATGAAGAGCTGGTCGCGGAAGGACCCAGCCGACTTGATCTCGCCGTTCTGCTGGGCCGAGTACGTAGCCCACTGGAGCGAGGTCCAGGCGATCGGGGCGATGAGCAGCGTCGCGAGGAGGCTGAACGCGGGGTTCAGCTCCACGCCGCCGGCCTGGGCCGCGGCGATCGCGTCGGCGTGGAATGTCGCGGACCCGCCGATCGCCGCCGAGAAGGCGTCGAGGCGTCCGGGGACGTCGGCCGTCGCGGTCGTGAAGAGGACGATGAGCATCGTCGCGAAGGAGACGAGGATCGCGACCCACATCACGCGCTGGAGCCGGACGTAGTTCTTGAAGCCGGACGTGAGGATCAGCATCGCCACGAGCGCGTTCGCGATGCTCGTCACGACGACACCCTGGCCGGTCGTGAACCACGTGGCGAGGTCGACGAGCGCGGTGCTCCCGGTCGCGGCCCCGAGCCCCAGGAAGAGCGGTGCGAACCCGAGGGCGGAGAGGAGCCAGCCCGAGAGCGCCACCCACTGGAGGATCCAGATCACGAAGCCGGAGAAGACGAGCGTGAACCCGATGCCGCCGCCAAGGACGCGGCTCTGGAAGACGTAGTCGCCGCCGGACCGCGGCAGCGCCGTGGAGAGCCAGACGTACGCGAGGGCGATCGGGATCTCGAGGACCATCGCGAGGAGGATTCCCCAGACGAGCTGCCCTCCCGGCAGCGCGCCCGGTGCCCAGAGGTACGTCCAGGGGAAGATCAGCCCCATGGTCAGGACGTTGTAGACGAACGCCGACCGCGGGGACATCACCCGGACGAGGCCGGAGGACTTCCGGACGAAGACCTCGGGCATCGTGGTTGCAGCAGTCGCCATGCCATCACCTCGATACGGGAAACCGAAGGGACTGCGGTCCCCCTCCGGGACCGCCCATGACGCGGGACCGAACCTCCGATCGCACCTCCCTCGGCCCGCGACACCCGGCTTGGGCACCGGATCGCGGGTTCTCGCCCGCCCTCACGGGCGTCGCCGTCAGCCGGCGGTCATCTGGTAGCTCGTCACCTTGCCGTCGGCGATCGTGATGAGGCAGCCCCGGAGGATCCCCTCTCCGTACTCGCTGCCGGGGTTTACGCAGACCGTCCGGCCGAGCCGGGCCGCGGCCTGCGATTCGTGGATGTGGCCGTGCAGCCCGAGCATGGGCTGGTAGCGCTCGATGGACGCGCGAATGGCGGTGCTCCCCGCGCCGTACAGGACCTGCTGTCCGCCCCGCACGACCTGGCTCGGCGGGTCGGTGGACGCATCGAGCATCGGGCAGGTGTCAAGGGTCGAGTCCACGGGCGGCGCGTGGAAGTTGAAGATGACCTTCGCGTGGTCGCCGAACCCCGCGGCCATCGCCTCGATCCTCGCCGCGAGCTCGGGCTCCTCGGCCTCACGCGGCGTCCGCCACGGGGTCGGGTTGACGTACGGCATGCTGATCATCACGTGCTCGTCGTCGATGGGGACGGCCCGGTCCTCGCAGGCGACGAAGGCCTGGGTACCCGGCCGGTCCATGACCGCCATGACCTCGGTCAGGTCGTCGTTGCCGCCCGTCGCGTAGACCTTGATCCCCGTCCCTGCGAGACGCGTCTCGGCAAGATCGATCCAGCGGACGAGCCGTTCGGTCGCAAGCCGGACGAAGAGCTGCTCGATGGCGTCGGGATCGGCCTGGGTCGCCCGGTACTCGTCCTCGTCCATCGCGACGTCGTAGAAGCCGAGGTCGCCGATTCGGGCCCGAAGGGCGGCGACGCCGGCCTCGGAGTCGACCCGCTCCACGCGGCCGTGGATCGTCGCCCGGGACGTGCCGCCCGGCTCGCGGATGATCGGGATCGCGAGCTTGCCCATGACGTCGCCGCCCATCACGAGGGCGTCCGCGCCGTAGAACTTCGCCGCGTTCAGGAACTTCTTCCAGGTCCGCTCCGACCCGTGGACGTCGGTCGCGTAGAAGAGCTTCGTGCCCCGCTGGCCCTTCCGGAAGAGACGCATCCGACCGATCCTAGCCGCGCATCCGGGCGCCCGTCGGGTCGTGGAGCACGTCGGCGGCCACCACGCCCGCCTCGCGGCCACCGAAGACGTCAATCTCCACCGCCGTGCCCTCGGGGATTGACGCCGGCAGGTATGTCGTGCCGACCGTCCGCCCGACGGTGAATCCGAACGCCGCGCTCCGGAGCCGTCCGGCGACCTCGCCCCCGATCCTGACGGCCTCCCCGCCGTAGATCGGCAGCCAGTCGCCGCCACCGATGGCCAGCGTGCGGAGCCTGCGGGCCGGGCCGTCCGGGTTCGCGTCCCGCTCGCGGCGGAGGGCCTCGCGCCCGATGAACTCGCCCTTGTCGAGCCGGACGAACGGCCCCATGCCCGCCTCGAACGGCGATTCCCGGGTCGTGAGCTCGGCGCCGTAGTAGCGGTAGCCCTTCTCGAGGCGGAGCGACTCCAGCGCGCGGTAGCCCACCGGCTCGAGGTCCGCCCCGGTGTCGCGGGCGGCGGCAAGGAGGGCATCCCATGTCGCGACCGCGGACTCGGGCGCGACGGCCAGCTCCCAGCCGAGCTCGCCGGCGTAGCTGATCCGGGTAGCGAGGACCGCCGCGGCGGACGTTCCGATGCGGACCTCCCGCGCGACCCGAAGCGGGATCGCCGCGTTCGAGACGTCGTCGGTCGTGGCCCCGGCGAGGACGTCGCGGGCCCGCGGGCCCCAGAGGCCGATCACCGCGAGGTCGTCGGTGACGTCCCGGATCTCGACCGCGTCGCCGGGCTCGGCGTTCGCCCGGATCCAGCCGAGGTCGGCCGCGAGGTAACCCGCCCCGGTGAGGACGCGGAAGCGATCGGTCGCGAGGCGCGTGATCGTGACGTCGGCCAGCATCCCGCCGCGTTCGTCGAGGAACTGCGTGTAGACGGCGGCTCCCACCGGCCGATCGATGTCGTTCGCCGCGACGCGCTGGAGCAGGCCGAGGGCGGCCGGCCCGGCGACCTCGATCTTGCCGAACGAGGAGAGGTCGATGATCCCGATCCGCTCGCGGACCGCACGGTGCTCCTCCCCGACCCGATCGAGCCAGTCGGGCCGCTCCCATCCGCTCGCCCGCGGCCCCCTCCCGGACCGCGTCCACGGGCGCCCCGGTCTGTGGAGGTCGGCCCGCTCCCATCCCGCCTTCGTGCCGAACACGGCGCCGGCCTCCTGGAGCCGGCCGTGGAGCGCCGAGAGCCGGCGCGGCCGCCCCGCGACGTCCGCGTCGTACGGGAATCGAAGCCGGTAGTAGTCGCCGTAGGTCTCGCGGGCCAGCGCCGCTGCCCACGTCGGGTCGCGGTACGTGTCCGCGAACCGCCAGGCGCGGTACGCCGCGACGTCCACCCCCGGGTCGCCGGCCGTGATCCAGCCCGCGATCGCTCGACCGATCCCCCCGCCACCCCCGAAGCCGTTCAGCGAGAGCCCGGCGGCGACCCAGAAGCCGCGGAGTCCCGGCATCGGCCCGAGGAGCGGGTTCGCATCGGGCGTCATCGCGTCGGGGTGGCAGACGAGCCGGATCGCCTCGGCATCGGCGAGGAACGGGAACCGCCGGATCGCGCCGGCCATGAGCGGCCCGAACCGCTCCCAGTCGGGCGGGAGGGACGTCGCGGCATGCTCCCACGGCACCCCGTCCTCCCAGCGTGACCGCGGCTCAGCCTCGTAGCCGCCGAAGACCATCCCGCCGTGCTCGCTCTTGCCGTAGACGAGGTTGTCGGGGTCCCGGAAGCACGGCATGTCGCGGGGGAGCTCGTGGCCCGGCACGGCCTTCAGGGCGACGTGCTGGTGGTCGACCGGCGTCGACGGCAGGAACGCCCCGACCATCGCCGCGATCCGCGGCGCCCACATGCCGGCCGCGTTCACGACGAGCTCCGTCTCGATCGGCCCGTGCTCGGTCAGGACCCGCCGGACCTCGCGCCGCGGCGTGAGCTCGATCCCCGTCACGCGGGTGTTGAGCCGGAACCGTACCCCGAGCCCCCGAGCGGCGTCCGCGACCGCGTGGGTGGCGGTGTGGGGATCGAGATGCCCGTCGCCGGGGATGTGCACCGCCCCGTACAGGGAGTCCGGCGAGATCGAGGGCATCAGCTCGCGCGCCGCCGCCGCCGGGATGACCCCTGCGTCCAGGCCGATCCCCCGGGCCCGCGACGCGGTCCGCTCGAGCTCCCGGAGCTGCTCGGGTGACGACGCCAGGCGGAGGCTCCCGACGCGTTCGAAGACCCCGAGCCGCTCGTAGAGCTCCACGCTGTAGCGGCGGAACCGGAGCATCGAGCTCGATGGGTTGAACATCGTCACGAGGCCGGCCGCCTGGCACGTGGACCCGGCCGTCAGCTGCGCCTTCTCGACGAGGAGGACGTCCGTCCAGCCGGCTTCGGCGAGGTGGAGCGCGACGCTGCAGCCGGTGATGCCGCCGCCGATCACGACAACCCGCGCCTGGTCCACCCGCAGTCGCCCTCCTCGCACCGGGGCGCATGCCCGCCACCCGCGTTGGTCCCGGTACGGTAGCGCCTCGGCGGACCGGGAATGTGCCGCGGGCGCGCGAGCGCGTGCGGGTCCCCGCGATCGCGGGCCGGTTCCGCGCCTACAATCCCGCAATCCCCGTCCCCGGATCCCGGAGCCGCCAGCGCCCATGACCCGCGACCAGACCGCCGTCGTGATCGATCGGGACGTCCTCGAGCGCGAGGTCGACCGGGTGATCGCCGCGGTCGGGGCCGGCGGCCCGCCGATCCGGGTCCTCGGCTCGATCGGGGTGGCGCTCCACTGCCCGGTGGCCCGCGCGCTCCTCCCGGCCTTCGAGCGCACGTACGCCGACATCGACTTCGCCGCCTACCGGGACGACGCCAGGGCGATCGCCGCGGCTATCGGCGGGCTCGGCTACATCGAGGCCCGCGACGTCTTCATCACGTCCGAAGGCCATCGGGCGATCTTCCGGCACCCGGTCACCCGGATCCACCTCGATGTCTTCTACGACCGCCTCGAGTTCTGTCACGTCATCCCGCTCGCCGGGCGGCTCGAGGCCGACGGCCCGACGATCCCCCTTGCCGAGCTGCTCCTCTCGAAGCTCCAGATCGTGAAGCTCAACGAGAAGGACGTCGTCGACGCCATCCTCCTGCTGCTCGATCACCCGCTCGGCAGCGGCGACCGGGACACGATCGACGTCGGGCGGATCGCGGCCCTGTGTGCCGACGATTGGGGCCTCTGGCGGACGCTGACGATGAACCTCGAGAAGGTCGCATCGCTCGCCGCCGCCTACCCCCAGCTTGACGACGGGCAGCGGATCCGGGCGACCGGGGCGGCGGCCGAGCTGAAGCGCTCGATCGACGCAGTCCCGAAACCCCTGGCCTGGCGGATGCGGGACCGCATCGGCGATCGTCGCCAGTGGTGGACCGACGTGGACGAGGTCCGCTGACCGATCGGCGGGCCGGCCGCGTCAGCCCTCGGACACGTCCCGGAGGGCCCGCTCGAACGCCGGCGTGGCGGCATTCGCGAGCAACCGGTCGAAATGCTCCGTCGCGTAGGCGACGAAGTCCACATCGAGCGTGCTGATCCCCTGCTGGAGGACGCCCCACATCGCCTCGCGGAAATCGGATGCGATCCGCATGACGAGGAGGCGGGCGGCGCGGGCCGGGCGGACCGCGCCCTCGTAGGCCTCCAGGAGGGCGGCGTCCTCGGCCACCCCCAGGCCGTGGTTGACGGAGAAGTTGCCGAGGTCGAAGAACGGGTCGCCGAGGCCCGCGTACTCCCAATCCACGATCCGGATCCGCTGCCCGTCGTCGATGAAGTTCGCGTTCAGGAGGTCGTTGTGGCAGGGCCGCAGCTCCACCGGCGCGGCCAGGAGGGCGAGCTCGATCCGCCGGGCGATCGCCATCGCGAGCTCGTACTCGACCGGGATGGGCACGCCCCGCTCCTTCGCGAGGGCGCGGTACGCCTCGACGATCCGGAACGGCATGAAGAGTCCCGGGATCGCCGGGCCATCGTGGACCCGGCGGAGCGAATCCGCGACCCGCCGAAGGGTCTCGGG
>DASUMJ010000183.1:0-6674 GCA_036277775.1 Candidatus Limnocylindrales bacterium
GCACGGGCGCCCGGCCCCCTCGAGGGCCGTGACGTCGCCGCGGCCGCCGACGCCGGCGACCCGGAGGCCGTCGCGATCCTGGAGCGTGCCCGCACGGCGTTCGCCGCGGTCGTCGTGAGCCTCGTGAACGTCTTCGCGCCGGAGCGGATCGTCGTCGGCGGCAGCCTGGCCGAGGCGCAGGGCGAGCGGCTCCTCGGGCCGGCTCGTGCCGCCGTCCGCGAGACGGCCTTCCGGATCCCCCGCGATCGAGTCGAGATCGTTCGCGCGGCCCTCGGCGACGACGTCGGGCTGGTCGGGGCCGTGCCGCTCCTGGCGCTTCGCCGGGAATCCGCAAGAGCCGTCCGACCCGATTCGCCACCCGTCCGCAACGTGACCGGCGCCGACTGACGGAGGAGGCGCCGGAGGGCCCTCTGCTAGACTCGGGCCGTACGAATCACGTGATCAACCCGGGCTCGCCCTGCGGCCGTGGCGGCATGCGGGCGCCCGATGGAGGTTCCCGAATCATGACCGTTCGCGTCGGGATCAACGGGTTCGGCCGCATCGGCCGCCAGTCCCTGAAGGCCATCATCGAACGCGCCCCCGGCGTGGAGGTCGTGGCCGTCAACGACCTCGTCGACACGAAGCTGAACGCGCTCCTGTTCAAGCACGATTCCACGTACGGTGCCTATCCCGGGACGGTCGATCACACCGATGACGCCCTGATCATCGACGGACGCGAGATCAAGGTCCTCAAGGAGAAGGATCCCGCGGCCCTGCCGTGGGGCGACCTCGGGGTCGACGTCGTCCTCGAGTCGACCGGCATCTTCACCGACGCCGAGAAGGCCCGTGCCCACCTGAACGCCGGCGCGAAGAAGGTCGTCATCAGCGCCCCCGCCAAGGGCGAGGACATCACGATCGTCCTCGGCGTGAACGACGGGAAGTACGACCCGGCGAGCCACCACATCATCAGCAACGCCAGCTGCACGACGAACTGCCTCGCCCCGGCGGCGAAGGTCGTCCACGACCTCGTCGGCATCGAGCGCGGCCTGATGAACACGATCCACTCGTACACGAACGACCAGCGGATCCTCGACGTCGCCCACAAGGATCCCCGCCGCGCCCGCGCGGCCGGCCAGAACATCATCCCGACGACGACCGGCGCGGCCAAGGCCCTGGCGCTCGTCATCCCGGACCTCAAGGGCCGGTTCGACGGCTTCAGCCTCCGGGTCCCGACCCCCACGGTCAGCGTCGTCGACTTCACCGCGACCGTCGGCCGCGAGACGAGCCCCGACGAGCTGAACGAGGCCTTCCGCGCGGCCGCCGCCGGCCCGATGCAGGGCATCCTCGGCGTGTCCGACGAGCCGCTCGTCTCCTCCGATTTCCGTGGCGATTCCCGCTCCTCGATCATCGACAGCGCCAGCACGATGGTCCTCGGCGGGACGATGGTGAAGGTCATCGCCTGGTACGACAACGAGTGGGGCTACAGCTGCCGCTGCGCCGACCTCATCGCGATGATCGCGGCGAAGCTGCCCGCGGCCGCGGCCGCCTGACGCCCGCCCGCCCGAACCCAACCCCGACCCGGGCCAGACCCGGCGCCCCCGGCCGCACCGGCCGACCAGGAAGACAAGGACGCAGATGGACAAGATGACGATCCGGGACGTCGATGTCGCCGGAAAGCGCGTCTTCGTGCGCGTCGACTTCAACGTTCCCCTCGCCGACGGCAAGGTCACCGACGACTCGCGGATCCGGGCCGCCCTGCCGACGATCAAGTACCTGCTGTCGCGGGGCGCGAAGGTGATCCTCGCCAGCCACCTCGGGCGGCCCGACGGCAAGGTCCAGGACGGCCTCCGGCTCCGGCCGGTCGCCGAGCGCCTGAGCCAGCTCCTGAACCGGAACGTCCCGGTCACCGGTGACGCCCTCGGCATCGGCACGGTGGATGCCGTGAAGCGCCTCCGGCCGGGCGAGGTCCTGCTCCTCGAGAACCTCCGATTCCACGCGGCCGAGGAGAAGAACGACCCGGCCTTCGCCGAGCAGCTGGCGGCCTATGCCGACATCTACGTGAACGATGCGTTCGGCACGGCCCACCGGGCCCACGCCTCGACCGCCGGGATCGCGAAGATCCTGCCGGCCTACGCCGGCTTCCTCATGGAGCAGGAGATCGCCCAGCTCTCGAACCTCCTCGAGTCGCCGGCCCGGCCCTACGCGGCGATCGTCGGCGGCGCGAAGATCTCCGGCAAGCTCAAGGTCCTCGACAACCTCGTCTCGAAGGTCGACGTCATCGTCCTCGGCGGCGGGATGGCGAACACCTTCCTCCTCGCCCAGGGCAAGGCCGTCGGCAAGAGCCTCGCCGAGCACGACATGGTCGACGAGGCGCGGCGCGTCCTCGCCTCGGCCGAGGCCCGCGGGGTCCGGGTCATCCTCCCGGTCGACGTGATCGTCGCGAAGGAGGTCACCCGCGGCACCGAGTACAAGACCCTGCCGGCCGAGAAGATCCCGGCGTCGTGGCACATCGTCGACGTCGGCAAGGCGACGCTCGAGCTCATGGAGGCGGCCCTCGCCGAGGCGAAGACCGTCGTCTGGAACGGGCCGCTCGGGGTCTTCGAGATCCCGTCGTTCGCCCACGGCACGAAGCAGATCGCCCGCTTCCTCGCCGATCGCTGCGACGCCGGCGCGACCGTCGTCGTCGGCGGCGGCGACTCCGTGGCCGCGATCCAGCAGCAGGGCCTGGCGTCCCGGTTCACCCACATCTCGACCGGCGGCGGCGCGAGCCTCGAGTTCCTCGAGGGGCGCGAGCTGCCCGGCGTGGCCGTTCTCCTCGACCGCGTCGCCGACCGCGCCCCGGAAGGGGCGCCGGCATGAGCGTCGACACCTCGATCTCGCTGGTCGAGGCCCGCGAGATCCTCGATTCGCGTGGCAACCCCACGATCGAGGTCGACGTCGTCCTCGCCGACGGGGCGGTCGGTCGAGCGGCCGTGCCGTCGGGCGCGTCGACCGGTGCCCACGAGGCGGTCGAGCTCCGGGACGGCGACCGCGAGCGCTACGGCGGCAAGGGCGTCCGCAAGGCGGTCGGCCATGTCATCGAGGAGATCGGCCCGGCGGTGACCGGGCTCGATGCGGCGGATCAGGCCGGTCTCGACGCCGTGCTCATCGATCTCGACGGATCGCCGAACAAGGGCCGTCTCGGTGCGAACGCGATCCTTGGGGTCTCGCTCGCGGCGGCCCACGCCAGCGCTGCTGCGCTCGACCTGCCGCTCTACCGCTACCTCGGCGGGATCGGGGCTCGAACGCTGCCCGTGCCGATGTTCAACATCCTCAACGGCGGCAAGCACGCCCAGGGCTCGACCGACTTCCAGGAGTTCATGGTCATGCCGGTCGGCGTGGACACGTTCTCCGACGCCCTGCGAGCCGGCTCCGAGATCTTCAACGCGCTCCGCAAGCTCCTCCACGACGAAGGGCATGCGACCGGCCAGGGCGACGAGGGCGGCTTCGCGCCGTCGCTCGAATCCAACCAGGCCGCCGTCGAGATCATCCTCCGGGCGATCGAGGCCGCCGGCTACCGGCCCGAGGAGCACGTCGCGATCGCGCTCGACCCGGCGACGACCGAGCTCGTCGAGGCCGGGAGCGGCGAGGACGGCGCACCGACGCGCTACGTCCTCGCGAAGGAGGGCCGGACCCTCGATTCCGGCGAGATGATCGACCTGTGGGCCGACTGGGCGAAGCGCTATCCGATCGTGTCGCTCGAGGACGGCCTCGCCGAGGACGACTGGGACGGCTGGGCGGAGCTGACGCGACGCCTCGGCGACCGGCTCCAGATCGTCGGGGACGACCTCCTCGTCACGAACCCGGAGCGGATCCGCCGGGGGATCGCCGCCCGCTCGGCGAACTCGGTGCTCGTCAAGCTCAACCAGATCGGGACGCTGACCGAGACCGTCCAGGCGATCGAGACGGCCCGGCGGGCCGCCTGGACCGCGGTCGTGTCGCATCGCTCGGGCGAGACCGAGGACACCACGATCGCCGACCTCGTCGTCGGGATGGGCACCGGCCAGATCAAGACCGGCGCGCCGTCCCGCTCGGAGCGGGTGGCGAAGTACAACCGGCTCCTCCGGATCGAGGAGGAGCTCGGCGACGCGGCCGTCTACCCCGGGCGGCTCGCGCTGGCCGGCGGCACGACGCGCGCGTGACCGGCGCGTGACGGCCCCGACCGCCGCCCCGGCGGCGGATCGCTCGATGCTGGGCCGCGTCGTCGACCGCGGCGCGATCACGGCCGCCTTCGTCGGGATCGGCATGGCCGTCACGATCGGAGTGAGCTTCCTCCTCGTGATCCCGGTCGAGCCGGTCTACTGGTTCCTGTCCGTGCCGGCGGGCCTGCTCATCGGCTACTACGCGGACACGCGGTCCGGGCGCCGCCGCGGCGAGTGGCCCCGGATCCTCGCGAACGCGACGTTCGCCGGGGTGGTGACGGGCCTGACGCTCGCCGCGCTGCTGCTCGGAGTCAAGGCGCTCTTCTTCGCCGCCGACGACGGCTATCGCGATCCCGGCCTGGGCGGCAGGATCACGTGCCAGACCGGCGCCGACTGCGTCTATCGCCGCTACCTCGACGCGCAGCCGGAGGCCCTGGCCGAGGCCGGCGTCACCGATTCAGCGACGTTCTCGGCGTACTTCTGGGCCCAGCAGTGGTCCACCGCGGGGCTGCTCCTGCTCCTCTCGAGCGGCTTCGGGATCGCCGGCGGCGCCCTCTACGGGATCACCCGGCCGCGGGAGCGCTGACCCCGGAATCCGAACGCCCCGGCGACTGCCGGGGCGTCGTGCCTGCGATCCGGTCGGGCGAAGCCGGCGGCGGGCGGGTCAGGCCTTCGCGGCCTTCTTCGCCGGCGCCTTCTTCGTAGTTGCCTTGGCCGCCGGCTTCTCCGCGGCGGACTTGGCGGTCGACTTCGCAGCCTTGGGTGCGGCCTTCGTCGCGGTCTTCGTCGAGGCCTTGCCCGCCGGCTTCGACGCGGCCTTGGCCTCGGCGGCCGGGGCCTTCGCGGCCGCGGCGGCGGCTGCCGCCTCGGCTCGGGACGACTTGCTGAGCGCGGCGCGGGCCTTGCCGGCCGCCGTCTGGGCGCCCTTGGCCTTGCCGGCCTTCGATGCCGCGATCCGGGCCTTGGCGGCCTTCTGGGCCGCGGCCCGGCCGACGGTCTTCGCGACATGCGCGGAGCCGGCGGCGAGCCCGACGCCCGCGGCGTTGACCTTGCGGACGAGGCGGGACTTGCGGCGCGCGGCCGCGTTCGGGTGGATGGCGCCGGCCTTCGCCGCGCGGTCGAGCGCGCTGATGGCGTCGGTCAGCGCAACCTGCGCGTCGACGTCCTGGCTCGGGTTGGTGGCCGCGGTCAGCGCGTTCTTCACGAGCGTCTTCGCGGTGGCGCGGCGAGGGCCGAGGATGGCGTGCCGCCGCTCGGCGGATCGGACGCGCTTCAGGCCCGACGGCGTGCGAGCGCCCGTCCATGTCCGGGGCGTCTTGGCCAAGGTGCGAACCTCACGGTGCGGGGTCGGTTGGTCGATGCGCGGGCGCGGGGCGCCGGGCGCGGAGAGGGATGGTACCAGAAGCGCCCCGATCGGCCGCGCGCCTCGCCGCCTGTCAGACTTCCCGGGTGATCGCCATCGTCGGTGGCCTGGGAGCGGCCGTCTCCTGGGCCGTCGCCACGCTGTGCTCCTCGCGTTCGAGCCGGATGATCGGCGCGAGCTCGGTGCTCGCCTGGGTGATGATCGTCGGCGTCGTCGTCGCGATCGTCCCGGCCGCCCTCGCGATCCCTACCGCGCCGCCGCTCGACACTTGGCTCGTGGCCGGTCTCCTCGTCGTCGGCCTGTCGTACACGGGAGGCCTGCTCCTCGCCTACCTGGCGCTCTCCGTCGGGCGGGTCTCGATCGTCGCCCCGATCACCTCGACGGAGGGCGCCGTCGCGGCGATCATCGCGGTCGCCCTCGGCGACCCGATCAGCACCGAGACGGCGGTCGTCCTCGCGGTCATTGCCGTCGGGATCGTCTTCGCCGCGATCGAGCGGGCGGCGGACCCGCCGCCCGAATCGCCCGCGGGGCGCCGGACCCACGACCCGTCGATGAACCGGCGGGCGGTCCTGCTGGCCGTGTCCGCCGCCGCCGTCTTCTCGATCGGTCTCGTCGTCAGCGCCAGGATCGGCGGGAGCGTGCCGCTCAGCTGGATCGTCGTCGCCTCCCGGATGGTGGGGGTCCTCGCCATCGCCCTGCCGCTCGTCCTGCGTGGCCGGCTCCGCCTCAGCCGCCGGGCGCTTCCGCTCGTCCTCGTGTCGGGTGTCCTCGAAGCCGCGGGCACGGTCCTCTTCGTGACCGCCGCCCAGTACGGCGTCGCCGCGGCGGCCGTGCTCTCGTCGCAGTTCGCGGCGATCGCCGCCGTCCTCGCGTTCCTGCTGTTCGGCGAGCGGTTGACCCGCGTCCAGGTCGCGGGCATCGCCGTCATCGCGCTCGGCGTCGGGGCGCTGGCGCTGATGCAGGCGTGACGCGATGACACCACCGTCGGGAGCGCGGAGATGAGCGACCAGACCGTTGCCGCGGCGGCGCGCCGGCCGCGCGCGGACTAGACTCCCCGCTCGTGTCGATCCCCCAGTCGCGCCTCCGCAACTTCTCGATCATCGCCCACATCGATCATGGGAAGTCGACGCTCGCCGATCGGCTGCTCGAGG
>DASUMJ010000184.1:0-3508 GCA_036277775.1 Candidatus Limnocylindrales bacterium
TCGACGCAGACGAGCGAGATCGCGTCACCTTCCGAGCCGGCCCGGCCGGTCCGGCCGATCCGGTGGAGGTAGTCCTCGGGGACCATCGGCAGCTCGAAGTTGACGACGTGCGGCAGCTCCTCGATGTCGATGCCTCGGGCGGCCACCTCGGTCGCGACGAGGATCGCGACCCGGCCGGCCTTGAAGTCGTTGAGCGCGCGGACGCGCTGCGACTGGCTGCGGTTGCCGTGGATCGCCGCGGCCTTGATGCCGTCGCGCTCGAGCTGCTCGGCGAGCCGGTTCGCGCCGTGCTTCGTCCGGGTGAAGACGAGCGCCTGCTCCACGCGACCGGACGCGACGAGCTCCCGGAGGAGGTCGCGCTTGCGCTCGCGGTCGACCCGGATGACGAGCTGCCGGACGAGCGTCGTCGCCGTGTTGCGGGGCGTCGACTGGACGTGGGCAGGGTCGTGAAGGAAGCCGGCGGCGAGCGACTTGATCTCGTCGTTGAAGGTCGCCGAGAAGAGCAGGTTCTGGCGCTTCGGCGGGAGCGTCGCGAGGATCTTCCGGATGTCCCGGATGAAGCCCATGTCCAGCATCCGGTCGGCCTCGTCGAGGACGAGGACCTCGATCGCCGACAGGTCGGCGGTTCGCTGGTTCAGGTGGTCGAGCAGGCGGCCCGGGGTCGCCACGATGATCTCCGCGCCCGAGCGGAGGGCCCGGAACTGGGGCTCGTAGCCGACGCCGCCGTAGATCGCGACGGAGCGGACCGGCCGGCGGGCGCCGTATGTCCGGACGCTCTCCTCGACCTGGAGCGCGAGCTCGCGGGTCGGGACGAGGACGAGGACGAGGGGCAACCGGCGCGGCGGCTGGCCGGGACGCGCGGCAACCGGTGGCCGCGGGGCCGGGGTCGCGTGGAGGTACTGGAGGATCGGCAGGACGAAGGCAGCGGTCTTCCCGGTGCCGGTCTGGGCGCCCGCGAGCACGTCGCGGCCGGCCAGGACGTGCGGGATCACCTGGGCCTGGATGGGGGTGGGCTCGGTGTAGCCCTGGTCCGCGACAGCGCGGAGGAGCTCGGGCGTCAGCCCGAGACGATCGAATGACAAGGGAGTGTGCTCCTGACGGGGCCCTCCCGCGCTTCCGCGGGGCCCGGTCAGGGCTGGGGGTGGATCGAAATCAGCGGTTAGTGACCGGGGCGCTGACCGGAGCGCCCATCGAGCTCGAAGGCGGGAACTATACCCGGAACCGAACAGACGTGCGCATCGCGACCGCCCCGCCGGGACACGAGTCCCGCCAACCGACCTCAGTTCGGGCGACCGCCGCCACCCATCTCGGTGCCTCGGTCGCGGAGGAATCGCTCGATGTCGGCGATGAGGTCGTCGCCGGCGGGGAGCCGCGACTCGTCGACCATGCCCTCGAGCCGCTCCACGTAGTTGCGGGTGTTCTCGTCGAGCGCGGCCGCGGTGTCGAGCCGCTTCCGGAGGGTCCGGGCCTCGTCCGCGAGCTCGCCGAGCGGCGTCTCGACGTCGAGGTGCCGGCCGATGGCCCGGAGCAGCTCCGCAGCGGCGCCCGGGTACTCGCCCGAGACGTAGTGGGGGATCTGGGCGAAGTAGCCGACGGCCGGGATCCCGGCCCGCGAGACCGCCATGTCGAGGACCGAGATGCACGCCGCCGGGACGCGGAGGAGGCCGTCGGGGCCGGGCTGGACGTCGCCGCGGAGGAGGCCCGGCTGCGACGACGTGCCGAGGATCGGCACGGGCCGGGTGTGGGGCACGGCCGCCGGGATCGCCCCGATGCTGATCCACTGCGAGACGTGGAGCTTCTCCGCCAGCTCGACGACCTCGGACGCGAAGCGCCGCCACCGGAAGTCCGGCTCGGCGCCGGTGAGGACGAGGATGTCGCGCTCGCCGAGGCGCCGGCTCCGCATCTGGAGGGTCGGCCAGGTCAGGCGTTCGGGCTTGCCGTTCTCGATCTCGAGCGTCGGGCGGCGGGCCCGGAAGTCGAAGAGCTGGTCGCCGTCGAACTCGGCCACGATCCGGCCCGTCCCGGCAAGCAGCGACGCGGCGCCGGTGGCGGCGCTCCCGGCGTCGACCCAGCCGTCGAGCGCGGCGATCACGACCGGCGCGATCAGCTCGGCCTCGGGCTCCCGGATCTGGTAGAGCGCCACTCGACCGTCAGTCGGGGATTGGCCAGCGCGGGGTCTCGCCCTCGATGACCTCGAGGCGATCCCAGTCCGACCGGGTCGGGGTGAAGACGTCGATGACCACGGCACCGTCCGGGCCGGCCGTCACGCCGTGCGGGCGGTCGGACGTGATCCGCCACGTGCCCCCGGGACCGAGGACCCGCGTCTCGCCGTCGAGCGTGAAGTGCATCTCGCCGCTGATGACGATCCCGAGCTGCTCGGCCTCGTGGTGGTGCTCCGGCACGACCGCGTTCGGCCCGAGCTCGACGACCGCGAGCGTGATCCGCTCGCCCTCGACCCGGCGGGCCTTCACGGTCTCGCCCCAGACCTTCAGGAGGGGCGCGTCCATGATGTCGATGAGGTTGCTCATGCCCGGCAGCATAGCGCGGGGAACGCCGGCGCCCGCCCGGGTGTAGAGGAGGTCGATGGACCGGTTGCACGTCATCCTGGCGCTCCTCGCCGCGGCCCTCGTGCTCGGCGGCGCGGGTACGGCGGGGGCACCCGCCGCGGCCGCGGCCTCGCCCGATGCGGCGGCCGCCTCGCCAGACGCCACGATCCCGCCGCCGGAGAACGACCTCCGCGCCGAGGCGTGGCTGGACGAGCCGCTGTGGCTCGACGCCCCGGCCGGCACGAACCTCCGGATCGGCGCGTTCATCTGGCTGCGCTCCGCCGACGCGCCCGTCCACGGCGCGACGATGCGGATCCGGCTCCATCCGGCCGCGGGCGACGGCCCGCCGGCGTTCGCCTACGCGGTCGAGGACTGGCCGGGCCACGTCGTCGCGCTCGTCGAGGTACCGGAGGGCGGCGTCGGCGACCTCGAGATCACGCTCCCCGGGACGATGTGCGACGACACCGGTGCCTGCGGACCGCAGGAGGCGCCGGTTCCGGTCCTCGGCGTCGGGCCGCCGCCGGGCGTTCGGGTCTCGGCGATCGCCGTGAGCGCCGTCGAGATCCCGGTCGCCGCCCCGCTGGCCGGCCGGGCGACGACGATCGAGGTGAGCCTCCGCGGCCGGATCGCCTGGCCCGAGCCGGGGTTCGTCCCTCCCGACCGGATCTGGCTCCAGGTCCGCGTGCCGCGGGGCGACACCGTGGCCGACGTCCGCGCCGGGCTCGTCGACGCGAGCGCGGGCCGCTACGAGGCGCAGGTGACGTTCGACGCCGCCGGCGACTACCTGCTCCAGGCGGCCGCGGCTCCCGACGCGACGGGTGACGACCTCTTCGAATCGGGGCTCCGGCGGATCACGGTCGTGGCGGATCCCGGGTCGTCCACCGAGCCGTCGGACAGGGGCGGCGGCGGGCCGGCGGGCTGGGTCCTGCCGCTGTTCGTGGTCCTCCTCGCGGTCGGTCTCG
>DASUMJ010000185.1:0-6465 GCA_036277775.1 Candidatus Limnocylindrales bacterium
GGCCCTGGGGCCTGGGATGCGAGGCATGGCGCCCCTCCATTCAGTGGGCCCACCATCGCGGTGGGCCTGCGCCAACCGTGGCGCCGCCCCGACGTCCTCGCGACCGGGCGAGCCCCGATCTTCGAATCGGTGCTGGCCCCGAGCCCATCCGGTCCCTCGCGTGTGATGGTCGAGGCAGTACCGTGACCCGAAGCGCGAGGAGGCATCGAGATGGATCGTTCAGGAACGCCGGCCGGTCGGCACCATGGGGCGGCACGGTCGTCCCGCCGGGCCCTCGCGATCGTGGCGGGCTCGCTCCTCCTTGCCTTGGCCGGCTGCGGTTCGTCCGGGTCTGCCGGTCCCACCGCCGAGCCGTCGGGCTCCCCTGGCCCCGGGGCGGAGCTCCTCGGCGCGTGGGTCGCGACGATCACCCGTGACGATCTCCGCGCGGGCGGTATCACGGACGCCGGCCTGCTCGACGAGAACTCCGGGACGTTCACCTGGACGTTCGAGGCCGACGGCACGTGGACCCAGGTCCAGGTCAGCCTCGACGACGCCCCCATCAACGCCCCCGTCTTCTCCGGGACGTGGCGGGTCGAGGGCGGCGACCTCGTGATGGTCACCGAGTTCCCGGAGCAGTATCGCGACGAGGGCCTCCACTTCGACTACGCCGTGGACGGCGGCAGCGCGACGTTCGACCTCCTCGACCCGCCGGATCCGATCCTCCCGATCGTCGTGGAATCCCACCCCTGGACACGCGGCGAGGAATGACGGCAGCCGGCCCGGGGCAGGGCCTCGCGATGACCGTCGGACGCCTCCTGGTCCTCGTGGCCGGACTCGTCCTCGGGGCGGTCTCCGCGGCCGGCCAGGCCGAGTTCGGGCACCGTCCGCCGGTCATCGGCGTGGCCGACCTCCTCGCCGGCTGGTCGTTCCTCGTCGCCGGCACCATCGCGTGGCAGAAGCGGCCGGCGAATCGGATCGGCCCACTGCTCGTCGCCGTGGGCTTCACCTGGTTCGTCGGAAGCTATGGATTGCTCGGCGGCGAGACGGTCAGCCACCTGGCCTCGAGCTTCCAGGGGTTCTACGAGCCGCTCCTCGCCTGGGTTGTGCTCGCCTACCCGGCCGGCCGCCTCGACTCGCGCGTCGCCCGGCTCGTCGTCGGCGCATGGCTGGTCGACCAGTTCGCCTGGTCGGTGGCCCGGCTCGTCCTCGAGCGGCCGCTCTCCTGGTACGGCTGCACCACCTGCCCGGAGACCGTCGACGCCTTCATCGCGAACGCCCGAACGCTCGACGAGATCGGTCCGGTCTCGCTTGCGGCGACCGTCGTCCTCGGGGTCGCGGTCATCGCGCTGCTCGTCCGGCGGTTCGGTGCGGCCGGCCGCGCCGAGCGTCGCCGGCTCGTGCCGGCACTGCTGGGCGGCGTCGCCGTGGCCGCGAGCGTTGCGACGACCGGCGCGATCCGGATCGGGTTCGCCCCGGACCTGTTCGAGGACCGCCGGATCGTCGCGGCAACGTACGTGCTGGACATGCTCGTCGCCGTTGCCGTGCTCGTCGGCCTGCTCCAGGAGCGCCTCGCCCGCGAAGCGGTCGCCGAGCTCGTCGTCGGGCTCCAGGGCGTGCCGCGCGGCGGCGATCCGCGGCGAACGCAGGCAGCCCTCGCCCGCGCGCTTCGCGATCCCGATCTCGTCCTGCTGCTCGCCGACGGGAGCGGCGGCTACATCGACGCCGATGGCCGGCCGGTTCCAGAGCCTGTTCCCGGCTCGCCGGGGCGGGTGATCACGAGGCTCGGTGGGGAGGGCGACGAGCCGCCCGTCGGACTGCTCCTCCACGATCCCGGCCTCCTCGACGACCCGGGGCTGGTGTCGGCGATCGCGGCCTCCCTCCGCCTCGAGGCCGACAACCAGCGCCTCGCGGCCGAGGTCGAGCGCCAGCTGGCCGAGGTCCGAGCGTCCCGGACCCGCATCGTCGCCGCGGGCGACGCCGAGCGGCGGCGCGTGGAGCGCGACCTCCACGATGGGGCACAGCAGCGGCTCATCTCGCTCTCGATGGAGCTCGGGCGGCTGCGGATGGCGGCGGATCGCGCCGGCGACGCGGCCCTCGTGGGCGAGCTGACGACGCTCGGGACCGACCTCGAGGCGACGATCGGCGAGCTCCGAGAGCTCGCCCGCGGCATCCTCCCGGCACTTCTCACCGACGCCGGGCTCGGGCCCGCGGTCGAGTCGCTCGCCATCCGGGCCCCGATCCCCGTTCGTGCCCGCACGGACCTCGACGAACGCCTGCCCCGCGACATCGAGTCGACCGCCTACTTCGTCGTCGCCGAGGCCCTCGCGAACATCGCCCGGCATGCCTCGGCCCAGGCCGCGACCGTGGAGATCGGACTCGCCGCGTCGCGCCTGCGGGTCGTCGTCACCGACGACGGCCTCGGCGGAGCCGAGCTCGGGCGCGGCAGCGGGCTCCAGGGCCTCGTCGATCGCGTCGGGGCCCTGAACGGGACGGTGGCAATCCACAGTCCGCCTGGCCGAGGCACCCGACTGATCGCCGAGATCCCGGTGCCGGCATGACGGACCCTGCGGGCGGCCCGGCTCACGAGGGCGGGCCGGCGGGTCGGGACAACCCCGTCCTCCGTGTCGCCATCGCCGAGGACGCACTGTTGCTCCGTGAGGGCCTCGTCCGGGTCCTCCGCGAGGCGGGCTTCGAGGTCGTCGGCGCGGCGGGAGACGCGGCGGGGCTCCTTGCGACCGTGGCCAGGACCCGACCCGACGTCGTCGTCGTCGACATCCGGATGCCCCCCACGCACACCGACGAGGGGCTCCGAGCGGCCGCCGCGATCCGGGCCCGCGATGCCTCGATCGGAATCCTCGTCCTGTCGCAGTTCGTCGAGGTCGAGTACGCCTACCGGCTCATCGAGGGCGAAGCCCGCGGCCTGGGCTACCTCCTGAAGGACCGGCTCTCGAGGATCGACGAGCTCACCGACGCCATCCGCCGCGTCGCAGGAGGTGGCACGGCGATCGATCCGAGCCTCGTGGCCCAGCTCCTCCGCCGCCGTCGCCAGCGGGATCCGCTCGATTCACTGACCGAGCGCGAGCGCGAGGTCCTCGGCCTGATGGCGGAGGGGCGCTCCAACGCGGCCATCGCCGCGAGGCTCGTCGTCGTGGAGAAGACCGTCGACACCCACATCGCGAACATCTTCTCCAAACTCGGCCTCGAGCCGCAGCCGGAGGATCATCGCCGGGTGCTTGCCGTCCTGAGCTACCTCAGGGCGTCCTAGCGTTCGTCGCCGACGCCTGGGCGTGGGCTACCCTGCGTGACGATGTCCACCCGACGCTTCCCGATCCGGATCGGCGCCCGCTCTCGAGGGCTCGTCCGAGTCCTCTTCGGGGCGACGCCAGAGACGGCCTGGGCCGAGGTCGACGGGGATGGACTCCGGGCCCGGTTCGGCCGCACGTCGTTCTCGACCGAGCTCGCGAACCTGGAGCGCTGGCGGATCGAGGGGCCGTTCCGCTGGATCACCGCGATCGGGATCCGGATGAGCATCCGCCACCGCGACGTGTCGTTTGCAGGGAGCCCGCACGGCGGCGTCCGGATCGACTTCCGGCGGCCGGTCCGGTGGGGCCGATTCGCCGTGCCCGCGTTCTACGTCGGGGCGGACGACCTGGACGGGTTCGCGGCCGCGCTCGCCGCGCTCGGGATCCCCGGCGAGGATGCCCGGAAGCGTCGCTGAGGCCGGCGGCGCTCAGTCCGCGTTCCGCATCGCCTCCGCGGCCATGTCGAAGTAGGCGAGGAGCCTGGCCGCGATCGCCGGCGGCGGGTCCATGTAGGCCACGGCCTCGCGCATGTGGGTGAGCCACCGGTCGCGGCCGGCCGGGTCGATGTGGAAGCCGCGATGGCGCATGAAGAGGCGGGGATGGCCGCGCTCGTCCGAGTACGTCGTCGGGCCGCCCCAGTACTGGCCGAGGAAGAGGGCCAGCCGCCGACGGGCCCCGATGAGGTCGTCATGGTCCGGATAGAGGGCAAGGAGATCGGGGTCCGCCTCGACGCCCTGGTAGAAGCGGTCGACGAGCGCATCGAAGAACGGCTGGCCGCCGGCCAGCTCGAAGACGTTCACGCGGGCCGTCGCCGTCTCGTCGTCGCGAGCCGGGCGGACGGGAAGGGTCTCGGCCATGGGTCGATGGTAGCGCCGGACCGCCCGTCGGCGCCGTCAGCCCCGTGGCGGCGCGCCGGCGTCCTGTCCAGGCAAGGCGCGCCGGAGCCGGAATGCCGGACCCCGCCCCAGCCGCTCGGCGGGGGTGCCGTAGCGCAGGATCAGCTCGACCACGGCGCGGTTGGCCTCGTCCCGGTCGAGCGGCTCGGCGACTGCGTCCCACGACCGGTCGGCGACGGTGACCCGGCAGCGCGGCTCGGCCTCCAGGTTGCGGGCCCAGTCCGCGTCGGGATCGCCGGCCGCAACGAGCAGGCTGCCGTCCGGCTCCTCGATGTAGCCGACCGCGACGGCGACCTCGCGGCCACTCACCCGCCCACGGGTCTCGATTCTCACGACGACGCCCCAGTCAGCGAGCTGCTCGCCGACCTCGTCCGCCGGCCTCGACCGGCCGCCCGGGTCCGTCAGCGGCCCCGCTGCTGCCAGGACTTGCCCTCGGTCACGACCGAGGGGGCGTAGACGATCTCGACCTGCTGCATCTCGCGGAGCGTCCCGGCGCCGAGTGCGGCCATCGACTGCCGGAGCGCCCCCATGAGGTTCTGCGAGCCGTCGGTCACGGTCGCCGGCCCGAACAGGATCCGGTCGAGCGACCCGATCGTGCCGACCTTGATCCGGGTGCCGCGGGGCAGGACCGGGGAGGGCGCCGCCATGCCCCAGTTCACGCCGCGGCCCGGCGCCTCGGCAGCGCGCGCCAGCGGCGAGCCGAGCATCACGGCGTCCGCGCCCGCGGCGATCGCCTTCGCGATCTCGCCGCCCCGCCGCATCCCGCCGTCGGCGACGACCGGCACGTACCGGCCGCTTCGCTCGAGGTACGCGTCCCGCGCCGCCGCGACGTCGGCGACCGCGGTGACCTGCGGCACGCCGATCCCGAGGACCTCGCGCGTGGTGCAGGCCGCGCCGGGCCCGACGCCGACGAAGACGGCGGCCGCGCCCTGCTCCATGAGGAGGAACGCCGCCTCGGCGTTCGTGGTGTTGCCGACGGCGACGGGGATCGGCATGAACCGGGTGAAGTCCCCGAGTGACAGCGGGTCGTAGCCCGAGGCGAGGTGGCGGGCGCTGCTGACCTGCGACTGGACGAGGAAGAGGTCGGCGCCGTGCTCGGCGCAGAACGGGCCCCACTTCCGGGCCGCGCCCGGGGTCGCCGCCACCGCCGCCTTCGAGCCGGCCGCGCGGATCTCCTCGAGGCGCCGGGCGACGAGCTCCTCGCGGATCGGGGCCGCGTACGCCTCCGAGAGGACCTGCTGGACCTCGTCGTCCGGGGCCGTGGCAATCCGCTCGAGGACCGCGGCCGGGTCGTCGTAGCGTGCCTGGACGCCCTCGAGGTTCAGGACGGCGAGGCCGCCGTGCGCAGCAAGCGCTCCCGCGAACGCGGGATCGACGACGGCGTCCATCGCCGACGCGAGGACCGGGATCGGGAGCTCGAGGCCGCAGAACGTCTGCGACAGGTCGACGTCGTCCGGCTCGATCGTGCTCGTGCCGGGCGCGAGCGACACGTCCTCGAATCCGTAGGTCGGACGGATCGCGTCGAGCTTCGAGCGGAAGGCCGGCAGGGCCGTGGAGCCGGCGGCGCCGCGCTGGTCGATCATTCGGGCACCTCCTGTCGCTCGCCGGCTGGGTTCCGGAAGGATACCAGCGGGGCCCGTCCCGACCCGCTCATCGGAGGCGGAAGGCCGCCGCCTTCTCCGGGTTCGCGACGAGCCACTCGACGGTCTCGATCGCCCGGACGTAGGCCGGCCAGGTCACGAGCGCCTTCGCCGCTGCGGGCGGGAGCCACCGCGAGTCGTCGTGCTCGTGGGAGAGGCGGACGCTGGCTGCCGGGCGGACCCGCGCGGCGAACACGGCCTCGCAGAGGAGGGCATCGAGCGCGGCCTCGTGGAACCAGTTGACGTGGTCGGTCTCGAAGAACGTCTCGAGGTCGTCAGGCCCGAGGCCGGTCTCCTCGACGACCTCGCGAAGAGCCCCGTCGGTGATCCGCTCGCCGGGCTCGAGGCGCCCGGTCACGCACTGCCAGAGCCCCGCGTACATCCGGTCGGGCGCCCGGCGAATCAGGAGGATCTCGACGTCGCCCGCGGCGTCCAGTCGGAAGAGCCAGCACGCGACGAGGTCGGGGCGGGCGCTCATGGGACGGGCGGGACCGCCGGCCGGGACGCGGGCTCGGCCGCGAACGCCGCCGCGATCTCGTGGAGCTGCTCGAGGTGCTGGAGGTCGTGGACGCCGGCGAACAGGAGCCACTCGCCGCAGCGAAGCCGCCCGACCTGCGGATGGTCAAGCGGGCAAGGGTCCTCTTC
>DASUMJ010000186.1:0-8832 GCA_036277775.1 Candidatus Limnocylindrales bacterium
CCGACCGGGGTCGGCAAGACCGAGCTGGCGCGCGCCCTCGCGGCCTTCCTCTTCGACGACGAGGCGGCGATGGTCAGGATCGACATGAGCGAGTACATGGAGAAGTTCTCCGTCTCGCGGCTGGTCGGCGCGCCGCCCGGCTACGTCGGGTATGAGGAGGGCGGCCAGCTGACCGAGGCGGTCCGCCGCCGGCCGTACCAGGTGGTCCTCCTCGACGAGATCGAGAAGGCCCACCCGGACGTCTTCAACGTCCTCCTCCAGGTCCTCGACGACGGGCGTCTGACCGACGGCCAGGGCCGGACGGTCGACTTCAAGAACAGCGTCGTGATCATGACGAGCAACGTCGGCTCGACCGTCATCCAGTCGTATGCCGGCCGAGCCGAGGACGCCGACGCGTACGAGGCGATGAAGCGGCAGGTGACCGAGGCGCTCCGCGCCCAGTTCCGGCCGGAGTTCCTCAACCGGGTGGACGAGGTCATCGTGTTCCACGCCCTGACGGACGCGGACCTCACCGCGATCGTCGACCTCCTCCTCGCGGACCTCCAGCGGCGGCTCGCCGCCCAGGACCTCGGGCTCGAGGTGACGGCCGCGGGACGCTCGCTCATCGCCCGCGAGGGCCACGACCCGTCGTTCGGGGCGAGGCCGCTCAAGCGGACGATCCAGCGGCTCGTCGAGAACCCGCTCGCGCGGGCGCTCGTCGAGGGGCGGTTCCGGCCTGGTGACCGGATCATGGCCGACGCCGACCCGGTCGGGACGACGATCGTCTTCTCGACCGAGGGCGAGACCGTCGTCGCCGACGCCGGGGATCGGCGTGACGCCCGCTCGGGCACCGACTCCGACGACGAGGCGGTGGGCGCCGGCGCCGGAGGCGGGCGTGGACGCCGTCGCTCGGCCTTCGACGTCCCGGACATCGACGCCCCGAAGCGCGACGGCGGAGACCTCGTCAACTGAGGTTCTCCGAGGCCGCGGCCCGCCTCGCCACGCTGCCGGCCACCTTGCCGGCGCCGCCCGACGCGCTCACGCCCGTCCGGCTCGACACCGGGCGGCGGCGCGGACCGGCGATCCTCTCCGGCCCCGAGTCGGCGACCGCGGCGGCCGTGCTCGTCCTCCTCGTGCCATCCGCCGACGGCGACCCGGATGCCGCGGCCGACGTCCTGCTCATCCGGCGTGTCGATCGGGGCGGCCATCACGGCGGACAGATCGCCTTCCCCGGCGGGCGGGCCGAGCCGGGCGACGCCGACGCGGCCGCCACGGCGCTCCGCGAGGCGGCCGAGGAGGTCGGCCTGGATCCGGTGTCGGCCGGCGTCGCGGTCCGCGGCGAGCTCGAGACGTTCTGGATCCCCGTCTCCGGGTACCGGGTCACACCGGTCCTCGCGCTCGCCCGACGGCGACCGAGCGTCGCCGCGTCGGCGGACGAGGTCGCCGAGATCCTGTGGGCGCCGCTCGCCGCGTTCCTGCCCGGCGCTCCGATCGAGCTCGTCGAGGCGGACGTCCTCGACTTCCGGATCCGGTACGGCGCCTACCCGATCCCGGGCGCCCAGGTCTGGGGCGCGACGGCCCGGATCCTTGGCCAGCTCGGGGCCATCGTCGGGCGCGACCGGTAACGCTCCCCGCACCGGCGGGGCCATCGATCCGACGTGACGGCGGTCAGGCCGCGCTCAGCTCCTCCGCGGTGCTTTGCGACGGCTCGCCGGTCGCCTCCCGGCCGAGGGCCGGGAGCACCAGGCCGACCGCGCCCGGGATCGCGATCAGGGCTGCCATCGCCGCGATCGCCGGGATCGCGTCGCCGCCGGCCAGCAGGATGCCGCCGCTGACCGCGCCGATCGGCGGGGTCGACTGCATCAGCGTCCGGAGCAGGGCAAAGACACGGCCGCGGAGCTCCGGTGGGATCAGCCGCATCCGGATCGTCTGGGCCCACGCCGTGAGCGACGAGGCGAGGAGGCCCGCGAGGGCGAGGGTCAGGATCGTCGGCACGAGCGGTGGCGTCGCGAGGAGCAACCCCATGGCGAGCCCGGTCGCGAGGGTTGCCGCGGCGATCGACCGACCGAGGGGCCAGCGCCAGCCGATGCCCCCGACGAGCAGCGCCCCGACGAGCGACCCGCCCGTGAAGGCGCTGACGAGCGTCCCGTAGGTCGTCGCGCCGCCACCCAGGACGTCGCGGGCATAGACCGGGGCGAGCACGATGAAGATCCCCTGTCCGATGTTGATCGCCATGTAGATGACGGTGATCGCGAGGATCGCCGGCGCGCCGAGGACGAACCGGATGGCGGGCCCGAGCCCGCGCCCGGCTGGCGCCGCGCTCGAGGCGGCCGGGCTCGAGGCGGCCGGGCTCGAGGCGGCCGGGCTCGGCGACTCCGCGGCCCGATCGCCTGGACGCATCGCCAGGAGGCAGACGACGAAGATCCCGTACGTGACGGCATCGAGCGCGAGGACCGCGGGGGCCCCGAGGAACGCGATGACGACGCCGGCGAGGGCCGGCCCGGAGAGGCCCGCGATCCCGTAGCTGAGCGATTCCATCGCGTTCGCGGTCGTGAGCTCGTCGTCGCCGACCAGGGTCGGAATGAGGCTCGGGATCCCGGCCAGGCTCGTCATGAACAGGAGGCCGTAGACGGCCGCCACCACGAACAGCTGGGGCGTCCCGAGGACCCCGAGCGCATCGGCGACGGGGATGCTGGCGATCGCGATCCCGCGCACGAGGTTGTCGGCCGCGAGGACTCGTCGCCGGTCGAACCGGTCGAGGATCAGCCCCGCGGCAAGGCCGCCGATGACCACCGGCCCGGTGTACGCGGCGGCCAGCCAGCCGACGGCCCCCGGATCGCCGCCGCGCTCCAGGACGAGCCAGACGAGGGCGATGAACGACATCCCGTCGCCGAGCGCCGAGACGGTCGCGCCGATCCAGAGGAGTGCGTAGTCGCGGCGCCGGAGGAGGCGGAGGTAGCGGGTCATGCCCGCAGTCTCGCCGCCGGCACTCGGTCAGGCTTGCAGGATCGTGCGCAGGGCCCCGAGCTCCGCCGCGGTCGGTGGGCGGCGGAACGCGGACGGCGGGCGGCCCGCCTCGCGCCGCAGCACGTTCGTCAGGTGGCTGTGGTCGGCGAAGCCGAGGTCGAGCGCCAGGCCGGTCAGGTCGCGCTCGCCGGCCTCGATCCGCTCGAGCGCCGCCTGGACGCGCCGGGCCGTGCGGTAGCGATGGATCGACGTTCCCGTCGCCCGCCGGAAGCGCCGGGCGAGCTCCCAGCCGGAGAGTCCCGCGGCGCGGCCGAGATCGGCCAGGGTCAGCCGCTCGCCGAGCCGGGCCCCGATCTCCAGCCGGACCGCCGCCGCCAGCCGGAGCTCCCGGGGACGCGCCGGCGGGGACCACGCCGAGCCCCGCCCGACCGACCGGACGATCGCCATCGCGACCTCCGCACCCGCGAGCGCGTCGAGCCGGCCGTCGGCGAGCGCCCTTGCGAGCCGCCGGGCGGCGATCGGGACGCCGGCCGGGACCGGTCGGTCCGCCGCCCGAAGGTCGAGGTCGGCCGGCGGGTCGAGCACGGCGATGACGAGCGAGCGATCGTCGCCCCCGATCGGGTGGCTGACACGGTACGGCTCATCCCGCGCGAACACGAGGGCTCGCCCGGGATCCCCGATCGCTCGCCGCGCGGAGCCCGGCGATCCGGGCCGCCGGACGGTCCGGACGTAGACCCCGGCGAGCGGGATGTTCACCTCCAGGGCCCGGGCCGCCTCCTCGCCCGCCGGCTCCGCGGGCGCCCCGTGGCACCGGACGTCGGCGACGGCGACCGTGCCGTCATCGAGGAGGACCCGCTCGTCGATCACAGGGGTTCCCCGGTCGTCCGGTCGCGGCGGCCAGCGTCGATCGGCCGGTCGGCGAGGCGGCCCTCACCCCTGGCGACTCGCCCGACGTCGCCCGGGCCGAGCTGCCGCGCGGCGCCGTCGAGGACCGCCCGGGCGGCCGCGTCGTCCGATCCTGCGAACTCGACGACGATCGCGCGCATCTCGAGCCCGTCGGTCCAGGCCGCGTGGACGACACCCGCCGGCCACAGGACCGCCTCGCCGGCCACGACCCGTCGGCGCTCGTCGCCGACGGAGACCCAGCCGCCGCCCTCGATGACGCAGAGCCACGTCGTGTTCGGGTTGTCGTGCGGGGCGATCGCGCCGTCGCGGGCGAAGGCCAGCTCGGCGACGACCCCGCGGGCGTCGGAGTGGATGACCTGGCCGGTCAGACCGTGCGTCCCCGGCGGCCCCTCGGGCCGTCGGTGCCCGACCCCGAACCGGCGCACCTCGATCGGCATCGGTCGCCTCGTCCTCGCTCCCTCGCCCGTCCGCCCGCCGCCGTCAGTCGCCGCGATGACCGGCCGGTCAGCGTCGCGCCCGCGCCGTCAGCGCCGGCGGCGCTTCGAGGACCGGGACCGGATCGTCGCCTCGGGCCGCGCCGCCCGCGTCCGGCTCAGGTACCGCTGGCGGGCCAGCTGCTGCTCGTAGGCGGCGAAGAGCGGCGGATAGCGCCGGAAGCGGACCCACACCATCGTCCCGACGCCGACGACCAGGATCACGAGCACGACCGCGAAGTCGAAGAGGAAGAGCGCGCCGGTCGCAAGCAGGAAGAACGTGATGAGGCCGGTCCACAGGAGCCACTCCCACATGTCGGTGTAGAGGCGGTGGCGGTGGAGGGCCCGGGTCCGGACGTTGTAGAGGACCACGAGGACCACGAGGAGGACGAGGGATGCGATCCACAACGGGTCGTAGATGTCCGGGAACAGCGCTCGCGAGAACGGGAGCCAGAGGTACTCCCAGGGAAGGAGCGTCACGGTCTCTCCATGTGGTCCGGGCACGTCGTCGCGGTCCCGGTCGGGCGAGCGTGGAGTATGCCATGAGCCGCGGGTATACTCGGCCGGAGTCGCGCGACCCGTCGAGGCCCGATGGAGGAAGACGCTTGCGAGCCCTGCTGTCGGTCGCCCAGCGCGACGGCATCTCCGCGTTCGCGCGGGACCTCCAGTCGCTCGGCGTCGAGCTCTACGCCACCGACGGCACCCGCGAGCACCTCGTGGCGGACGGCATCGATGTCGCCGCGATCGCCGAGCTGACCGGGATCGAGGCGCTCCTCGGCGGCCAGGTCAAGACGTTCCACCCGGCGGTCTACGCCGGGATCCTCGCCCGACGCGACAAGCCGGAGCAGCTCGCCGAGCTTGCCGAGCACGGCCTCGCCCCGATCGACATCGTCGTCGTGAACGTCCGGCCGTTCAGCGCCGACGTCGGCCGGAGCCTCGTGGACATCGAGCAGGCGATCGAGATGATCGATGTCGGCGGCGCCGCGCTCCTCGGCGCCGCGGCCCGGAACGCGGCCGGCGTCACCGCCGTCGCGAGCCCCGAGCACTACCCCCGGATCATCGCCGAGATCCGCGAGCGCGGGGCAGTCAGCCCCGAGCTTCGGGCGAAGCTCGCCGCCGAGGCGTTCGGTGCCGTCGCGGCGTACCACGCCGAGATCGCCGCGTACCTCAACCAGCTCTCCGGGACGATCTTCCCGAAGCGCCTGGCGATGGTCCTCGAGAAGGTCGACGACCTCCGCTACGGGGAGAACCCCCACCAGGAGGCGGCCTTCTACCGGGAGACGACCCACCGCTCCGGCACGCTCGCCGACTCGACCCAGCTCCACGGCGACCGGCCGTCGTTCAACAACCTCCTCGACATCGACGCGGCGTACCGCATCGCCCGCGACTTCACCGGGCCGACCGTGGCGATCGTCAAGCACACCGACCCGGTCGGTGTCGCGAGCGCCGACGAGCTCGTCGAGGCCTACCGGAAGGCGCTCGAGACGGATCCCGTCGCCTCGTTCGGCGGCATCGTGGGGGTCAACCGCGAGCTCGACGGCGCCACCGCCCGGGCGATCGCGCAGAACTCGTACGAGGCGGTCGTCGCGCCCGGCTTCGATCGAGCGGCGATCGGGATCCTCCGCCAGAAGGCGGGCCTCGAGATCCTGGCCGTGCCGGCCGATCCCCCGGACGGGATGCGGGACTACGGGATCGCGAACCTCGACTTCAAGCGCGTCGCCGGCGGGCTCCTCGTCGAGACCCTCGACACGCTCGGCATCGACCGGAGCCAGCTCCAGGTCGTCACGAAGCGCCGCCCAACGCTCGAGGAGCTCACCGACCTGCTCTTCGCCTGGCGGACCGTGCGGCACATCCGCTCGAACGCGATCGTCCTGGCCCGGAACGGCGCCACGGTCGGGATCGGGGCTGGCCAGGCGAGCCGCCAGGTGTCGGTCGAGATCGCGCTTCGCCGGGCGAGCGACCGGGCCCGCCTCAGCGTCCTGGCGAGCGACGCCTACTTCCCGTTCCCGGACGGTATCCAGATCGCGGCCCAGGCCGGCGTCACCGCGATCATCCAGCCCGGCGGCTCGATCCGCGACGAGATGGCGATCGAGGTCGCGGACCGCCACCACCTGGCCATGGTCTTCACCGGACGGAGGCACTTCCGGCACTGATGGAAAAGCTCCTTGCCCTCGAGATGGTCCGCGTCACGGAGGCCGCGGCGATCGCATCGGCCCGGCTCATGGGCCGGGGCGAGCGGGACGCGGCCGACCAGCTCGCGACCGAGGCGATGCGCGCCGCCATGGACGAGATCGAGATGGAAGGCACCATCGTGATCGGCGAGGGCGAGCGCGACGAGGCGCCGATGCTGTACATCGGCGAGCAGGTGGGGATGGCGGCGGCCGACGCGCCGGCGATCGACATCGCGGTCGATCCCCTCGAGGGCACGAACCTCGTCGCCACCGGCTCGGCGAACGCGATCACCGTCCTCGCCGCGTCGGAACGCGGCGGCCTGGTCCACGCCCCGGACACGTACCTCGAAAAGCTCTGCGTCGGGCCGCTCGTCGCCGGCCACGTCGACATCACCGTGACCCCGACGGAGAACATCCACCGGATCGCGGAGGCGCTCCGGCGGAAGCCCGGCGACATCACCGTGATCATCCTCGACCGGCCGCGCCACGAGGAGCTCATCGCCGAGGTCCGGGCGACCGGCGCCCGGATCAAGCTCATCACCGACGGCGACCTGTCCGCGGCGATCAGCTGCGCGGTCTCGGGGACGGGCGTCCACGCGGTGATGGGCCTCGGCGGCGCTCCGGAAGGCGTGATCACGGCCGCGGCGCTCCGGTGTCTCGGCGGCGAGATCCAGGCCCGCTTCCGGTACCGCAGCAACGAGGAGCGCGAGCGCGGCGCGAGGATGGGCCACGGCGACGAGACCCGGGTCTACCACACGGAAGACCTCGCCTCCGGCGACAACCTCGTGTTCGCCGCGACCGGCGTCACGAGCGGGGATCTCCTCGAGGGTGTCCGGTTCTTCGGCGGCGGGGCCCGAACCCACTCCCTCGTGATGGCCTACCAGACGAAGACGGTCCGGTTCGTCGACACCGTCCACATGTTCGATCGGGAGCGCCCGCCGAGCGTCCGGCTCTAGGCCGCCCAGCCCTCGCCCGTCCAGCGTCCCACGGCCCGCACCGCGTCCGGGCCCTCGATCGCCTCGCGTCGGCGACGGAGGCGGTCGACGGTGTGACCCCAGCCCGGCGGAACCAGTCCCGGCGCGAGATCCGCGAGCGGCGCCAGGACGAACAGCCGCTCCGCGGCATCTCGGTGGGGGACGACGAGGAGCCGGTCCGCCGCCCCCCGATCGAGCGAGACCCCCGCGGGCGGCCGCGCCACCGACAGCCGGGCGCGGCCGAACACGAGGAGGTCGAGGTCGAGCTCGCGCGGTCCCCACCGCTCCCCGCCCCGGCGCCCGAATGCCCGCTCGATCCCCTTCAGGGCGACGAGCAGGGCGAGCGCGCCCGTGGCCGCGTCCGGCCCGGCCGGCACGTCGAGGGCCGCGACCGCATTCCGGAACTCCGGCTGCTCCACGACCCCCACCGGCCGGGTGGCATAGAGGCGGGAGACGCCGCGTAGGCGCACGCCGGGGAGGGCCTCGAGCGCCCGGATGCCGGCGGCGAGCGTCGCCTCGGGATCGCCGAGGTTCGCCCCGAGCCCGACGTATGCCCTGACCCGGCCCACGGCCGCCGCCACCTCCGTCGCTAGACTCGCGCGGTGACCCGCGTCGACGTCATCATCCTGCACGCGCGGCCGCCCGCGGGGGCGGGGCCGCTCGAGGCGGCCTTCGCGGCGGCAAAGGCCGCCAACGCCGATCGACAGGCGCGCGGATTCCGCGAGGCCGGGGCCGACGCACGGATCGTGGAGACGGAACCCGGCGACGCGTCGTTCGGGGCGCGCCTGCGGGCACTCGCCGCCGGGCGCGGGGGCGCGGGCCTCGTCGTCCTCGGGTCCGGGAGCGTGCCGCTCGCCTCGGACGCGGACCGGCGGGCCTTCGTCACGGCGGCGGCGGACGCTTCGGGCGGCGGGATCGTGCTCGCAAACAACCGCTACTCGGCCGACATCCTCGCGATCCCGGCATCGGTCGACCTGGCGGAGCTCCCGGACGTCGCGTCGGACAACGTGGTGCCGCGATGGCTCGCCGATCGGGGCGTCGAGGTCCGCGATCTCCGGCGGCGCCCGCGGCTCGGCGTCGACCTCGATGCGCCGATCGACCTCCTCGCCTGCGGCCGTGCGGCCGACGACGATCCGAGCTTCGCCCGCGCCCGGGAGGCGATACGGCGGCTCGCCGCGTGCGCCGCCGACCCGGCCGTGGAACTCGTGGTCGCCGGCCGGACGTCCGCCGCCACGCTCCGGCGGCTCGAAACCAGGACCGCGAGCCGGACCCGGGCGCTCGTCGAGGAGCGGGGGCTGCGGACCGCCGGCGGCGGCCAGCGTCCGGCGAGGTCGATCCTCGGGCTCCTCCTCGACCGCGACG
>DASUMJ010000187.1:0-6080 GCA_036277775.1 Candidatus Limnocylindrales bacterium
GGTGCGGAGGAGCTGACCGCGGCCGACACCGTGACCAGCCTCATGACCGCGTTCGAAGCCGGCCTGCGCAAGACCCTCGCCCGGATGGGCATCAGCGCCGTCGCCTCGTACGTCGGCGGGGCATTCTTCGAGACCCTCGACCTTGCCCCTGAGGTCACGGCTCGGTGCTTCCCGGCGGCCCTCGGGTGGGAGGGCACCACCGGCTTCCGGGACCTCGCGGCTCGCCAGCTGGCGCGGGTGGAGGTGGCGGCCGCGCTCGACACGCCCGCGCCGGACACGCGCCCGGTGCCCGCGGGCCACGAGCCGCGCGAGCCGCGCCTCCCGGACCCCGGCCTCGCCCGGTTCCGCTCGGACGGCGAGCTCCACCTCTTCGCCCCGAAGGTCGTCGGGGCCATCCAGGAGCTCGCGGCTGCGGACGTGCCCGCCTCGCCGGCCACGCTCGCCGCGTACGGGTCGGCGATCGCCCGCGCCGAGCCCGCCGTGATCCGCGACCGGTTCGAGGTCCGGCCCGCGGCCCGGCGGCGCGCGATCAATGTCCGCGACGTCGAGCCCGCCCGGTCGATCGCGCGCCGGCTCGTCGTCAGCGCGATGAGCGTCGGCGCGCTGTCGCCGGAGGCCCACCAGGTGCTGACGATCGGGATCCAGCGCGCCGGCGGGGCCGCGAACACCGGCGAGGGCGGCGAGGATCCCGCCTGGTATGCCCCGACCGAGGACGGCGGCCGCCGCGACGCGAAGATCAAGCAGGTCGCCTCCGGGCGGTTCGGCGTCACGGCGGCGTACCTTGCCCGCGCGGAGCAGCTCGAGATCAAGATCGCCCAGGGATCGAAGCCGGGCGAGGGCGGCCAGCTCCCGGCGCGGAAGGCGACGGCCTACATCGCGGCGCTCCGGCGCGGCCAGGCCGGCATGGCCTACATCAGCCCGCCGCCGCACCACGATATCTACTCGATCGAGGACCTCGCCCAGCTCGTCGCCGACCTTCGGGCGATCAACCCTGCGGCCCGGATCGGGGTCAAGCTCGTCGCGTCGCGGGGCGTCGGCACGATCGCGGCCGGCGTCGCGAAGGCCGGCGCGGACTACATCCACCTCGCCGGCGGCGCGGGCGGCACGGGTGCCTCGCCGCTGAGCTCGATCAAGCACGCCGGGGTCCCCTGGGAGCTCGGTCTCGCCGAGGTCCACCAGGTGCTGCTCTGGAACGACCTCCGCGACCGCGTGGCGCTCCGGACCGACGGCGGCCTCCAGCGGGGCCGGGACCTGCTCGTCGCGGCCCTCCTCGGGGCGGAGGAGTTCGCCCTCGGGACGGCGGCGCTCGTCGCCGTCGGCTGCGACATGGCCCGCCAGTGCCACCTCGACACCTGCCCGACCGGGATCGCCACCCAGCGGGCCGATCTCCGGGCGAAGTTCAGCGGCACGCCCGAGCAGGTCGAGCGGTTCGCCCTGGCGCTCGCCGAGGACCTCCGCCGCGAGCTCGCCGCGATCGGGGCCCGGTCCGTCGGCGATGTCGTCGGTGAAGCTCACGCGGTCCTGCGCGTCGCGAGGATCGCGGGCGCCGCACCCGACCGTGGCCTCGAGCGCATCCTCGGCGCGCCGCGCTGGGCGGCGGGCCCGGGCCGCCGGGCCACGCCGGCCGCGGCGGGTCGGGAGATCGAGCGACTGCCGGCCTCGCCGCTCGAGCAGCGCCTGGCCGCCGCGCTGCGCGGCCACGGCGCGATCCGGCTCGACGGCCTCCGGATCACGACCGCGGAGCGGTCGTTCGGGGCGGTCCTCACCGGTGAGGTCGAGCGAGGCACGATCCGGACGCCCGTCCACCTCGGGCTGCGGGGCTCCGCCGGCCAGTCGTTCGGGGCGTTCCTCGGGGCGGGGCTCGAGCTTCGCCTCGACGGCGCCGCGAACGACGGCGTCGCGAAGGGCCTCGCCGGCGGGACCGTCGTCGTCGCGCCGGACCCGGCGATGGCCGCGGGGCGCGCCACTCGGGCGACAGCCGCTGGGCCCGCGACACCCGCGACACCCGCGACGCTCGCGGGGAACACCTGCCTCTACGGCGCGACCGGCGGCCGGCTCCACGTGGTCGGGCGGGCGGGGATGCGGTTCGCGGTCCGGAACGCCGGCGCCGACGCGGTCGTCGAGGGGATCGGCCCGCACGGTGCCGAGTACATGACCGGCGGCACGCTCCTCGTCCTCGGACCCGTCGGGGCGAACTTCGGGGCCGGGATGACCGGCGGCCGCGCCTTCGTCCTCGACGCGGAGGGCGCGATCCGCGGCAGGGTCGACGCCGCGAGCGTCACCGTTCGGCCGCTCGCCGGGGCCGTCGATGCCGCCGCGGCTGCCGAGATCGGACGGCTCCTCCGGCTCCATCGGGACGCAGGCTCGCGGCTCGCGGCGGAGCTCCTCGCCGAGGAGGCCGCGGCGCTGCGGGCCTTCTGGGCCGTCGAGCCGATCGTCCAGGCGGCCACCGGGATCGCAGACCCGGCCGCGATGCCCGCCGGCGCGGTCGCCACGCCGGCCACCCCGGCCATGCCGGCCGCAGGTCCAGCGGGGCTCCCGTCCCGTCGTGCCGCAACCGCGACGCAACCGATTCGGCGCCCTGCCGCCATCGCGACGGGGGCGTGACGCGGCCCACACTCGCCGCCAGCGTCCGCGATTCCGCCGGAGGGCAACCCATGTTCGAGTCCGAAGAGCTCCGAAACCCGCTCGCGGTGCGCGACGGCCAGATCAGCGTCATCACCTGCGAGGCGTGCGGCTGCCGCCTCCAGCCTGATCCCGCCGAGGACGGCGCCTGGCGCCACTTCGGTGCCCTCGGCGGCCGCGACGCCCGCAGCCACCGCACCGCCTGCATCGACCTGCCGCACGACGCCTACGGGCGCGTCGCGATCCCCGCCTGACCTTCCCGCGGCGCGACGTCCAACGGCGTCCCGCGCCGCTTCGAGCCCTGGGCCGCCTCGCTCCTCAGGCGGCCCGCGGCTCCACCCGGTAGCCGACACCCCGAACCGCCACGATCGACGGGCCGCCGGCCTCGTCCAGCTTCGACCGGAGGCGCGCCAGGTGCGGCTTCAGCCAGAGCAGGTCCGGATCGTGCTCGGCCGGCCAGCCTGCCCGCGCCAGGCGCAGGTGGGGCACGAGGTCGCCGTTCGCGCGGGCCAGCGTCTCGAGCAGCCGGTACTCCGTCGGGGTCAGCGTGAGCAGCGTGTCGCCGACCCGCGCCTCGTGCCGGCCGGGGTCGAGCGACAGCCCCTCGAACGTCACCGGGCCGCCGAGATCGGCCGCCTCGGCCCGGGCCACCCGCCGCATCACCGCCGCGATCCGGGCGAGGAGCTCCTGGCGGCCGAACGGCTTCACGAGGTAGTCGTCCGCACCGATCCCCAGGGCCTTCACCTTCGCCGCCTCGCTGCTCTCGCCCGAGACGACGATGATCGGCGCCCCGCCGGCGGCGCGCATCTGGCCGGCGACCGTGAACCCGTCCGGGCCCGGCATCGCGAGGTCGAGGAGGACGAGGTCGGGGTTCTCCTCGCGGAACCTCCGGACCGCGGTCAGGCCGTCGTACGCGGTGATGACCTGGTGGCCCTCGGTCCCGACGAGCGCGGTGATCGCCCCGACCATGGCCGGGTCGTCGTCGACGACGAGGATTCGGAGCGATCGAACGGGCACGGGTCCCTCCTAGACGGCCGCGGCGGCCGGCAGCGCGATCACGAACCGGGCCCCGTGGTCGGGCGCGGGCTCGCACCACAGGTGGCCGCCCATCGATTCCGCGAGCCGCTTCGCCGCGTACAGCCCGATGCCGGAACCGCGGGCGGTGTGCGTGTCACGGCGGGCATACGGCTCGAAGATCCGCTCGCGCCATTCCTCGGGGATTCCCGGCCCCTGGTCCTCGACCCCGATCCGGACCATGCCCTCGGCCATCCGGTGGTCGATCCGGATCCGGGTCGCGGGCGGCGCGTACTTCACGGCGTTCTCGACGAGGTGCTCGAGCATCTGGCGCAGCCGCGGCGGATCGGCGAGGGCGTGGAGCCGGACGCCCGGCTCGACGATGACCTCGTGCCGGCCGAGGATCGGGGCGAGCCCCCGGACGACCTCCCGGACGAGCTCGTCGACGTCGGTCGGCTCCACGGCGGCCGGCTGGTCCGGCACCACCCGGACCGAGGCGAGGATCGAATCCACGAGCCGGTCGAGTCGCTCGACCTGCTCGATCGTCCCGCTGTGCCAGCTGGCGCGCCGGTCCCGGCGCTCCGGGTCGCGCGACGACCGGCCGTCCAGCGGCGGCTCCTCGGCGAGGAGGTCGGTGTAGGCGCGGACCACGGCGAGGGGCGTCCGGAGCTCGTGGGTGACGAGGGCGATGAGCTCGGTCCGGGCCTCGTCGATCGCCTTGAGCTCGGCCGCCCGCTGCTCGGCCTCCTGCTGCTGGCGGCCCTTCTCGACGATCCCGGCGAGGAGGTCGGCGATCGCCCCGAGCTGGGCGACGTCGGCGTCGCTGAAGTCCCGCTCGCGCTCGGTCTGGATGTTCAGGACCCCGACCGTCCGGTCGTGCCAGACGAGCGGCACCGACAGCATCGAGGTGATGAACCGTCGCTGGTCGATGCCCCGGACCCACAGGAACCGCTGGTCGTCCTTGATGTCCCGGATCCGGATCGGCTCGCGGCTCGCGGCGACGCGGCCGGTGACGCCCTCGCCGTACGGGACGCGGGCGCGGCCGATCTGGAAGCGGTCGAGGCCGTTCGTCGCGGCGAGGGTCAGGAACGCCCCGTCGCGATCGACGAGGTAGAGCGACGAGACATCCGCGTGGAGGGCGTCGCGGGTCTCGTCGACGACGGTCTCGAGGAGCTCGTCCCAGGTCTGGGCGGTCGTCGCGAGGCGGGCGACGCGGTGAAGGAAGCGGAGCTGCTCGAGCTGCCCCGCGCCGGTCACGTCCACGACATCGGCCTCCGCCACGGCGATCACGATACAAAGGTACGGTCCGCGGCGGGTCCGATCCGTTGCGGCCGAGTCGAACGAACGTTGCGGGTCGGGCGCGCCCGCAACCTCCCGGAGGTCGCGTGACCCGCCGAACCCGCTCCGATCCGCTCGCCACCGAGATCGAGCGCCTCTGGCGCCTGCTCGTCGAGGTCGTCGAGGAACAGGCGGGTGCCGCCGCGCGCCGGTTGGTGACCCGCGCCCGCCGCCGGGCCGCCGCGGCCCGCCGCGGCGACGCGAACGCGGGCGACCGGCTCCACGCCGAGCTCGGGGGGCTCGGCGCGGCGGAGGCCGAGGTGGTGACCAGGGCCTTCCTCCTCGCCTTCCGGCTCGCGAACCTCGCCGAGGAGCGGCACAGGGTCCGGATCCTCGGGGCTCGCGGGCGGGAGGCCGCGCGCAACGGCGCCCTGGACGACACCCTGGCCGGCGTCCTCCGGACCCTCCGGGCCGACGGCCGCTTCCCCGAGGATCCGACCGCGGCTGCGGCCACGGTGCGGAGCCTCCGGCTCCACCTCGTCCTGACGGCCCATCCGACGGAAGCGCGACGACGGACGGCCCTCCAGGCGCTCACGCGGGTCGGTCGCATCCTGGAGGCCCGCGACGACCCCCGCCTCGCGGCGGCCGACGCGCGGTCCCTCGACGACCGCCTCCGCGAGGAGCTGACGATCCTGTGGCGGACGGCGGAGGTCCGGTCCGCCTCGCCGCACCCGCTCGACGAGGTCCGGACCGCGCTCGTCTTCTTCGACCAGACGATCTACTCGCTCGTGCCTGCGATCCAGCGATCGCTCGAGGCCGCGATCGGCAAGCCGCCGGTGGCCGCCGGCCCGGACGAGGAACCGCTCCCGGCGGTCGTTCGATGGGGGAGCTGGATCGGGGCGGACCGGGACGGCCACCCGGGCGTCACGGCCCGGGTCACCGAGCAGACGGCCCGGATCCAGGCCGACCATGTCCTCCGCGGCCACGAGGCCGTCGCGACGCGACTCATGCAGACCGTGGCTGTCGACGTCCCCGCCGATCAGCTCGACCGGGCGCTCGTCGCCCGCCTCGTCGACGACGCCGAGACGCTCCCCGAGCTCGACGCCACGCTCCGGCGGCGCTTCCCCGACGAGCCCTACCGGCGCCGGTTCGGGGCCATGGCC
>DASUMJ010000188.1:0-2235 GCA_036277775.1 Candidatus Limnocylindrales bacterium
ATCCCGGAGGACCGAGCGCCAGATTCCCACGAGGACGAGCGCGCCGCGACGACGCTCGGCGGCCGGGATGCGCGCCGCCGGGACGTCCGCCACCGGCTCCTCGTCACCGGGCGGCTCGCCGCCCACCGCGGCCGGTGCCGAGCCGGAGCCGCCCGATCCCGCGCTCGCCGCCGGACCCGCGGCGCCCGAGGAACGGCGTCCCCGCCCCCGGCGGACGGTGGCGCCCCCGGTCTGGTCGGTCCCTGCCGCGGCCGCGCGGGCCGCGCCGGCATCGAGCTCGCGGGCCAGGTCGGCGGCGCGCCCCGACAGTTCCCGGACCCCGGCGAGTCGCTGCGTCAGCCCCGCCCCGAGGAGGTCGAGGAGCGTTCGCGCGATCTCGCCGCGGATCGCCGACGCGCCGGGCGCCGCCGCGTACGCGATCGCGTGGCCGGGGCGGCCGTCGGTGATCCGGGCCAGCCGCGCGGCGGTCGGCGGATCGGCAACGCCCTGCGCCTCGAGGACCGCCTCGACGTCGCGGATCCCGAGCGGACCGAGCCGGACCCGGACGCAGCGTGACCGGATCGTCGGCAGGAGGCGCTCCTCGTCATCCGCGCAGAGAAGGATCGTCGTCCCGCTCGGCGGCTCCTCGAGCGTCTTGAGGAACGCCGACTGGGCGTCCTCCGACATCCGGTCGGCGGCCTCGACGATCGCGACCCGGGCCCCGCCCTCGACGGGCAGGAGCGCCAGGTCCCGGACGAGGTCGCGAACGCCCCGCTCGCCCCGCCCACCGATCGGGATGAGCACCCCGGCCCCGCCCGGCACGAGGCGGTGGACATCGGGGTGGTTCCCGTGCTCGACCATCCGGCAGCCGCGGCACTCGCCGCATGGCCGGGCATCGACCGGCTCTGCGTCGCACAGCAGCGCCGCGGCGATGTCGAGCGCGAGCGTCGTCTTGCCGACGCCGGCGGGTCCCGCAAGCAGCACGGCGTGCGGCATCCCCGACGCGAGGAGCGACCGGGCGGCGGCGATCGCAGCCGGCTGCCCCAGGGTCCGAAAGCCGCCCACGGTGGTGCCGAGCTTCGCGCTCGCGGCTCAGGACTCGGCGGTGTCGGCCTTCTTGCGAGTCGTCCGCCGCTTCGGTGCAGCGGGCGCCTCGGCCACGGCCGCGGCCGGCTCCGTCGCGGGTGCCTGCGTCGCGGGCGCCTCCGCTGCCGGAGCGGCCTTGCGGGTCGTCCGCCGCTTCGGCGTGGCCGCCGCGGTCTCGGCCGGCATCTCCGCCGGTGCGGCGGCCGCGGACGCCCGCGGGGTCCGCGTCGCGCGGCGCTTCGGGGCTGCCTCGGCCGGAGCCTCGGCGGCTTCCGGAGCGGTGGCCTCGGCGGCCTGCGCGCTCGCGGCTGTCGTCGCACGGCCGGTCCGGCGGCGCGGCGTCCGACCCGCGGGTGCCTCGGGAGCCGCTGTGGCTCCGACGTCGACCGCCTCGACCGTCGCCTCGTCGGCGATGGGCTCGGCGGCCGGGGCCGCCGGGCGGGCCGGCCGGGAACCGCGCGCGCCGAGCTGGGCCCGGAGCATCGCCTCGATCTCCGGCGGGACCTCGCTCCACGGCTCGTCGCCCGAGCCGGTTCGCTGGGGTCGTGGCGCCGGACGGTCCGCGCGGTGACGATCGTCGCGCCGGTCATCCCGACGAGGCCGGTCGTCACGCGGCGGCCGGTCGTCACGCCCACGAGGCGCGGGCTCGGCGAAGCGGTTCACGCCCGCGCCGCGGCCACCGCCGTAGCGCTCGCGGTCGAGCGCCGCGGCATACGCGCCGCCACGCCCACGTCCGCCGCCGCCCGGTCCGCGCCCGCCCTGGCCACCCTGGCCGCGCTGGCGCCGCTCCGAGATGAGGTACTCGGGGATCGGCGGCTCGTCGAGGTCGTCCTCTTCGGGGATCGGCGCGCCGCCGCTCGAACGCTGCGTGGCACCGGCGGGCATCCCGATCTGGGAATCCCAGACCGAGCCGAAGGCGAAGCCGGCCCGCTTGGCCGGTGCCGGCATCGGCTCGGCGGCCTCGTCCTCGTCTTCCACGTCGTGCGCCACCGGCTCGCCGGCGACGGCAACGGCCTCGTCGCCCTGGGCCCGGCCCCGGCCGCGGCCACGACCGCCCCGGCGTCGGCGCCGGCGCCGCTGCTCCTCGCCCTCGCCGGCCGGCCCCCCGGACTCGACGTCCGAGAGCTCGACGGGCTCACCGAGCAGCTCCTCGCCGTCCTCGGCGACGTC
>DASUMJ010000189.1:0-5139 GCA_036277775.1 Candidatus Limnocylindrales bacterium
GCCGTTCCGCTGGGTGACCCTGCCGATGCTCCTGACGATCGCCGCGATGTGGCTCATCGCCGGAGCGTCTCTCGTGGCCGGCCGTCCGGCCTGACCGCCGATTCCCGGCCGCGCGTCGGACGCCTGCCGGGACGCGCTCAGCCGATCCCGAGCTCGTCGAGCCGCGCGTCGTCGATCCCGAGGTGATGGGCCAGCTCGTGGATCACGGTCACGCGGACCTCCTCCGCGAGGTCGCGGGGGTCGGGGAAGTCCTCCTCGAGCGGCGCGCGGAACAGCGTGATCCGGTTCGGGGCCACGGCCCAGTCCGCGGCCCACTCGGTACGCGGCACGCCCTCGTAGAGCCCGTAGAGCGTGTCGTCGGGGTCGAGGTCGTTCTCGTCGAGCTGCTCGTCGGTCGGCCAGTCCTCGATGACGACCGCCACCTCGGCGAGCGACTCGCGGAACGGCGACGGGATCGAGGCGAGCGCGCGATCGACGAGCCGCTCGAAGGCATCGAGGCCCCCGGGCGGCTGGCGGCGACGGCCGCGGATCCGTTTCGGCATGGCGTCGCGCATCGTAGACCCGGGTACGATCTCGCGGATGAAGGTCGTCTACACGCCCCGCCACCTGGCTCACGACGTCGCCCGCGAGACGTACCTCGGCGAGCCGGTGCCGGCGAGCGAGGTCGCCGAACGAGCCGAGCGGATCCGCGCCGCGCTCGCGGCGGACGGCGGGTTCGAGCTCGTCACGCCCGCCGAGCACGGCCTCGACCCGATCCTCGCCGTCCACGACGCGGGGCTCGTCCGGTTCGTCGAGGAGGCCTGGCCGCAGGCCCGTCGCGAGGCCATCGGGCGAGCCTTCCTCGTCGCCGACACCTACCCGGTCCGGGCGATGTTCGAGGGCATGAGCGACGCGGCCCTGGCCCGGCTCCGGGAGCCCCGGGCGATCGGCGGGCGGACGGGCTGGTGGGGCCTCGACTCGAGCAACCCGCTCGTCCAGGGCACGTACGAGGCCTCGCGCTGGGCGGTCGACGTCGCCCTCACGACGGCCGACCTCATCCTCGACGGCGGCGAGGCGGCCGCATACGGGCTCTGCCGCCCGCCCGGTCACCATGCCGCCCGGGCGATGGCCGGCGGCTACTGCTTCTTCAACAACGCCGCGATCGCTGCCGAGTCGATCACCCGTCGGACCGGTGAGCCGGTCGCGATCCTTGACGTCGACATCCACCACGGCAACGGCACCCAGCAGATCTTCTGGCGCCGCGGCGACGTCTTCTACGCTTCCATCCACGCCGACCCGGCCGAGCTCTATCCCTTCTACCTCGGCTACGCCGATGAGGTCGGGGAGGGCCCGGGCGAGGGTGCCAACCTCAACCAGCCGCTGCCCGCCGGGACGGGCGATGCCGCGTATCTCGAGGCGGTGGACCGGGCGCTCGACGCGATCGCCGCGACGCGCGGCTCGGTGGTCGTCGTGTCGCTCGGGTTCGACACGTTCGGGCAGGACCCGATCGGCACGTTCGCCCTGACGACCGAGGTCTACCACGAGGTGGGGCGGCGGGTCGCGGGGCTGGGGCGCCGGCTCGTGATCCTCCAGGAGGGCGGCTACCATCGCCCGTCGCTCGGCGAGAACGCCCGGGCCTGGCTTCGCGGCGCCGAGGGCCGGCCGTACGACCCGGTGCCCGCCGGCGGCTTCGGGCCGGAAGGTGCGAGGATGCCGGCATGACCGATCGACTGCCCGACCACGTCCGGAAGCTCGTCGCCGAGATCGAGACCGAGATCGGCGAGTCGGAGGACGCCGCGCTTGCCGCTCCGATCGAAGGCTCGGGCCTGCGCGACCCGAACGGATCCCTCCACCGCAACGGACGGGTCGAGGAGGCCGTCCGGGACATCCTCGTGGAGATCGGCGAGGACCCCGACCGGGAGGGGCTCGCCGGCACGCCGGACCGCGTCCACCGGATGTACGCGGAGCTGACCGCCGGCTACCACGTCGATGCCGATCGGCTCGTGAACCGCGCGATCTACGACGTCGGCTACTCCGAGATGGTCGTCGTCAAGGACGTCCCGTTCTACTCGCTCTGCGAGCACCATCTCCTGCCGTTCTTCGGGACGGCCTCGGTGGCGTACATCCCCCGGGGCCGCGTCATCGGGCTCTCGAAGATCCCGCGGATCGTCGAGATGTACGCCCGGCGGCTCCAGGTCCAGGAGCGGATGACCCAGCAGATCGCCGACTTCCTCGACGAGCGGCTCAACCCCCAGGGCGTCGGTGTCGTCGTCGAGGCGAACCACCTCTGTGCCGTCATGCGCGGGATCCGGAAGCCCGGCACCGTCATGACGACCTCGGCCGTCCTCGGCCTCTTCCGGACCCGCGACCGCACCCGGGCCGAGTTCTTCAGCCACCTCGCCCGCAGGAGCCCCCACGACGGCGCATAGCTCGCAAGCGGGGCGGAGCCCCGCCCGAGCCGACGGTCTCCGTCAGCTCGCGCGCCGCGGCTCTCGACCTGTCGCCACCACGAGGAGCCCCGCGAGCAGTCCGGCAAGCAGCGGGACCACCGGCGCCGAGCGGTCGTCACGCGCGCCGTTCGGGATCCGTGGCGCGGTGGACGTGTCCGGCACCACCGTCAGCCACGGCAGCGGCGGCTCGACGAACGTCGGGTCCTGGAGGGCGAAGTGCGATGCGCAATCCGTGTACACGAAGTACGCCCCGGGCGCGATCGGCGGCACCCGGACGTCGACGATGAATCCGTCGCTCCCCCAGTCGGCGTGGCGGACGATCGTCGCAGGCACGAGTCGCTCGTCGCCCGGCTCGGCGATGTCCGTGGTCGGGCCGAGGAGCACCCGGGGATCCGCCCACGACGCTTCGCCACCGGCGAGCGGGTCGCACGGGTAGAAGAGGAACGCCGCGAAGGTGTCGCCGACCTGCTGCGGGGCCGTGATCCAGAAGATCGGCCCGGCGCCCTCGTCGCTGAACCCGAAGGCCTCGCCTCCGCATTCGATGAGGACGTGATAGGGCCCGGCCGGGAGCGGGGGGGCCTCGAGCCGGTAGCCGTGGTCGCCCTCGCGGACGGGGAACCGGTGCAGGTCCTCGGGACGCCAGTCGACGAGGAGCGCCGACTGGAACGTCACGTGGACCGTGGCTGCCGGCACGCCGAAGCACTGGTCCACTGAGACCTCGATCGTCGCGCCTGCAGCCGCTGCCTTCGGCGAGACGACGCCGACACCGGTATCCGCTCGGACGATCGGGGGCAGGAGCAGGATGAGCAGCAGCGCGATCATGGCCGCTGCGAACAGGCTGAGCGCGAGCATCCGACCGGCGCGCGTCATCGCGGTGCCTCCTGCGACGAGCGGACGCGATTCGATGACGTCTACGGGCGCTCGATCGTTACACCGGCGGCGGCTGGCAGCAGGGCACCGAACGGAGGCAGGGCGCGCCGGGGCGGCCATACAATCCGGCCATGACCGATCGACCGCTCAAGGTGCTCATCGCCAAGCCGGGGCTCGACGGCCACGATCGGGGGGCAAAGGTGCTCGCCCGCGGGCTGCGCGACGAGGGCTTCGAGGTCGTCTACACGGGACTCCGGCAGACGCCCGAGATGGTGGCGACGGCCGCGCTCCAGGAGGACGTCGACGTCGTGGGCCTCTCGATCCTCTCCGGCGCCCACATGACGCTCGTGCCGAGGGCCTGCCGGCTGCTCCGCGAGGCCGGGCTGGACGACGTCCTCGTCGTGGTCGGGGGGATCATCCCGGACGACGACGTCGCGCAGCTCAAGGCCGCCGGGGTCGCCGGGATCTTCGGGCCGGGGACGACGATCGGCGAGGTCGCCGAGTTCCTCCGCGCGAACGCCCGCCCGCGCGCCTGACGTGGCCTCGCCCGGGGTCCCGCCGCCGGACCCGACCACGCGCGCCGCGGAGCTGACGAGCGCGGCCGCAGCCGGCGATCGCCGGTCGCTCGCGCGGCTCCTGACCGCCATCGAGAATCGGACCCCGGTCGCGGAGGCCGCGCTGCGAACGCTCTACCCGATGGCGGGCCGTGCCCATCTCGTCGGCATCACCGGGGCGCCCGGCGCCGGCAAGTCGACGCTCGTGTCGGCCCTCATCGCGCTCGCCCGCGAGCGCGGTCGGTCGGTCGGGGTCATCGCCGTGGACCCGTCCAGCCCGATCACCGGCGGCGCGCTGCTCGGCGACCGGGTCCGGATGCAGGCCTATGCCGCGGACCGTGACGTCTTCATCCGGTCGATGGCGTCGCGCGGTCACGCCGGTGGGCTTGCGTCGACGTCGGCCGCCGCCGCGGCGGTGCTCGACGCCTGCGGCTTTGACCTCGTGCTCATCGAGACGGTCGGGACCGGGCAGAGCGAGGTCGAGGTCGCGGCCGCGGCCGACACGACCGTGGTCCTCGAGGCGCCCGAGATGGGCGACGAGGTCCAGGCGATCAAGGCCGGGCTCCTCGAGGTCGCCGACATCGTCGTCGTGAACAAGGGCGACCGACCGGGCGCGCAACGGACGGCGTCGCAGCTCCGAGCGATGCTCGTTGCCGTAGCGCGGGTCGGTACGGGGGAGCGCGGCCACCACCGGGCTGCCGGAACGACCGCGCCGGGCCACGAGGCTGCCCTGGGCCACGAGGCCGTCCCGGACCCCGCCGCACCCGCCGACGATCGCCCGCGCCCGAAGCAGCCCGAGGTCCTCGTCACGACCGCGACGACGGGTGCCGGCATGCCGGAGCTCCTCGCCGCGCTCGACCGCCATCGCGCGGCCGGACAGTCGGCCCCCGCCGTGGCCTCGGCGCGGCTCGCCCGCGCGGAGGCGCAGGTCTGGTCGGTCCTGGCGGACCGGATGCGGGCCGAGCTCGAGGCACCGGAGCGGCGCGGCGCGACCGCCGCGATCCTGCGGGCGGTCGCGGATCACGAGCTCGATCCGTTCACGGCGGTCGATCGACTCCTCGCGAGCCTCCGTCGTTGAGCGGACGCCCCACCGCGACGGCCGCCGTCGGCGACGAGCGGCTCATGACCCCGGCATTCCTCGGGATCTCCGCGTCGGTCCTCGGGTTCTTCATCGCCAGCGGGATGTTCCTCCCCGCGACGCCCCGGTTCACCGCGGGCCCGCTCGCCGGCGACGACCTGGCCGTGGGCCTCGTCGTCGGGTCGTTCAGCATCTCGTCGCTGCTCCT
>DASUMJ010000190.1:0-12393 GCA_036277775.1 Candidatus Limnocylindrales bacterium
ACCGGCGAGGACGTCGATGCCGAGACCCTCGGCGGGGCCGACGTCCACGCCCGCCGCAGCGGCGTCGCCGACCACGAGGCGCTCGACGACGAGCATGCCCTGGCCCTCGGCCGCTCGATCGTCCGGCACCTCGAGCGGAAGCCGCCGCCGACGCCCTGGGATCGTCGCGAGCCGGAGCCGCCGGCCGTCGACCCGGAGGGTGGGGGCGGCGGCGCCCACCTCTACGCCGCGGTGTCGGCCGACGCCCGACGTGCCGTGCCGGTGCGCGAGCTCATCGCCCGAATCGTCGACGCGAGCCGGCTCCACGAATTCAAGCCGCTCTACGGCGAGACGCTTGTCACGGGCTTCGGCCACGTCGACGGCTGGCCGGTCGCGATCCTCGCCAACGACGGGATCCTCTTCAGCCAGTCGGCCCTCAAGGGCGCGCACTTCATCGAGCTCGCCTGCCAGCGGAAGATCCCGCTCGTCTTCCTGCAGAACATCACCGGCTTCATGGTCGGCCGGGAGTACGAGGCCGGTGGGATCGCGAAGGACGGGGCCAAGCTCGTGACCGCCGTCGCGACCGCGGCCGTGCCGAAGTTCACGATCCTCATCGGCGGGAGCTTCGGGGCCGGCAACTACGCGATGGCCGGGCGCGGCTACTCGCCGCGGTTCCTGTGGACCTGGCCGAACGCCCGGATCAGCGTCATGGGCGGCGCCCAGGCGGCGCGGGTCCTCTCGACGGTGCGCGGCGAGTTCGCCTCCGATGCCGAACGGGACGCCTTCGAGGCCGCAATCCTCGAGTCCTACGAGCGCGAGGGCAATCCCTACTTCGCGACCGCGCGCCTCTGGGACGACGGGGTCATCGATCCGCTCGATACGCGCCGGGTCCTCTCGATGGGCATCGAGGCCGCCGTCCACGCCCCGATCCCGGACACGAAGTTCGGCGTCTTCCGGATGTAGCGCAACAGTCCGGCCGGGCCGGACGTGGAACCAGGCGAGGGAGACCGTTGCCGAGCTCGCCCGAGGACATCGATCGTGCGCGTTCCGAACTCGACGCCGCCTTTCGAGCCAATCGCGACTGGCTCGTGCGCCGGCTCGCCCTCGTCTGCGGTGACGCCGAGGAGGCCCGGGACCTCGTGCAGGAGACGTTCGTGCGTGCGGCGGAACGCTGGCCGCTTCCCGACCCGTCGACCCCGGAGCGCTGGCTGGCGACCGTGGCCCTCCGTCTCGCGATCGACGAGCGTCGCCGGCGGCATCGCTGGGGTTTCCTCGAGCTCCAGCCTCGTGACGCGACCTGGGCCCTGTCGGTTGATCCGGACCTCTGGCGGGCGCTCGCGCGGCTCGACCGACGGACGCGAGCGGCGATCGTCCTCACGACGCTCGACGGCTACACCCAGGACGAGGTCGCGGCGCTCTTCGACGTGCCCCGCGGCACCGTCGCCAGCTGGATCTCGCGCGGTCGCGACCGCCTTCGCCGCGGGCTGGAGGTGACGCCGTGAACGGGCGCTTCGATGCCGAGCTTCGCGAGCGTCTCGAGCGGCTCTCCGCGGCGGTGCCCGATCTGGACGCGCGCGGCGATACGGTGCCGATCGCGAGCCGCCCCGGACGCCCGACGTGGCGCGTCGCGGGGGCGTCCCAGATCTCCGCACCGCTGGTCCTCGTGACGGTCGTGATGCTCGTCGGCGTCGGCCTGCTGGGCGTTCGCGGTCTCGGCGGGCCGACGACCCCGGCCGGGAGCCACGGCGCGGTCTCGGCGACCACGACCGATGGCCGGTTCAGCCTGACGATCCGCGCCGAGCGCGATCGGTACCAGCCGACCGACGAGATCCGGATCGATGCGAGCCTCGTCTACACGGGTCCCGATCCGGAGATCACGATCTTCCACGGCCACGGGAGCCCGCTGGGCTTCGGGATCGTCGAACCCGTCCACGGGCTGGAGCTGACCCCGGGCTGGCTCCTGAGCTGTGAGCGGTCGATCGTGAAGCGCGACGTCCCGATCAGCAGACCCTTCGGCAAGTCAGGGGGTTTCGGGGCCTCTGACCCCCAGGTCGAGGAGAAGCGGCGATTCCTGCAGGATCCGATCCTCCGGCTTCCCGCGGGGACGTGGCACGTCTACGCCGTGGCGGAGTTCTCGCTCGGCGATTGCGGTGGCGAGCAAAACTCCCTCCGGGCCGAGCTCACTCTGGAGGTCGACGACCAGGCCGCGGTGGCGACGTCGACAACTCCGCCGACGGCGCATCCGACGGCCAGCTCGCCCCCGACGCGACCTCCCGCCGACGTAGCCCTGGCGTACCCCGACGGCTGTGCCGCGTACGGGCTCTCGGAGCGGCAATGCGCCTTCATCGTCGAGTTGGCCATGCAGGATGCGGGCGTTCCCGAAAACGAGATCGCCCGGATCGAGCTGCTCGGCGACCCTGACTGTGTCGATCCCGGGGGAGGGCTCTGCAATACGAGCCTCGGGTCGACGTTCCTGGTTCGGGTCCGGCTGATCACCGACGGCGGGGCCTCGAGCGAGCACACGCGCCGGTGCATGCTCGGCTCAGGCTACCCGTGCACCGATGACCCGGGGCTCGCCGTCTCGAGCCCAACGGGTCCGAACGGCGGCTACTGGGACACGCCCTGCAACCCCGGGCCGGCACCGGCCGGCTGCGCCACCCCGATGCCGCCGATCGACCCGGACGCGGCGGCAAACGCGGTCGCGCTGGAGATCGCCGATCTCGACATCGCGATCGACCACGTCGGCGACTACCGGATCGAGCTCGGGACGGCGACCCTGCCGAACGGACAGCTGTCGGAGGCCTCCGTCCGGTCGGTCAGCTCGGAGGGCTGGGTCGTGGTCGACCGCTTCCTGCGGCTCACCGTCACGTCGGAGGATCCGTCCCGCCCGCCCTTCGAGACCGCCTACCAGCACGGCTGGTATCCGGGGACGGAGCGCGTGTCGGTCGTCCTCGAATTCACCGTCCTGCAGGCCGACCCGGGAGCGGTGCTGTCGCTGGCGGGGATCCTGGTTCGCTGACCCGCGGCACGGCTAGACTGGCCGCAGAGCGCCGCCGACCGGGGGCGCGCGGAGGAGGCTGCCAATGGCCACGCTCGGTGGGGTGCTCGTCATCCTCGGCCTGGGGTCGCTGGTCCTGCCGCTCTTCGACATGCAGTTCTCGATCCTCGAGCCGATCGACCCCTACCAGCCGTGGGCGGGCATCGCCCTCGCGGTCGTGGGCGCGGTCATCGTCGCGCTGCCGTACATCCGGGGCCGCGGGGCGGCTGGCGGACCGCCGTCGGAGCCGCCCGCCGCCTGAGCCGGCACCGACTGCCGGGGCTCGACAGACCGGCCGCGGGCATCACTCGCGCCCTCACCGCTACGATCCGCGGCATGCGCGGCCGCGTCGTGTCCGTCAACGTCTCGCCGGGCGGCGTCCCGAAACGCCCGATCGAACGCGCCTGGGTCGGGACGCTCGGGCTCGATGCTGACGGCCATGACTCTCCGAACCACGGCGGTGCGATCGCGGCGGTCTGCCTCTACTCGGTCGAGGCCATCGCGCGCGTCGCCGCCGACGGTCATGAGGCATTCCCCGGGGCATTCGGCGAGAACGTGACCGTCGAGGGCATCGACTGGGCGTCGCTTGGACCGGGTGACCGCCTGGTCCTCGGTGACGACGGGCTCGAGCTCGAGCTCACCCAGACCGCGGCGCCGTGCGCGAAGCAGGCGCGCTGGTTCGTCGGCGGGGCGATCGAACGGATCTCCGTGAAGCGGTACCCGGCCGATGCGCGCTGGTACGCCCGGGTCCTCGCCGAAGGACCGGTGGCGGTCGGTGACGAGGTCGAGGTGTCGAGGGCCGCGGTCTCGGAGGCATTGCCCGCGGGCGGGCAACCCTAGCCGTTCGGGAGGTCGCCCCAGGGATCGACCGGCGCCGGCGGTGGCGCCTCGTCGCCGGCTGCGGCCTCGCGCTCGAGCCGCTCCGCGGCCAGGAGCGCGGCCTCGCTGGGCCTGCCGACCGTCGCGAGGTCGGCGTCGTTCGCGCCGAGCATGCCCTTGATCATGCCCTGGCCGAGGACCGCGGCCGCGGCCGCGAGCCCGGCCGTTGCGTTGACCTGCGTCGCGGCGAAGATGACGTTCGTCGTGCCCTGCGTCCGGAGGACGGGGCTCGCGAGCGAGCCGTCCGCGGCGAGGTTCGGATCGACGCTCGTGACGCCGGGGATCACGAGGCCGGCGAGCGACTCGCGCTGGGCGATCGCGGCGCCGCAGCTGCGGCACTGGCGGGCCTCGGGCGGATTCGTCGCGGAACACCACGGACAGGTGCCGGGCTCGAGCGGTGCATCCCACTGATCGGTCATCTCGATCCCTCCCGCGCGTCGTGGGGAGATGCTACGGGTCGCCGACGTCGAGGTGAAGTCCCCTCGAGGCCGGTGCGGGCAACGCAGGTCGCGTGCCGAGTCGGCCCACCGGTCGAGGAAAGACCGCTCGTACCGGCACAAAGGCGCCACGCTGGCCGATCCCCCCTCAGATACCGCCCAGCGTGGTCTTGGAGGCGAGGTCGGGACATCCGGGGCGCTGTCGCCGAGCTGGAGGAGCGGGAATTACCACCTGCTGAGCGTGGTTCGGCACGTATCTCGAGCGGACCGAGGCCCCAGCCAGGGCCGGCGCTTGTCGAACAGTGCGGGTGCTGATATTCGAGAGGCCCGAGGAGGCGCGGCCGAGCCGCCAGCCGCGGCACGCCCAACCAGGCGAGCCGACGGCTCAGCCGCCCTCGCGCATCCCCCACGGCGAGCCGTACTCGACGAGGAGCTCGAGGAACGGCACCGCGTCGAACGCCTCCGGCCCGAGCACGCCGGCCCCCGACCAGACCCCGCGGGCGAGGAGCTCGAGGGCGACGACGGGGTTGACGGCGGTCTGCCAGACGACGGCCTGGGAACCGTACTCGCGCATCGACCAGTCGTTGTCGACCACGTGGTAGAGGTAGACCTCGCGGGGGTCGCCGTCCTTCCCCCGGCCCGTGACCCACGTCCCGGCGCACGTCTTGCCGTGCATCCGGTCGCCGAGCGTCGCCGGGTCCGGCAGGCAGGCCGCGACGACGTCGCGCGGCGAGACCTCGACCCCGCCGACCCTGACCTTGGCCGTCCGATCGAGCCCCAGCTTGTGGAGCGTCTTCAGCACGCCGATGAACTCGTCGCCGAGGCCGTACTTGAAGGTCACCCGCTTCGCCTTCACCCAGCGCGGGACGAGGAGGACCTCCTCGTGCTCGACATTGACGCACTCGACCGGGCCGATGCCCTCGGGGAAGTCGAAGACCTCGGGCTCGCTGAAGGGCGGGGTGGTGTACCAGCCGCGGCCCTCCTCCCAGATGACCGGCGGGTTCAGGCACTCCTCGATCGTCGTCCAGATGGAGAAGGACGGCGCGAAGTCGTAGCCGTCGACGGTCAGGTTCGCGCCGTCGCGGATGCCGACCTCGTCGATCTCCGAGAACAGGTGGTCCGCTGCGTAGCGGGCGAAGACGTCGGAGAGCCCCGGCTCCACGCCGATCCCGACGAGCGCCAGCCGGCCCGCCGCCTCCCACGCGCCTGCCTGGGCGAACTGCTCGTCGCCGAGCTTCACGCCGGAGCGGGCGTGCGGCTCCTCGGGATGCGGCCGCGACAGGGACATCGCCATGTCGAGGTAGTGGACGTTCGCGGCCGCGCAGCCGTCGAAGATCGGCATGACGAACCGCGGGTCGACGGCGTTGAGAACGTGGGTGGCGCCCGATTCACGGATGAGGGCCGCCACGCCGTCGGCGCTCGAGGCGTCCACGCGAGCGGCCGAGACCCGGGGGTCGCCCGCGCGCGCGACGGCGGCCTCGGCGCGCCCGACGTCGTAGTCGGCCACGACGATGTGCTCGAAGAACGAGCGCCGGAGGGCCGTTGGAACGAACGCGCTCCCGACGCCCCCGGCGCCGATGACGAGGATCCGCATGTGACGACTGGCTCCCTGCTCCGACGGGTGTCGCGCGCTCGTGCGATCAGTGTGCCCCCGATCGGCGGTTCCCACCGGGGAGTCCCGGCCGGCGGTCCGTCCCGTACGATGCCGCCGATGGCGACCGCCCTTCGCGTCACGAGATCGGGCCCCGGCGATTCCGTCGCCCGGGTGACCCTCGCCCGGCCCGAGGTCCACAACGCCTTCGATGCGTCCGTGATCGCGGAGCTCGCGGCGGCGTTCGGGGCGCTCGCGCGCGAGCCCGAGACGGCGCTCCGAGCGGTGGTCCTCGCGGGTGACGGGCCGTCGTTCTGCGCCGGCGCCGACATCGCCTGGATGCGCGCCGCGATGCAGCTCGACGTCGAGGGCAACGAGCAGGACGCGATGACGATGGCCGACATGTTCGAGGCCATCGACACGTGCCCGGTCCCCGTGATCGCCCGGGTCCATGGCGCGGCGCTCGGCGGCGGCATGGGCCTGTGCGCGGTGGCGGACGTCGTGATCGCCGAGTCGGGCACGCGCTTCGGCTTCACGGAGACACGGCTGGGGATCCTGCCGGCCGTCATCTCGCCGTTCGTCATCGCGAAGATCGGCGAGTCGCACGCGCGGGCGCTCTTCCCCGGCGGGCGCCGCTTCGATGCCACCCGCGCCCACCGGATCGGCCTGGTCCACGAGCTCGTGGAGGGCGAGGCGGCCCTCGATGCGGCGGTGGAGGCAGCCGTGGCCGACATCCTCGCGGCCGGTCCGACGGCCGCCCGGGCCGCGAAGGCGATCGTCCGCGAGGTCCGCGGGCTCGGACATGGCTCGACGAAGTGGCACACCGCCCGGGTGATCGCCCGCCAGCGAACGAGCCCCGAGGCGCAGGAGGGCTTCCGGGCGTTCTCGGAGAAGCGCCGGCCGGCGTGGGACTCGCGCGACGGCGACTGACTCGATCCCGACGAGCCGGCCAGCGACGTGACCGCACTCCTCGACCGCCTTGCGCCGCGACCGCTCGGCTCGGCCTTCCGCTGGCTCTGGGCCTCGAACCTCGCCGCCAACCTCGGCGATGGGATCCTGCTGGCCGCAGGGCCGCTGCTCGTGACGACGCTCACCCGCGAGCCGCTCGCGGTCGCGGCCGCGACGTTCGTCCAGTGGCTGCCGGGCGTCATCGTGGGCATCCCGGCCGGGGCCATCGTCGATCGGGTCGACCGCCGCCGCCTGACGATCGTGGTGAACCTCGTCCGGGCCGGGGTGCTCGGCATCCTGGCCGTGACGATCGCCACGGAGGTCGTGTCGCTGCCGATCCTCTATGTCTCGCTCTTCGTCCTCGCGAGCGCCGAGAGCTTCTCGGACAACGCCCACAGCGCGCTGCTCGCGACGACGGTGCCCAAGGAGCACCTCGGCATCGCCAACTCGCGACTGACCGGGGCGCGGATCGTGGCCAACAACCTTGCCGGCCCGCCGATCGGGGCGTTCCTCATCGGCATCGGGCTGATGGTCCCATTCGCCACCGCCGCGATCTGCGTGGTGGCTGCGGCCGTCCTCATCGCGCGGATGGCGCCGCCGCGACGCGAAGCGCGAGAGGAGCATCACATCGCCCGGGAGATCGCGGATGGGATGCGGTGGCTCTGGAACCACCGGCCGGTCCGGGCCCTGGCGCTGACGATCTTCTTCTTCAACGTGACCTACGGCGCGGCGTTCTCGGTCTACGTCCTGCTCGCGAAGGAGCGGCTCGGGCTGACGAACGTCGGGTTCGGATTCCTCCTGACCGCAGCGGCGATCGGCGGCCTCATCGCCTCGGCGGCGTACCCGGCCCTCGAGCGCCGCTTCAGCCTCGCGAACCTCATGCGCGGCGGGCTGGCGATCGAGACCGTGACTCACCTCGTGCTCGCGACGACGACGCTGCCGATCGTCGCCGGGATCATGATGACGATCTTCGGCGCGCACACGATCGTCTGGGGAACGCTCTCGACGACGATCCGACAGCGGGCCGTGCCCTCGTCGCTGCTCGGCCGCGTGACGAGCGTCTACGCGCTCAGCCTCCTCGGCGGCCTCGTCATCGGGGCGCCGATCGGCGGGCTGCTGGCCCAGCGCTTCGGGATCACGGCGCCGTTCTGGTTCGGCTTCGTCGGGTCCGCGATCCTGCTGGTCCTGATCTGGCGGACCCTCGACGACATCGCCCATGCGCCGGTCGCCGAGGAGGCCCAGCCCTGAGCGCCTGACGCCGGCCAGTATGCGACAATCGCGCCACTGATGTCCGAGGAGCTGAGCCCGAGCCAGGTCGCGCGCCGGATCGGCGCCACGACGCGCTCCGTCCAGCGCTGGATCGCCAAGGGAACGCTCCCGGCCCGACGCGTGGGCGGCCGATGGCGTGTCGCGTCTGACGCGTTAGACGTGTTCATCGCGACGACGACACTTGCGGCAGTCCCGGCCGCCACCGGATGGTCGCCAGTGCCGATCCGCCACGTCTTCGTCGCGAACCGCGGCGAGATCGCACGGCGGATCCAGCGAACCGGCGATCGCCTCGGGGTCCGGGTCACGGTGCCGCCGACGAGCGGCCCGGACGCGCTCGACCTCCTCGACATCGGGGCTGTCGTTGGTGCCGCCCTCGCCGCCGGTGCCGACGCGGTCCATCCCGGGTTCGGCTTCCTCGCGGAGAACGCGGACTTCGCCCGGGCCGTCGTCTCGGCGGGGCTGCGGTGGGTGGGGCCGCCGCACGCCGCGATCCGGGCGATGGGCGACAAGGCCGCGGCGCGGCGGCTCGCGGTCAAGCTCGGCGTGCCGGTGATCCCCGGCTACGACGGCGAGGCCCAGACGGACTCGGCCCTCGTCAGGGCCGCCGGCCGCATCGGCTACCCGATCCTCGTCAAGCCGGCGGCCGGCGGCGGCGGCAAGGGCATGCGGGTCGTCCGGGACCGGGTGACGCTCCGCGACGCGCTCGCCTCGGCCCGGCGGGAGGCGACGGCCGCCTTCGGCGATCCGCGTCTCATCCTCGAGCGGTTCGTGGAGGGACCCCGCCACGTCGAGGTCCAGGTCCTGTACGACGGGCACGGCAGCGGCGTCCACCTCGGCGAGCGCGACTGCTCGATCCAGCGACGCCACCAGAAGGTGCTGGAGGAGACGCCGTCACCGGCGGTCGACCCGGCCACGCGGTCGCTGCTGGGCGACGCCGCGCTCCGCCTCGCGGGCGCGGTCGGGTACGCGAGCGCGGGCACGTGCGAGTTCCTCCTGACCGACCGCGGCGAAGTCTTCTTCCTCGAGATGAACACCCGGCTCCAGGTCGAGCACCCGGTCACGGAGCTCGTGACCGGCCGCGACCTCGTGGCCGACCAGCTGCGGATCGCCGCCGGCGAGCCACTCGGCGTCACGCAGGGCGAGCTCGACGCGGCGCGAGCGGCCGGCGGTCACGCCGTGGAGGTCCGCCTCTACGCCGAGGATGCCGAGGCCGGGTTCCTGCCCGCGACGGGTCGCGTCGAAGCCCTTCGGTGGCCCTCGGGGCCGGGTATCCGGGTCGATGCCGGGATCGACGCGGGCGACGAGGTCACCGGCCGCTTCGATCCGATGCTCGCGAAGGTCATTGCCCACGGCGCGGACCGGGCCGAGGCCATCGACCGCCTCACCGAGGCCCTCGATGCCACGACGGTCCTCGGCCTCACGACGAACCTCCGGTTCCTCCGCTGGCTCGTCCGCGAGCCGGCGGTGCGCGACGGCCAGGCGCGGATCGACACCCTCGACCGGATCTGGCCGCCCGACGACTGGACGGCTCGAACCGCGATCCCGCCGGAGGCGTGGGCCGCGGCGGCGCGGGCCCTCGGCGCCGGCGGCTGGCGCCTGAACGGTCCGGCCCGCGCCCGCCTCGTCGCCGACGACGGGTCGGAGCGCGCGGTCGAGGTCGACGCCCTCGCGGCCGTCGACGAGGGAATTCGGCGCGACGTCGCGGTTGCCGGCGAGATCGCCCATGTCGACGTCGCCGGCCGGAGCGTCGCGTTCCGCCTCGCGCCACCGCCCGACGTCGACCGCGCAGCGCGGGCTGCGGGGTCGCACCACGCCGGCGGACCGGTCGAGGTCGACGCCCCGATGCCCGGCAGCGTCCTCGCCGTCCACGTCGCCGTCGGGGCGAGCGTCGACGCCGGCGACCCGATCGCGACCCTCGAGGCGATGAAGATGGAGCACATCGTGGCCGCACCGTTCGCCGGGACGGTCACCGAGGTCGGCGTCCGGCCCGCCGACCAGGTCGTCCGCGGCCAGACCCTCGCGGTCGTCGAGCCGTAGCGGTACGCTCTGCCGCGCCGAACGAGCCCATCGAACGAGCCATCGAGAGCCCATCCGAGCGGAGCACCGACCCGTCATGGCCAACGCCGACACCGCCCACGACGCCCAGCCGCTCCCCGACACCCGCGAGGGGCTGCTCGCCCTCCATCGCGAGGCGCGCCGGCGCCGCGATGGCGCGCCCCTCGACAGCGAGGAGCGGGCGGCCGCGACGGAGGAGATCGCCCGGATCGAGGTCCACATCGCCCGCATCGAGCGGGCGATGGACCCGCCGCTCGTCTGACGGACGACCGGCGCCGGAGCCCGACCGTGGACCGCGTCCGGATCTACGAGGTCGGGCCTCGGGACGGGCTCCAGAACGAGGCCCTCCCCGTCCCGCTGGCGGCGAAGCTCCGGTACATCGAGCTCCTCGCCGCCGCGGGGCTGACCGAGATCGAGGCGACGAGCTTCGTCGCGCCGCGGGCGATCCCCCAGCTGGCCGACGCCGACGAGCTCGTCCCCCGGCTCCCCGCCGACTCGGGCGCCCGCTATCCGGTCCTGGTCCCGAACGAGCGAGGCATGGACCGGGCAGAGGCCGCGGGTGCGCAGGCCCTCGCGGTGTTCACCGCCGCAACGGACGCCTTCACCGAGCGGAACATCGGGATGACCGTGGCCGCGTCGCTCGAGGCGGCGCAGCCGGTCCTGCGACGGGCGGGCCGGCTCGGCTGGTGGCGGCGCGGCTACGTCTCGACGGCCTTCGGCTGCCCGTTCACCGGCGCCGTGGAACCGGCTCGCGCCATCGCCGTCGCGCTCCGGCTCCTCGATCTCGGCGTCGACGAGGTCTGCTTCGGCGACACGATCGGGGTCGGCGTCCCGGGCCAGGTGGCCGCGCTCACCGGCGCGGCCGTCGGGGCCGGGATCCCGCTCGAGCGGATCGCGTTCCACTTCCACGACACGCGCGGGACGGCGCTCGCGAACGTGGCCGCGGGCCTCGATGCCGGGGTCCGCTGCTTCGACGCGTCGGCCGGCGGGACGGGCGGCTGCCCGTACGCGCCGGGCGCGGCCGGCAACCTCGCGACGGAAGACCTCGTCTACTTCCTCGACGCGTCGGGCTGGTCGCACGGGGTCGACCTCGAGGGCGTCCTGGCCGCCGCCCGTTTCATCGCCGGGACCCTCGGCCGGCCTCTCGCGACGAAGGTCGGCCAGGCAGGCGGCTGGGATCCGGCGACCGGCGCTCCGCTCGGGCGAGCGTGAGGGACGGACCGTTGCTAGCATCCCGCGCATGAACGGCAACGTGCTCGTCCTGAACCAGGACTACGAGCCGCTCAACGTGACGAACCTGCCGCGGGCCTTCCGGCTCGTCTTCGGCGAGAAGGCCGAGGTCCTCGAGTACGACCACCAGGTCATCCGGACGGTTCGCACGGAGTATCGCGCGCCCTCCGTCATCCGACTTCAGCACCACATCCGGCGCCCGCGGCCGCGGGTCAAGCTGTCGCGCCGCGAGGTCTTCGTCCGTGACCGGCACACGTGCCAGTACTGCGGCCGGACGGCGCATGACCTGACGCTCGATCACATCGTCCCGCGCCACCGCGGCGGGACCCACACCTGGGACAACCTCGTCGCGGCGTGCAAGGCCTGCAACCATCGGAAAGGCAGCAAGACGCTCGAGGAGGCGCGGATGCGGCTCGTCCGCGCGCCGTTCGAGCCGCGCAGCGACCTCTACTCGCTCTTCACCCCGTATCTCGCCGACGAACGGAACGAGGCCTGGCGCTCGTACCTCTTCCTCGGGCGGAACTGAGGGGCCGTCGCCCGGCCGAGGAGGTCCGCCGGATGCCGGCCACCGAGATCCACCCGCCCGCCTCGGTCCTCGCGGTCCTCGACCGGCTTTGGGCGGCCGGCCATGCCGGCTACGTCGTGGGCGGGTCGCTCCGCGACGTGCTCATGGGTCGCGAGCCGGCCGACTGGGACATGGCGTCCGATGCCCTCCCGGAGCGGCTGCTCGAGCTCTTCCCCGGGGCGGTCTACGAGAACCGTTTCGGCACGGTGGCCATCCGGGAGGGCGGCGAGGTCCATGAGCTCACGACCTTCCGCTCCGACCACGAGTACGCCGACTTCCGGCGGCCCCATCGGATCGAATTCGGGGATCGGATCGAGCTCGACCTGGCGCGCCGGGACTTCACCGTCAACGCGATGGCCTGGGGCGCCGACGCGCCGGCCGGCGACGGGGGCGAGCCCGAGCC
>DASUMJ010000191.1:0-33258 GCA_036277775.1 Candidatus Limnocylindrales bacterium
TGAATCAGCGGCGGACGGTCCTCTTCATCGACGAGATCCACCGCTTCAACAAGGCCCAGCAGGACGCCCTCCTCCCGCACGTCGAGGACGGCACGGTCACGCTCATCGGCGCGACGACCGAGAACCCCTACTTCGAGGTCAACTCGGCCCTCCTGTCTCGGCTCCGGGTCTGGCGCCTCGAGCCGCTCACCGACACCGAGGTCGGGGTCGTCGTCAGGCGGGCGCTCGAGGACGCGGAACGAGGCCTGGCCGGCGAGCTCGGCCCGGGCGGCGGCGTGGCCCTCGCCGACGACGCCTTCGAGCACCTCGTGTCGCTCGCCGGCGGTGACGCCCGCTCGGCGCTCAACGTCCTCGAGGGCGCGGCCGCGCTGGCCGAGGCCGAAGGGGTCCGTGATGGCGACGGCCGGGTGGCGCCCCGGCTCTCCGACATCGAGGCTGCGGCCCAGCAGCGGGTCCTCGCCTACGACCGGGCGGGCGACGGGCATTACGACACCGTCTCGGCGTTCATCAAGAGCCTCCGTGGCAACGACCCCGACGCCGCCGTCTACTGGCTCGCGGCGATGATCGCGGCCGGCGAGGATCCCCGGTTCATCGCCCGGCGGCTGATCATCAGCGCTTCGGAGGACGTCGGGAATGCCGATCCACGGGCCCTCCAGGTCGCGACCGCGGCGGCCTTCGCCCTCGACTGGATCGGGCTGCCGGAGGCCCAGTACGCACTGGCGCAGGCCGCGACGTACATCGCCACGGCCCCGAAGTCGGATCGGTCTGGGGCGGCCTATTTCGCCGCGGCCGGTGACGTCGAGGCGCTCGGGTCGCTGTCGGTGCCGCTCCACCTCCGCACCGCCGGCGACCGTCGGATGAAGCATCACGGGATCGGCGTCGGGTACCGGAACCCGCACGAGTTCGAGGGCGCCGACGTCGACCAGCGGTACCTGCCCGACGAGCTCGCCGAGCGCCGTTACTACCTCCCGAGCGACCAGGGCTACGAGGCGACGATCGCCGAGCGGATGGCCCGGCGTGGTGCGGCTCGAGACGCAGCTCGAGCGGCGGGACGGACGCCGCGAAACCCGATCCCCGGCCCGGAGATCGGTCGGTCCGACGTCATCCGCAAACGCGAGGAGAGCCGGAAGCGGTTGGCCGACACCCAGAAGAAGGACGCGGCGAGCTGAGCCGGCGCGGGCCGGTCAGTCGCGGCCCGTGATCGTGGCGACGTCGGCCTCGTTGCCTTCCGGGTCGGCCAGCGTCCACCAGGCGGGGGCCGCCTCCTCGAAGACCATCGTGCCGCCGGCGGCGAGCGCCGCCTGGACCCGCGCCTCGGCCTGCTCCGGCGGGACCCAGACGGCGACGTGCATCCGGGGTCGGCCGCCGCCCGGCTCCGAGACCTCCTCGAACCAGACCCCGGGACCGCGGCCGCGGGGATCGACGAGGTCCTCGGCCGGGCTGTCGGTCCGTTTCACGTAGCCGAGGAGCGCCTCCCAGAACGGCATGACCTTCGGGATGTCGACCGCGCCGATGACGATCGGCCCGACCGACTCGACCGCCATCGGGTCGCCCCGGAACCCGAGATCCCGGGCCGCCGCGGTGATCCGCTGCGCGACCGCGATGTCGCGGCGGGTCATGCCGTAGTAGTCGTCGGTGTACGTGACCAGGCGGGCGGTCACCCCGTCGGCCCGGACGTCGAGGTCGACCGGGTGGTCGTCCAGGCCGTCGATCCGGCAGATCGCGTCGACCAGGCGGGCGCTCTCGGCGTACGAGGCCGTCCGGTAGAACGTCGTCGCCCCGTCCCCGAGGATCCGCCACTCGCCGGTGTCCTCGGCCGCGTAGAAGTCCCGGGACGTGATCCCGTCGGTCGTCGCCATGCCACCCCTCGCTGGTTCGTCGTCGGCCGGGCAAGCCTACACGCGGCTCCTGACCCGATGTGGCAACTTTGGGCCGTGCGCCGCCGGCCCATCCCGCCGAGATCGAGCTCCCGCGTCGCGCGACGGCGCGCCCGTCCGTCGTTGACCCCGTGACGCTGATCCGCGCCCTCATCGACCGCGTCTTCCCGCGTGGCGCGCTCATCCTGTCCGTCCTGACGTTCGGCTACTTCGCGATGGGCCTGGTCCGGAACCGCGCCCTCGCGACGACGTTCGGGGCCGGCCACGAGCTCGATGCCTACAACGCCGCGTTCAAGATCCCGGAGATCGCCCTCGACGTCCTCGTCGCGGCCGGGCTCACCGCGCCGTTCGTGCCGATCTTCAACAGCCTCCGGTTGCGTGATGAGCCCGCGGCCCACGACTTCGCCCGGACGGTCCTGACGGCGGCCGTGCTCGTGATGTCGGTCGTCGTGCTCGCGCTGTTCCTCGTCGCGCCCTGGACGGTCGACATCGTCGCCCCGTCCTTCGATGCCGCGACGCGGCAGCTCTACGTGGAGCTGTTCCGGATCATGTGCATCACCGCGGTCCTGTTCGCGGCCTCGATCACCGTCGGCGAGGTCCTCGTCGCCCACCAGCGGTTCCTGTTCTACGCCCTCGCCCCGATCCTCTACACGGGCGGGATCGTCGTCGGGACGGTGCTCGGCGGCGAGCGCTACGGGATCCACGCCACGGCGTTCGGGGCGGTTGCGGGCGCGATCGCCCATCTCGGGATCCGCGTCGCCGGGCTGTGGCGGACGCCGTTCCGATTCCGGCCGCGGCTCGCCGTCCGGACCGCTCCGTTCCGCGAGTTCTTCCGGCTGATGCTGCCGCGGATGGTCAGCCACCCGATCGACCCGCTGATCCTGACGTTCTTCACGAACCTCGGCTCGTCGTTCGGGGTCGGGGCGATCACGTCGTTCAACTTCGCGTCCGACTACCAGGTCGTGCCGGTGAGCCTCATCGGGGTGTCGTTCTCGCTGGCCGTCTTCCCGTCCCTCGCCGCCGCCTACGGCGCGAACGACGGCGTCACCTTCCGGGCGATCCTGCGGCGGAACGTCATCACGATCGGGGCCCTGACGATCCTCGCCGCGATCGTCCTCGCGCTCCTGGCCCGGCCGCTCATCGAGATCCTGCTCGGCGGCGGCGACTTCGGGCCCGACGACGTCGACCGGACCGCGATGGTCCTCACCGCGTACGCCCTCGCGATCCCCCTCGACAGCCTGTCGTACCCGCTGTCACGGGCGCTCTACGCGACCCACAACACGATCCTCCAGGTCTTCGCATCGATCGCCGGGTTCGCGACGATCATCCTCGTCGGCCTGGCGCTCGCCGACCCGGTCGGGATCGTGGCCATTCCGCTTGCCGCGGCCGCCGGTGGCGCGGTCAAGGTCACGCTGCTGACGATCTTCCTCGTGCCGCGGGTCCGCCGGATCGGGACGGGGTAGCTCGGCGGGGTCGGCTCGCTCCGTCTGCTACCGCTCGAGGTCGATCGGGATCGTCGGGATCATCACGATGAAGCGGCCGTCGCGGTCGGGATACAGGCCCTCGGGGCGCTTCCAGGGCAGGAAGTTGCGAACCATCTCGGCCTCGTCCTGGAACGTGCCCGGCGGATCGGACGGGCCCCAGATCGACGAGACGTCGGGATACCACGGGTCGAGGATGTAGGCGCCCGTGATCTTCGCGTCGGGAAAGATCCGGGGGTCGGCGTCGGCCCGGAATCCGGTCATCACCCAGGTGTGCGCGCCGCGCCAGGCGAGGAGGATCGCCGGCGCCTGCGTCGCCTCGATCGCGACGGCCGCGCCGAGGAGGGCCTCCTCGCGGGTGGCGTAGGCATGGATCGCGTAGCCCGGCACGCCGTATGCGGCGAGCGCCTCGGACATCGAGGCCGGGCCCCAGCCGCCGTTGTGCGAGTCGTCCCAGCTCTCGAACTCGTGGACCCGGCCGGCGATCTCGTGCTGGAACGCGTCCGAGGTGTCGCCGCGGTCGTGGATCGCGAGGACCATCTGGATCCCGGCCGGGGCGCACCACGTGACCTTGAGCTCGTGGGCGAACACGGCCTCATGGTCGCGGACCATGTCGACGTCGACCGCGACGCGGGCCGGCGTCGGGCGGGGCGTGGGGGTCGGACCGGGTGTCGCCTCGGGCGGGAGCGTCGGCTCGAGGGTCGGCGTCGGCGTGGCCGGCGGCAGCGTCACGACGACCGTCGGCACGGACGAGCGGACCGGCACGGGTCCCGCGATGAACCGATCCACCCGATCGAGGACGGCCTGCCACCGATCGCCGGCCCCGAGGGTGTCGGTCCAGATCGCGGCCGCCCCGACCACGGCAACCGCCAGGCCGATCGCTCCGAGGCGGCGCACGATGCGTCGCCGGCGCGGCGGTCGCGTCGACATCGGGAGCAGCGGGGCGCGCGGTCGGTTCGGTTCCGGCATGGTCGTTTCTCGACGGTCGGGCGGTCCATGATGCGACGGACGGTCGAATCCGGCCCGCCGACCCGGACGCGACCGCACCCGGCAGCGACCCCGCCTCGGTGCGATGCCGCCCTGGGGGCCACCCGCGCCGCCCCGGTCTGGCCCACCGGCGCCGCCCCGGCACCACCTCGGCTGCAGGCGGGCGCGCCGCATGCGACCATCGGGCCTGCCTCGCCACCGTCCTGGGAGACCATCGGCCGTGACCCGCTTCGAGCCCAACCTCCGGATCCCCGGCCCCACGTCCCTGCCGCCGAGCGTCCGCGAGGCCGGCGGGCGACAGATGATCAACCACCGCGGACCCGAGTTCGCGGCGATGCTCGCCCGGATCCAGGCCGGGATGCGGCCGTACTTCGGGACGTCGAGCGAGATCGCGATCCTCTCCTGCGCCGGGACGGGCGGGCTCGAGGCGGCCGTCGTCAACGTCCTCTCGCCGGGCGACCGCGTCCTCGGCGTCTCGATCGGGGCGTTCGGGGATCGGTTTGCGAAGATCGCCGAGGTCTACGGCGCCGCGGTGGATCGCGTCTCTGCGGAGTGGGGCTACGCAGCCCGGCCCGACGAGGTCCGCGAGCGACTCCGGGGCGGCGACTACCGGGCCGTCCTCCTGACCCACAACGAGACCTCGACCGGGGTGATGAACCCGATCCCCGAGCTCGCCGCCGCGATCCGGGAGGAGGCCCCGGATGCCCTCATCCTCGTCGACAGCGTCTCGGCCCTCGGGGCCGTGCCGTTCGAGATGGACGCGTGGGGCTGCGACGTCGTCGTGACCGGCTCCCAGAAGGCCTGGATGGCCGCCCCGGGCCTCGCCATGGTCGCTGCGTCGGAGCGGGCGTGGTCGGCGATGGAATCCGCCCGGATGCCGCGCTTCTACCTCGACCTCCGGAAGCACCGCGAGGCCGCGGCCACGGGCGAGACCCCCTGGACGCCCGCGATCGCGGTCGTCTTCCAGGTCGACGAGGGGATCCGGCTCATGGATGCCGAGGGCGCGGCCGGGGTCTTCGCCCGCCACGAGGCCTGCGCCGCGGCCACGCAGGCCGGGCTCGAGGCGCTCGGCTTCTCGCTCTTCGCCGATCCCGCGAGCCGATCGCGAACCGTGACCGCAGCCCGGATCCCCGACGGCCTCGACTGGAAGGCCTTCAACGGCGAGGTCAAGCGACGCGGGGTCGTGTTGGCGGGCGGGCAGGCGAAGCTCGCGGGCAAGGTCTTCCGGGTCGGCCACCTGGGATCCGTCACCGTCGACGAGATCCTCGGGACGATCGCGACGTTGGAGGCCGTCTCGGCCGAGACCGGGCGGGCGGTCGAGGTCGGCGCGGCCGTGGCGGCGGCACAGGCCGCGGCGGTCGCCTCCGCGACGGCCGGGCGGGCCCGCTCGTCGGTCGCCGCCGGGGCATGAGGATCCTCGTCGCGGAGCCGCTGGCCCCGGAAGGGATCGCCAGGCTCCGCGCGGCCCACGACGTCGACGAGCGTCCCGGACTCTCGCCCGACGAGCTCTGCGCCGTCATCGCCGACTACGACGCGCTCGTCGTGCGGAGCCAGGTCCAGGTCGACGCCGCGGTCCTCGAGGCGGGGTCCCGGCTCCAGGTCGTCGGCCGGGCCGGGGTCGGTGTCGACAACGTCGACCTCGACGCCGCGACGCGGCTCGGGATCACGGTGGTCAACGCCCCGACCGGGAACACCATCGCCGCCGCCGAGCACACCCTCGCCCTCCTCCTTGCGCTCGCCCGGCGGATCGCCCCGGCCGACGCCTCGGTCCGCCGCGGCGAGTGGAAGCGGTCGCAGTTCCAGGGTGTCGAGCTCCGCGGCCGGACCCTCGGGATCATCGGGCTCGGGAAGATCGGGACGGCCATCGCCGACCGGGCGCGGGCCCTCGAGATGCCGATCGTCGGGGTCGACCCGTTCGTCACCGCCGAGCAGGCCGGGCTCCACGGGGTCGAGCTCGTCGACCTCGAGACGCTCCTCGCGCGCTCGGACGCGATCACCGTCCACGTGCCGCTGACGCGGGCGACCCGCGGGCTCATCGACGCGGCCGCGATCAGGAAGCTGAAGCCCGGCGCCTTCATCCTCAACGTCGCCCGCGGCGGGATCGTCGACGAGGCGGCGGTGGCCGAGGGCCTCCGATCCGGGCACCTCGGCGGCGCGGGCATCGACGTCTTCGACGCGGAGCCGCCGGCCGGCTCGCCGCTCCTCGACGCCCCGAACACGGTCCTGACGCCGCACCTCGGGGCCTCGACGGCGGAGGCCCAGGTCGCGGTCGCCGAGGAGGTCGCCGACCAGGTCCTCGACGTCCTCGCCGGGCGGAGCGCCCGCTACGCGGTCAACGCCCCGCTCCTCGCGCCCGAGGCCGCGCAGGCGATCGGGCCGTTCCTGCCGCTCGCCGAGATCCTCGGCCGGTTCTTCGCCCAGTTCGCCCGCGGCGGCGCCCGGACCCTGACCCTCGAGGTCGCCGGCGAGCCGGCGGCGTACGACACCGCGCCGATCACGGCGGCGGTCCTCCGCGGCCTCCTCGAAGCGGTGACGACCGAGCGGGTCAACCTCGTGAACGCCGGGCTCCTCGCGAAGGGTCGCGGGATCACCGTCGTCGAGCGCAAGACGCCCGATGCCGGCTCGTTCAGCGCCCTCGTCACGATCTCGGGCGAGGTCGACGGCCGCCAGGTCGCCGTCGGCGGCACGATCGCGAACGGCGAGCCGCGCCTGGTCCGGCTCAACGACTACCGCCTCGACATGGAGCCGGTCGACACGATGCTCATCACCCAGCACCACGACCGGCCGGGGATGATCGGCCGGATCGGCGGGACGCTCGGCGCCGCCGATGTGAACATCGGGGCGATGCACCTCGCCCGCTCGGCCCCGCGCCAGGACGCCCTGATGATCCTGGCCCTCGACGACGACGTCCCCGACGAGGTCGCCCGCGAGATCCGCGACCACGAGGCCCTCATCGACCTCTGGACGATCCGCCTCGGGAGAGAGCGCTGAACGCGTCGTCGGGCGAGCCGCCGCACCCGCTCCTGAACGAGTCGTACGGCGGTCCCGGGACGATCGCACCGGCCGGCTTCGACGGCACGATCGTTCTCCTCCGTCACGGCGAATCGACGTGGGTCGCCGAGGGCCGCTTCCAGGGCCAGGGCGATCCGCCGCTGTCCGAGGCCGGCCGACGCCAGGCGGGGCTCGCCGCCGACCGGCTGGCACGACCGCATCACCCGCCGTCGCTGCCCGTCCCGATCGGGCCGCCGCTCGAGATCGTCCACTCCCCGCTCGCCCGCACCGCCGAGACGGCCGAGCTCGTCGGGGCGGCGCTCGCCGGAAAGGGCGGCTTCGGGGTGGACGTGCCGCGCCGCCCCGATCCGGGCTTCCTCGAGATCGGGCAGGGCGAGTGGGAAGGCCTCCCCGCGGCGGAGATCCAGGCCCGCTGGCCGGAGGTCATCGCCGGTTGGCGCCGCGACCCGCTGCAGGCGTGGGCGCCCGGCGGGGAGTCGGTCCGCGACGTCGACGCGCGGGCCCGGGCAAGCCTCGGGCTGGTGATCGGCGCACTCCACGAGCGGGCGGGCGAGACCGTCGGCGAGCGGTCCCACGTCCTCGGCTACGGCGAGCCGCCGTCGATGGACCCGTGGACGATCGTCATCGGCCACGACGGCGTCTTCAAGGTGGCGCTCCTGGCCCTGCTCGACCTGCCGCTCGAGCGGTTCTGGAGCTTCCCCTTCGCGCTCTGCGGCATCTCGGTCATCGAATTCCGGGCCGGACGGCCGCGGCTTCGGGCCCATAACCTCACCGACCACCTCGCGCCGTTCGACGACGAACGGTCCCAGGCGATCGAGGCCGAACGCAACCGGGCGGGCGCTCTCTAGCGATCGATCGCGTACGAGGCGGGCCGGCCACCGGAGCCGCAGCCGGACGCCGCGGTCGCGCGCCGGGGGTCAGCGACGGCGGCGGAGCCCCTTCGGCCGACGGAGGGCGAGCCGGAGCAGCCCGATCCGGAGCCGGCGATGGGCCTCGGCGACCGCCTTCATCCGGCCCGTGTCGAGCTCGCGCCGCCCGTACGCCATCTCGACCTTGGCGTTGGCGACGGTCGCCAGCTCGGGACGGACGACCGGCACCGCGTCACCGAGGACGCCCGCGTACTCGTAGACCGTCTGCGAGGCTCGCGGTCCCAGGCCGAGCCGGGCGGCCCATCGCGCGATGGAACCCCACGCCCGGTCCGGGTGCATCGGCCGCGGACCGCGCCGCCAGGCGACCCAGCCGAGCGCCAGCACGCCGATGACGAGGAGCCCCGCGATCGCGATGTACGGGCCGCTCGTCGGCCGGTCCGGGCCGATCGGGCCCGGACCGATGGGACCCGACGACCGCCCGTCCGGGCCTTCCTGGTCGGTGAAGCCCGGTTGGTCGGTGACGACCTGGAATGACGGCCGCGGTGTCGGCGTCTCGGGCGCGCCCGATGGCCGGGTACCGATCTCGGAGACGTCGCCGCCGGTCGGGTCGAAGTCGATCCAGCCGTAGCCCGGGAAGTAGACCTGGACCCAGGCGTGCGCGCCGGAGTTCCGCACCGTCTCGCGCCCGTCGCTGCCCCGCTGGCCCGGCAGGAAGCCCTGGGCCAGGCGCGCGGGGATGCCGGCCTTCCGGAGGAGGATCGCCATCGTGCTCGCGTAGTACTGGCAGTAGCCGGCCTTGATCCTGGCGAAGCACTCGACGGTCGAGACGCCCTCGCACTGCCGCTGCGACTCGGCCTGCACGTCGGTGTCGTAGCGGAAGTTGCGGCTCCGCAGGTACAACTCCATCGTCTTCGCGATGTCGTACGGGTTGTCGGCCGGGGATCGCGCCAGGATCTTGTCGAGGAGCGCCTGTGCCTCGGGCCCGATCGCGCCGTCGGGGACCCGGAGGTAGAGCCGCCGTGTCTCGGAGAGGTAGTCACGGCTGGCGACGCGGAGCCGGTTCTCGTTGACCGCGCCCACGTCGCTGCCCCAGACCGGCACGAGCGCGGTCGCCGTGTAGGGCTCGCCCCCGTCGAACTCGACCGCCACGAAGTATTCGCTCGGGCCGATGGTCCGGACGGTCGCGTCGCGATCGACCCACCGGATCGTCTGCGGGCTGACGACGTAGTGCTGGCGGAAGGTGTCCGGGACGACGTCGAACCGGACCTCCCGCCGGAGGCCCGTCGCCACCGGGTCCTCGACCGTCGTCGCGAGGAGGTCTTCGCGCGCCGCTCGCTCGAGGGACTCGGTCTCGCCCCAGCGCCACGACGTGACCTGGAAGTCAGCGTAGGTCCCGACGAGCCAGTAGAACTTCTCCGTCTCCGTGGCGGGCAGGTCCACCCGGAACGCGACGTTGTCGTTCGAGGACCAGACGCCCGTGACGTTGGCATCGGATCCGAAGGCGACGATGCCCGGGTTCCGAGGATTGCCGCCGAGCGGGACGTAGCGCTGGAGCCACTGGGAGAACTCGGCGAGGGTCGCGGGCACGTCGCGCCACAGCCCCTGGAGCGGTGCCGACGATGCGGTCGCGGTCAGGAAGAGGGAGCCCAGGACCGCGGCCGAGATGAAGACCGCACCGCCGCGCAGGTACAGCCCGGTCACCGCGGCCGGGTCGCCGATCCGCCGGCGGAGCCACGTCACGCGCTCGTCGAACGCATGCGCCCGGGCCAGGAGCGTCAGCGCGGCGAGGGTGAACAGGACCATGAGATGGAGCTGCGGGTTGTCGGTCAGCGACATGTTCGCGAGCAGCACCAGGCCGGTGACGATCACGGCGTCGAGCGCGCGGCGGTGCCCGAACACGGCATAGGAGGTGAACTGCCCGGTCGCCCACAGGAGCGCCCCGAACGCCAGGAAGTAGTGGCCGAACTCGTTCGTCCGCGGCAGGCCCCGGACGCCGAGGTCGATCCACACCTGCGTCACGATGTCCGCCATCGCCCGGTAGCGCTCGGCGAGGGCGATCGGGCCCCAGCCTTCGACGGTGTCCCCCAGGACGATGTCGCCGCCGATGAGCGGCAGGATCATCGCCGCGAACGCCACGCCGAGGAGGTGGGTCGTCCAGCGGCCCCAGCCGAGCTTCGGCCCCACGAACCCGACGAGCACGCCGGCGAGGCCGACCAGCGGCAGGAAGTCGGTCATCGAGTCGACGCCGACCCAGTTCGCATCGTCCACGGACCAGCCGAGGGCCACGATCATGAGCGCGACCCCGCCGAGCGTGAGCCAGCCCTCGGCCGGCCCCGCGGCGAGACGCTGGAGTCGCGTGTCCGCGGTGTCGTACGGATTCACGGTCGCTGTGGCGGCGGTCATCCTGCCAGTGTCTCCCCGAGCGCCCGAGCCGGCAGGGCGGTGTGGACCTGGACGTCGAACTCCGAGAGCGCGTGGCGGAGCGCCCGGACACGCTGGGCACGCGACGCCTCGACGACGCTGTCGGGCGCCTCGGGCGGCAGGCCGCGGAGCCGGAGCTCCTCGTCCCGCGCGTAGCGTTCGAACTCCGCCACGTCGAAGCTGATGACGACGCAGCCGACCCCGCGCGCCCGCAGCGCCGCGAGCGGCTTCACCCAGTCGCGATCGAGCGACGGCGTGATGACGACCGCGGTCATCCCCCGGCGGATCCGCGGCACGGTCGCGACGAGCGCCTCGGACAGCGGCGTCGCGCCGTCCCCGTCGACCGCGGCGAGGAGCTGCATGATCTTCAGGTGCTGGCGCCCGCCGCGGTCGGGCGGCAGCTGGGCGAGGCGGTGGGCATTGACGGTCAGGCCGACGGCCCGGTTCTCCTGGATCGCCTTGTCGGCGACCGACGCGGCGGCCCGGACGGCGACCTCGACCGTCGACTCGTCGCCCCGGCCGACCTGGCCCGCCCGATCGAGGTCGAGCACGATCCAGGCGTCGGCGGTCTGCTCGAGGTCGAACTCCTTGACCTGGATGTCGCCGTGACGGGCGGTCGACTTCCAGTGGATCCGGTTGAAGGCGTCGCCAGGCGCCCACGGCCGGACGGTCGTCGCGAGCGGCGTCGCCTGGAGCGTCCGCTCGGGCATCGCGTGGCTGCCGTCGATGTTCGCGGCCGGCAGCCGCCAGAGCGGCAGCGCCTCGATCCGGGGGTAGACCACGACCGTCACCCCGGTCCCGACCGCGGCCGACGACTCGAAGAACCCGAACGGGTCGCCGGTCCGGATCTGGAGCGGCTCGACCCGGAAGTGACCGCGGCGGGTGAGCGGCGTCCGGACCAACCACGATCGCTCCGAGCGGGGTCCGAGCGAGATCGCCCGCCCCGGCAGGCCGGCCGGCAGCGAGGTGGGATTGTGGACCTCGAGCCAGAACTTCGGGACTCGGCTCGTGTTCCGGAGCGTGTACGTGACCCGGAGCCGATCGCCGACGTGCCCCGACAGCTGGTTGACCGCGTAGCCGGCCTCGAGGTCGGAGAGCCCGAGCCGGGTCAGGACGTACGACCCGCCGACGACGAGGATGCCGAGGTAGACGAGGTAGAAGAGGAACTCGAGGCCGGTCGAGAACGCGGCGACGACGAGCACCGCGCCGATGAGCAGGAGCTGGAGACGGCGCAGCATCCTGGAGCCCTCGTTCCCGGCCGCTCGCCGATCAGGCCTCGGACCCGCCCGACCGGGCGACGACCTCGCGCAGGCCGCCGGACCGGTTGGTCCCACCCGAGCCGGTCGGGGTGATCCCCTCCACCGGGGTCGTGTCGAGCAGCTCGGCGATGACCTGCGTCGAGTGGATGTCGTGGATCGACGAGCTCGTCTTGATGATCAGGCGGTGGGCCAGCGCGGACGCGGCGAGCGCCTTCACGTCGTCCGGCAGGACGTAGTCGCGGCCGAGCAGTCCGGCGAGCGCCTGTCCGGCGCGGTAGAGGGCGATGGATCCGCGCGGGGAGGCGCCGAGGTAGACGTCCGGGTGGGTTCGCGTGGCGCCGACCAGGCGGACGATGTATTCGGCCACGCTCGGATCCACGTAGACCTCGCGGACCGCCGCCTGCATCGCCCGCAGCTCGTCGACCGAGCAGACGACCTCGAGCTCGTCGATCGGATGGTGGCGCTTCTGCTCGTCGAGGATGACGATCTCCTCGACCGCCTCCGGGTAGCCGAGCTTGATCCGGAGCATGAACCGGTCGAGCTGGGCCTCGGGCAGGGCGAACGTGCCCTCGTATTCGATCGGGTTCTGGGTCGCAATGACGAGGAACGGATCGGGCATCGGCCAGGTCGTGCCGTCGACGGTCGCCTGCCGCTCCTCCATGCACTCGAGGAGCGAGCTCTGGGTCTTGGGGGTCGCCCGGTTGATCTCGTCCGCCAGGACGACCTGGCTCATGATCGGGCCGGCCCGGAATTCGAACTCCTGCGTCTTCTGGTTGTAGATCGAGAGCCCGGTGACGTCGGACGGGAGCAGGTCAGGCGTGAACTGGATCCGACGGAACGAACAGCCGAGGCTCTTCGCGATCGCCTTCGCGAGCACCGTCTTGCCCGTGCCCGGCACGTCCTCGATGAGGAGGTGGCCGCGGCAGAGCAGTGCGACGAGCGCGAACCGGACCTCGCGATGCTTGCCGACGATCACTCGCTCGACGTTCGCAATGACGCGGTCGCCCGCCTCCTGGATCTTGGTCATCCGTCTCCCTCGGCTGGGGGTCGTGGCATGTCGGGGTGTGGCCCAGCGACCCGGCGAGGGGCCGCGGCGTCGCTGGATGGTACGCCGGGGACGCCGGAAAGGTTCTCAGCGTGACGCTGGCCGCGCCGCCGTCAAGGGGTCGAGCCTCAGGCCTCGCGCTCCTCCGCGGCCACGGCGGCCCCGACGATGCCGGCATCGTTCTCCATCGCGGCCGGCACGACCTCCGCCCGGACGGTCAGGAGAGGCAGGAACCGGTCCGCGTCGCGTGAGATCCCGCCGCCGACGATGATCAGGTCCGGCGAAAAAAGTCGCTCGACGGTCCGAAGGTACTCGTCGGCGAGGCGGGCCCAGCGGACCCAGCCGAGGCGGAGGCGGGTCTTCACGACCGCCGCGGCGCGGTCCTCGGCATCGCGGCCCCGGATCTCGAGGTGCCCGAGCTCGGTGTTCGGGACGAGCCGGCCGTCGGTGAAGACCGCGCTCCCGATCCCGGTCCCGAACGTGATCATGATCACGGTGCCACGGCGACCCTCGCCGGCCCCGAACCGCATCTCGGCGATGCCCGCGGCATCGGCGTCGTTGATCAGGAAGACCGGGCGGCCCGTCGCCCGCTCGAAGAGCGCGTCGCCATCGGTGCCGATCCACGACGCGTCGACGTTCGCCGCGGAGAGCACGATCCCCCGCTGGATGACCGCGGGGAACGTCACCCCGATCGGGCCGTCGGCCGCGAGCCGGCGGGCGATCTCGCCGACGACCGTCGCGATCCGGTCGGGCGTCGCCGGCTGCGGTGTCGCGACCTCGAGCCGCTCGATGACGGCGGGCTCGCCGTCGAGGTCGACGATCCCGGCCTTGATCGCCGAGCCGCCGATGTCGATGCCCAGGCGCCGTCGCATGGCGCCATTGTCCCCGGACGGCTCGGGGCTCGTGCGACCGTGCCGCCCGCGCCGTCCCGGACGCGGGCCCGGTCAGCCCCGGAAGAGGGTGTTCGCGCCGGCCCAGGCGGTCATGAGCGCACCGATCCCGGCCATGACCGCCAGGAAGCCCTCGCCGTTGGCCCACGAGGCGACGGCCATCGCCGCGAAGAGCAGCGCGAGGACGACCGCGATGCCGCCCATCCCGAGCCGCTCGACGAGCGGGCGGCGCTCGCGCGCGGGCACGGCGGCGAGCGCGGGCGCGGCCGCCGCCGGTGCCCCTGCGGCGCCGCTCCCCTGCTCCGGCCCGTCCTCGGTGACGGAGGGCACGGGTGGCACGGGTGGCACGGGCGCGGGTGTGTGGGTCACCGGCCGGCCCAGGCCTTCCACGCGGCGAGCATGGCGCCGGCGAGCGGGGCGGCGCGCTCGGCACCGCGACCGCCCTTCTCGACGAGGACGGCGATGACGATCTCCGGATCGTCGGCCGGCGCGAAGCCGATGAACCACGAGTTCGGCTCGCCGGTCCCGCCGAGCTCGGCCGTGCCCGACTTCCCGGCGACGGTCATCCCCGGGACCTGGGCGCCGGTCGTGTAGCCGCGGCCGAGGTCGCCGTTCACCGCCTGGACCATCGCCGTCGCGATCGGGGCCGCGACCTGTGCCGGCAGGATCCGGCGCATCACCTCGGGCGAGATCGACTGAGTCCCGTCCCGCCCGGTGAACGACAGGACGAGGTGCGGCTTCATGAGCACGCCGTCGTTCGCGACGGTCGCGGCGACGAGGGCCATCTGGAGCGGCGTGACGAGCGTCTCGGCCTGGCCGTACGCGGCGTTCGCGAGCTCGACGTCGTCGGCGAATCCGCCAGGGCCGTCGCCGTCGCCGTTCGTGACCTGGGAGATGCCGGTCGAGAGGTCGAACGGCAGGGGCGCCCCGAATCCCAGCTGCTCCGCCCAGTCGACGAGCCGGTCGCCGCCCGTCTCGAGGCCCGCGAGGGCGTACCAGATGTTGCAGGAGACCTCGGTCGCCTGGAGGAAGTTGAGGGCCGTGTCGCCGGTCGCCGCGTGGTGGCCGTCCCGGACGCGGAACCCGGAAACGAGGAGGCCGTCTTCCTCGGCCGCCGGCTGCTCCGCGAACGTCGTCCGGGGCGATACGGCGCCCGATCCCAGGGCCGCGATCGCCGTCACGATCTTGAAGACGGAGCCCGGCACGTAGCGGCCGCGCGTGGCCCGCGGGAGGAGCGGCTGGGCGGGATTCGCCAGGAGGGCGTCGAAGGTCGCCTTCGAGGTCTTCGGGTTTGCGACCGCCGAGGCGTCGTAGATCGGGGTGGATGCCAGGACGAGGACCTCGCCGTTCCGCGGATCGAGCATGACGATCGCCCCGGAGTCGTTGCCGAGCGACGCGACGGCCGCCTGCTGGAGCGACGCGACGAGCGTCGTCCGCATCGTCTGCGGATCCGAGGGGTTCGTCCGGAACTTCTTCAGCAGGTCCTGGACCGGGTCGGCGATCGTGACGCCGGTGAGCTCGGCGTCGTAGGCACGCTCGAGCCCGGCGGAGCCATACAGCCGCGACGAGTACCCGACGACCCCGGAGATCGACCGCGACAGGTAGATCCGGTACGGCTCGCCGTTCGCGTCCTCGAGATTCCAGGCCAGCCGCTCGCCGTCGCGGTCGGTGATCTCGCCGCGAACGACGTTCCGGCTCGCCTCGACGACCGCGGCGTCGTCGGGTGATGACGACAGCTCTGCGGCCTGGAACACCTGCCAGTAGCCCGCACCCGCGGCGAGCGCCCCGAACGCGATGGACATCGCGAGGCCGATCCGCCCGAGGGTGTTGCCGATCCCCGGCCGGCGCGCCGGCTGCCGCTCCACGTTGCCGGGCGCGGTCCCGCCGAGCATCAGGCCGCGCCCCGGTCGAGCAGGCGCCGGAAGCCGCCGCGCACGGCCGGCGGTGGCGGCGGCTCCACGCCCCGGTCCGACAGCGCGATGAGCAGCCCGATGACGACGCCGTTCGTGAGGAGGGACGAGCCCCCGTAGCTGATGAACGGCAGCGTGATCCCGGTCAGCGGGATGAGCTTGAGGTTGCCGGCCGCGATGATGAACGCCTGGACGCCGATCACGAGGCTGAGCCCGGCGGCGAGGATCGCCCGGAAGTCGTCGGCGGCCGACGCCGCGATCCGGAGCCCACGCTCGATGACGACGAGGTAGAGCCCGAGGATCGCGAGCATGCCGATGAGCCCGAGCTCCTCGCCGAGGGCGGCAAGCGGGACGTCGGTGTGGAGGGCCGGGATCCCGCCCGGCGGCAGGTCGCCGACCTCGGGCAGGCCGGCCCCGAGGCCCGTCCCGAGGATGCCGCCCCGGGCGAAGGCGTGGAGCGCCTGGACCACCTGGTAGCCGGCATCGCGGGAGGCCGCGAACGGGTCGAGCCAGATGTCGACGCGGGTCTGCACGTGGGGCACGAGCTCGTAGAGGACCGCTCCCCCGACGACGAACGCCAGGAGCCCCAGCAGGACGAACGAGGCGCGCCCCGTCGTCACGTAGAGGAGGAGCAGGAACACGGTGAAGAAGAGCAGCGCCGCGCCGAGGTCCCGCTGGACGACGACGATCGACAGCGCGATCGCCCACATCGCGACCATCGGCGCGAGGTACGGCAGCGGCGGCAGCCGGATCGGGCCGACCCGGGTCGACTGCTCGACGAGCAGCGCCCGGTTCTCCGACAGGTAGCCGGCGAGGAAGACGACGAGGATGACCTTCAGGAGCTCCGACGGCTGGCCGCTGAGCGGCCCGATGACGAGCGTGAGGCGCTGGCCGTTCACCTCCCGTCCGAGGATGAACGTGAGGAGGAGCAGCCCCACCCCGAACGCCGCCCACGTGTACTTGTAGAGGCGGAGCCAGGCGTCGCCTCGGACGAGGGCGGCGATCGCGGCGATGACCGCGATCGACCCGACGAGCCAGACGAGCTGGGTCGTCCCGAGGCCGAGTCCCCCGGCGAGATCCTGGGGCAGCCGCTCCATGAGTAGGAGGCTGATTCCGCCCAGGAGCCCGACCGTCGGCAGGAGGACCTGGTCGGTGCGCCGGCCCGTCGCGATGAGCGCGATGTGCGCAGCGAGGAGGGCCCCGAGATACGCGGCGAGGGTCGCGGCGTTCGCGAGCGGCAGGACGGCGGGCCCGGTGAGCGGCTCCCCGGCCTCGAGCCGTCGCGTCAGGCCGAGGGTCACGCTGCCGATGACCAGGGCGACGGCGGCGGTGGCGAGCAGCACGGTCTCGCGGCGCCGGAGCCGGGGTCGGAATCGCCGCCCGAAGGCGATCGTCACCGGCGGGCCCGATCGAGCCGCAGCCGGACGTTGCCGAGCTGGAGCTCGTCGCCGAACCCGAGCTGGGCGAGGCCGTCGACCGGGGCGCCGTTCACGAACGTGCCGTTCGTGGAGCCGAGGTCCTCGACGTACCAGGCGCGGCCGCGGTAGGTCAGGACCGCGTGGTTCGAGGACGCGAACTCGTCGTCGATGACGATCGTGCTGTTCACGTCCCGCCCCAGGGTCGTGACCGCGTCGAGCGAGAACGAGGCCCCTGGGGCGGGCTCGCCGCCGGGAGAGGCCACGACCACGAGCCGCCCGAGCTCGGCCCCGGGCTCGCGAGCCGCCGCCCGGAGATCGCGCAGCAGGACCCGGACGACCATCCAGAGGAACGCGTAGAGGAGCGCCAGGAAGAGGAGCCGCAGCACCCAGATCGAGATGACGACGCCGTCCATCGCTCAGCCGCCGTCCGGGTTCCCGTCGTCGACCGCCTCGACGACGATCACCGAGTCCCCGATGAGGATCCGGTCGCCCTCCCCGACGGCGAGCTCCTGGATCGCGAGGCCGTTGACCCGCGTCCCGTTCGTCGACCCGAGATCGGTGAGGACGAGGAGGCCGTCACGGGCAACGAGGCGGGCGTGCTGGCGCGAGGCCCGCCCGTCGGCGAGGACGACCCGGTTCGAGTCGGCCCGGCCGATCGTCAGCGTCCCGCCGTCGGCCACGATCCGGCGCGTCGTCCCGCTCGGGTCGGTGACCGCGAGCGTCGCCCGGGCGCCGCGGGCGGCCGGGACCTCGAAGACGCGGGTCGTGCTCAGCGACGCCTCCTCGACGTCGAGATCCGGGCCGGACGACGGGTCGGAGAACCTCGCCTCGACCTCGATCTCGCCGGCGCGGCCGGCAGGATCGGCGATGACCGCGACCCGGGGCCGGGCCACGAGCGCGTAGCCGTGGCGGCGCGCGAAGGCGAGGGCCCCGGACGCGAGCTCGACCGGGAGCTCGTCGGCCGGGGCGAGGTTCGCGAGGTCCTTCGAGTGGAGGCGGACCGTGAACCGGTCCGGGACCACCGTCCGGCCATCCTCGACGCGGCGCTCGCGCTCCATTGCCCGCTCCACCCGCCGGAGCACCTGGATGGGGTGGACCCGCGCCCGGAAGAGGCGGGCGCTGGGTCGCTCGAAGAGCCGCTCGAAGAAGCGCTCGACGGCCGACAGCGGTCGCATTCGCCGGAGCCTACCAGAGGATCCCGCGCAGGCCGTCGCAGTACGGCTGTCGGCAGCCGGGTGGTACCTGCGGCCCCGGGGAGGGGTGGAAGTCCTGGGCTATACTCGCGGCCCGTCGAGCGGGAAGGCGTCCCGCTCGATGATTCCAGCGCCCGGGGGCCGATGACCGAGATCCTCACCGAATCCTTCTGCGAACGCTGTGGCACGCGCTACACGTTCGAGTCCGTCGCCCCGCGGCAGCGGCGACTGGGCGGCATCCGCGTGCTCGGCAAGGGCCTGAAGAACTTCGTCATGTCGGACGATTCGTCGCTCGACGAGGCGATGGCCGCGGCCCGCTCCGACGCCGAGCGCGAGTCGACCGCCCAGCAGCTCGACGCCTTCCACCGGACGTTCAACTTCTGCATGTCGTGCCGCCAGTACACCTGCGGCAACTGCTGGAACCCGGTCGAGGCCCGCTGCCAGTCATGCGCGCCGATGGCCGTCCCCGAAGCGCCCCTCGAGGCCGCCAGCGCCGTCGACATCCAGCGCCTCCTCGAGCGCACCGCCCCCGCCGGTGCCGACGCCTGGCCGGCCGCCGCCCACGTCCACGAGGAGCTCGGCCAGCCGTCGGAGGCCGAGGCGCCGTTCGACGAGAGCGAGGCCTTCGACGTCGCGGAGCTGATGGCGCGGCTCAGCGCCACCGCGCCGCCCGCGCCTGCCGCACAGCCAAGCGACGCCGAGGCGACGCCGCAGCCGGCGGCGTCGAGCGGGGCATGGGCCGAGCCCGAGGCCGTTGACGCGGCGGCCGCGAACGCGGCCGCGATCGCCGGCGAGGCCCCTGCCGAGGCCGAGGTGGTCGCCGCTGAGCCCGTCGCCGCTGAGCCCGTCGCCGCGGAACCCGAGGCCGTGGCCGCCGCCGAGGCCGTCGCCGCCGAGGCCGAAGCGCTCGCCGAGATCGAGCCCGAGGCTGCCGTCACCGGGCTGGAGCCCGGCGCAAGCCTCGAGGACGCGATCGCCGCCTACGAGGCGTCGCTCCATGCCGGCGCGACGCCCGCATCCCCGGAGCCGGCCGAGGCGCCGGCGGAGGCGCCGGCCGCGGGCCGCGGCATCGACGTCGTCGAGCAACCGACGTGGCCGGCGGCGGGGCCGGTTGCCGAGTCCGCCCCGGAGCCGGAGCCGGTCGCCGCCGCGGCGGAGCCCGAGCTGGAGCCCATCGCGGCCGCCGAGCCGGTCGTCGAGCCGACGCCGGAGCCCGTCGCCGCCGCCGCACCCGAGGCCCCGGTCGAGCCCGAGCCCGTCACCGCAGCCCCCGAGCCCGAACCGGCACCCGAGCCGGTCGCGGCCGAGCCGGTGGCTCCCCCGCCGGCGCCGATCGTCCCGCCGCCGCCGGCCGCGCCGGCCGGCCCGCCGCAGTGGCCGACCGGGCCGCGCTGGCCGACGGCGATCCCCGCTCGCGAGCCCGTGCCCCCACCCACGATCGCGACGCCGCCGGTCGCAGATCCGCTGGCCGCGCTCATGGCCCGCCAGGCGACCGAGGCGATGTGGGCGGCGTCGAGCCGGGATCTCGTCCAGGCCCCGCTCGTGTCGTCGGCGCAGCAGCCCGTCGCGGCGGTCCAGCCGTGCGTGAGCTGCGGCATCTCGCTCTCGGCGAACGCCCGGTTCTGCCGCCGCTGCGGGACGCCCCAGGGCAGCTGACCGCGCTCGACGCGCGGGACGTCCGCCGCCGCGTTCAGCCCTCCGGCAGGACCTCGGGTTCGACCTCGACGCTCGTCCGGCCCCACCGCGCATCCCGCTGGCGGACCCAGGCCGCCCCGAGCAGGATCGCCTGGAACGAGAGGCCGAGCCAGGCCAGCGCGGCGAACGCGGTCGCCAGCGCCCCGATCGTCGCGGCCGCACCGATGAGCCGGGGCGCGAGGAAGACGAAGACCCGGGCCAGGACGTCGAGGACGATCGCGACGACCACCGCCGGCGGCAGGATGGCCCGCCATCCGGGGGCCACGATCGGGACGAACCGGTAGACGAGCGCGAGCGATCCGGCCGCGACGACCGGGGGCACGACGATGAGCGCGGCTTCACCGAGGAGGTCCACCACGACCCCGCCCCGCGCCTCGGCCGCGTCGAGGAACGAGGCCAGCCCGGCGAGCACGGTCCCGACCACGAACGCGCCGATGAGCCCGATGACCGCACCGAACGCGGCGACGTTCATGACCACGAACCCGCGGCGCTCCGTGCCGCCGAAGATCCGGCGGATCGCGTCCTCGAACGTGACGATGAACCGGCTGGCACCCCAGATGAGGGCGAGTCCGCCCAGGATCGACAGTGCGCCGGCGGCGCCGGCGGCCTCCTCGAGGACGAGCTCGACGATGTCGCGGATCGGCGGGAGGACGCTTGCGATCGCCGACACCACCTCCGCCTGCCGGACCTCGTCCGAGACGAGGAGGCCCACGATCCCCGCGACGAGCACCGTCAGCGGCACGATCGCGAACAGCGCGCTGTACGCGAGACCGCCGGCGAGCAGCCCGCCGCCGGCCGCGTCGTACCGGGCGAGCACCCCCTGGAGGGCCGCCACCGGGCCCCATCCCAGGACGGCGGCCAGCCGCTCCGACCAGCCGCTGCCCATCCCGGTCAGTCCCGGAGGTCCTCGAACAGCCCCGGCTGGAGGGCATCGGCCCGGACCCGCCGCGGCGGCGCGATGAGGGCCTTCACCTCGCCTCGCCGGACGAACCGCCGGCCGCCGAGCTTGATGCTCTGGAGCTTGCCGGTCCGGGCCCAGGTCCCGATCGTCGAAGGCCGGAATCGGACGTTCGCGGCGGCGAGGATCTCGGCCGCTTCGGCGAGGCTGATCCAGTCGGCGGCGGACGACGGCACGGTCAGTCGCCTCCGTCCGCGGTCGATGCCGCCGGGGTCGAGCTCGCGGCCGGCGCCGCGCCCTCGGCCGCCGGGGTGGCGGCGCTCGCCTCGCCGCTCTTCGACGACTTGCCCTTGCTCGAGGACGACGACGCGGACCGGTCCTTCTTCGCCCAGCCCGAGCCCTTGAAATGGACGGCGGGCGCGGCGAACCCCTTCCGCATCGTGCCCTCCGCTCCGCAGCTCGGGCAGATCGTCGGGCCCGACGCATGGATCCCGTGGACCACCTCGGTCAGGTGGCCGCAGCGGGCGCAGGTGTAGTCGTAGGCAGGCACGGAACGGGCGCTCCTCCGGGTCCCGTCAGCCGCGGAGCAGGCGCATGCCGCACTTCGGGCAGTAGAACGCCCGCTCGTGCGCCGACGCGAACCCGCAGTGGGGACAGACCACCCCGCCCTGGCCGTGCGCCGCGGCCGGCCGCTCGACCGCCGTCAGGCCCAGCGAGTACTGGCTGGCGAGGATGTTCGACAGGATGCTCGTGAGGATCTTGGCTCCGATCCGATCGGAGTCACCGCGGACGCCCCGCCCGCCCCAGCCCACGACGCCCCGGACGATCATGTCGCCGGTCACCTCGTCCCAGTGAGCCGCGGCGCCCCCGACGATCGCGTTGTATTCCGGGTAGCCGGAGGTATCGGTCTCGCCGTCGAGGAGGGCGCACACGAACGTGTCGAACGCGAGGTCGACGGCGTCGATCGTCTCGAGGACCACGAGGGCGTGCCGCGCGATCGGCGAGAGCATGTGGTGGGCGTTCAGCCACTGCATCGCCTCGGACGGACGGACGATCGTCGGCGTCGCCTGGCTGTACTCGATCGGGAGCGGCTCGATGACTTCGATCTCGCTCTTGGCGATCCCGACGAGCATGTCCGGGAGGTCCGCCAGCGCGCGCGGCCCGGCCTTGATCCGGACGCCCTCGCTCGTCTTGCCCGCGTAGTTCAGCCGCAGCTGGTGCTCCTGGGCCACGACCTCCTCGGGCAGCGCGTGGCTGGTTGGCCCGGAGCTGGCCGGCTTGGCGGCCGTCGGTGCGGGAGCGGGCTCACCACCCCGGCGGCGCAGGAACTCGAGCGGCACGAATCTCTCCCGGAACGGCGACGCAGACAGGCCCGTATCGTAGCAGCGCCGATCGTCAGCCTCGATGCACGGCGATCACGCCCTCGAGCGGCCGCAGCGCCACCGGGCGGCCGGCGATGATCGGGCCGGGAAGGTCGAGGTGGGTGCCGGCGACCGGGTGCCAAATGGCGCCGTCCTCGGCGCCGCGCAGGTGCGCCTCGATCGGTCGGGCGGCGAAGTTGACGACGACGAGGGCCTGGTCGGCGGCAGCCTCGCGAACCCAGGCGAGGACGTCGCGATGGCCGGCCTCGAGCCGCCGGAACGAACCGGATCGGAGCGGGGCAAGTGCACGGCGGGCGGCGAGGAGGCGGCGATACGTCGAGAGCACCGATTCCGGGTCCGCCGCCTGCCGCTCCACGTTCCGGGTCGTCGCGTCCGGCGCGAGCGGCAGCCAGGTGGCCGTCCCGGGCGGTGCGAACCCCGCGTTCGGGCCCGACGTCCACGGCATGGGACTCCGGCAGCCGTCCCGGTTCCACCACGGGAAGAACCAGCTGGCCCGCCGGGCCGGCGGGTCGATGGCCTGGGACCTCGGCACGACGATGTCCCCCAGGCCGAGCTCCTCACCGTAGTAGAGGAACGGCGTCCCTCGGAGGGTCAGCAGGATGACCGCGGCGGCCTTCGCCACGGCGTCCCGATGGCGCACCCCGACCGCGGCTGCGAGGCGAGACGCATGCCGCGGCCGGTCGTGGTTCGAGAGGACGACCGTCGGCCAGCGATCGGGACCGAACGCCCGCTCCACGCGGTCGATGCCCGCCGCGAACGCCCGCGCCGACCATGGCTGCTCGAGGAGCACGAAGTCGAAGATGAGATGCCGCTCGGCGGCGTACGAGGCCGCCGTCTCGGCGCCGCCCCCGAACAGCTCGCCGACGGTCATCCGGCCCGGCCGCCGGTCGATCTCGGCCCGGAACTCCGCCAGGAAGGCGCCGAGCTCCGGCTGGTTCTCGTCGTTCACGTGGCGCTGCCGATACCACGCCTGGCGGTGGAACCCCGCGGACGGGTTCGGGGCGAGGTCGGCGCGCTTGAAGAACCGGTTGAAGACATCGAGCCGGAAGCCGTCGACGCCACGATCGAGCCAGCCCTTGACGATCGCGAGCTGGGCCGCGGGCACGGCCGGGTTCCGCCAGTTCAGATCGGGCTGCTCCGCGAGGAAGGTGTGGAAGTAGAACTGGCCGCGCCCTTCGTCCCAGGTCCAGCCCGAGCCGCCGAACCACGACAGCCAGTTGTTCGGCGGCCTCGGCCGGCCGCGCCGGTCGAAGCCCGCCGGGTCGCGCCAGATGTACCAGTCGGCGAATGCGCCGGTCCGCCCGGCGCGCGATGCCCGGAACCAGGGATGCTCGTGGCTGGTGTGGTTCATGACCAGGTCGAGAAGGACCCGGATCCCCCGGTCGTGGGCCGCCGCCACGACCGACTCGAACTCGGCCATCGAGCCGAACAGCGGGTCGACCGCCGCATGGTCCGCGACGTCGTACCCGAGGTCCAGACCGGGCGAGGGATAGATCGGCGAGAGCCAGATGGCGTCGACCGCGAGGCCGTCCGGGCCGAGGTGATCGAGGTGGGTCTCGATGCCGGCGAGGTCACCGACGCCGTCGCCGGTCGAGTCGGCGAAGCTCCGCGGATAGATCTGGTAGACGACGCCCGTCTGCCACCAGTCGTCACCGGCGACGATCCCGGTGGCGCCCGGGCTGGATCGCTCCTCGCTCACGTGCTCTCCGGTTCGGTGATCCGGCGTCCGGCCCGCCGGGACACGGGGATCGCCCGGAATGCTCCCACGAGTTGGGCCTTGACGTTTGCCGTGCGCGCCGTTAGTAATACGCGTTACTAACGCGCGTTAGTGTCCGGCCTGACCGGGACTCCGTCAAGCCGCACCGACGAGTGCGAGGACCGTATGGCCAAGCAGCGTCCCAGGCCAACCAGCGCCGACGTGGCGTCCAGGGCCGGTGTCTCCCGGACGACGGTGTCGCTCGTCCTGAACGAGCGCGGCGGATCGATCCCGGAGCCGACCCGGCGGCGCGTGTACGACGCGGCCAGGGCCCTCGGGTACCACCCCCACCACTCGGCCCGGGGCCTCGCCGGCGGGCGAACCCAGACGATCGCCCTGGTCCTCCGCCAGAGCGCCGAGCAGGTCGCCGAGGACGCGCTGCTGACGGAGACGCTGCGCGGCATCGCCGGAGCGGCCCGTGCCGCCGACCTCCGCGTCCTCATCGAACCGCTGATGCCGGGCGAGGCGTACAGCGATCTCGTCCGGTCGGGACGTGCCGACGGGCTCGTCGTGTCGGGACCGCTGTTCGACGACCCCGAGCTGCGGGACCTCGTGGGTGACGGCTTCCCGGTCGTCATCCAGGGCAACGCCGCGGACGTGGCGGCCCCGAGCGTCGACGTGGACAACGTCACGAGCGCCCGGACGGCGGTCGAGCACCTGATCGACCTCGGTCATCGCCGGATCGCGTGCATCACGAACGCGCCGCTGGTGTACACCGCCGCGGCCGACCGCCTCGAGGGCTACCGAGAGGCCCTCCTGATCGGCGGTCTGACGTACGACGAGGCGCTCGTCGCCGAAGGCACGTACGACGCGGCGAGCGGGCACCGGGCCGCGGCCCGGCTGCTCGCGTCGACCGACTTCACGGCCCTCTTCGTCGCGAGCGACGTCGTTGCCCTCGGGGCGATGCGCGGCCTCCGCGAGGCCGGGCTCGTCATCCCCCGCGACGTCTCGGTCGTCGGCTTCGACGACATCGCCCTGGCCGAGCACTTCGATCCGCCGCTCACGAGCGTCCGCGTCCCGGCCCGGGCGATCGGCGAAGCGGCGGGGCGCGTCCTCGTCGATCGGATCGCCGGGCAGGTCGTTCCGGTGCGGACGATCCTGCCGACCGAGCTCGTCATCCGGGAATCCACGGCCACCCCGGCAAAGCGGCGCGGCGGCGCGGAAGGAGGGACTCACTGATCAGGCGAGCTGCCCGGACGGAGCGACGTCGTCCGCGCCCGGGCGACCCGGAGAAAACGCAGGTCGTAGAAGGAGGAAGCATGCGATACCTGAGCTGGAGGAAGCTCCTGGCCGTCGTCGGTGTGATCGTGCTGGCGGCAGCCGCCTGCAGCCCGACGGACGGCGGCGACGAGGCGAAGGAGGTGACGGTCGTCGGCTCATGGGGCGGGTCCGAGCAGGACTCGTTCCTGGCGATGGTCAAGCCGTGGGAGGAGAAGACCGGCAACACCGTCAAGTACACCGGCTCCCGGGGCCTCGGCGCCTACCTCACCACGGCCGTGGCGTCGGGAACGCTCCCTGATCTCGCCGGCCTCCCGGGCCCGGGCGAGATGGCGCAGTTCGCCCGGGGCGGGTCCCTGAAGCCGCTCGACGACGTCCTCGACCTGGCGACCTACCGCGCGGACACCGTGCCCGCCCTCGTCGACCTCGGGACCGTCGACGACAAGATCGCGGGCGTGTTCATCAAGCTCTCGGTCAAGGGCTTCATCTGGTACAACACCGCGAACTACAGTGGCGAAGCGCCGGCCAACTGGGACGGCGTGATGGCGACCGATAGCGGTGACGCCGACTCGCTCTTCTGCGTCGGCCTCGAGTCGGGTGCCGACTCCGGCTGGCCCGGCACCGACTGGATCGAGGACTTCCTCATCCGGCAGTCCGGCCCGGACGTCTACGACAGCTGGGTCGCCGGCGAGACCAAGTGGACCGATCCTGCCGTGAAGGCGGCCTTCGAGGCCTTCGGCGACGTCCTCGACAACTCGTTCGGCGGCACGGCCTACGTCAACAGCACGAACTTCGGCGACGGCGGCAACGAGCTCTTCACCGATCCGCCCGGGTGCCTCTTCCACCATCAGGCGAGCTTCATCAGCGACTTCTTCAAGAAGCAGGGCGGCGCCGCGGACGGCGACTTCGACTTCTTCGTGATGCCGGAGATCAACCCTGACTACGCGGGTGCGCTCACCGGCGGCGGCGACCTGTTCGGTCTGTTCTCGGACAAAGCCGCGGCGAAGGACCTCCTGAAGTACCTCGTCACGGCCGACGCCCAGCAGGTCTGGGCCGATCGCGGCGGGTTCGTCTCGGCCAACACCAAGGTGACGACGTATCCGAACGCGGTCGAGCAGAAGTCGGCCGACGCGATCCACGACGCAACGGTCTTCCGGTTCGATGGCGGCGACCTCATGCCCGCCACGATGAAGGCGGCGTTCTTCACCGCGATGGTGGAGTTCGCCGAGAACCCCGGCGACCTCGATGCCATCCTGGCCGGCCTCGACGAGGTCCAGGCCACGGCCTACGAGGCGCAGTAGCCATCAGTGGAGGGAGCCGGGATCCCGGCTCCCTCCAGCACGGAGACGGCGATGCAAAACGACCTCGTTACCGCCGCGATCGTGGTGATCGGCGTCCCGGCCGTGCTGGTCGGCTACATCCTCCTCACGGAACGACTGATCCAGGCCCTGCCAGAGCAGCGCCAGGGGCGCATCCGGCCGTGGTTCTGGATCGCGCCGGCCCTGGCCTTCCTGATCGTCTTCCTCATCTATCCGACGATCAACACGTTCGTCCTGTCGTTCCTCGACGGGCAGTCGAAGAACTTCGTGGGCTTCGACAACTACCTCTGGTTCATCGGCGACCGGGGCACGATCGAGGCGCTCCGGAACAGCGTCCTGTGGGTCGTGTTCATGACCGCCGGCGTCGTCGGGCTCGGGCTGCTCATCGCGATCCTCGTCGACCGGGTCCGCTATGAGCCGGTCGCGAAGTCCGTGATCTTCGTACCCCTCGCGATCAGCTTCGTGGCCGCCGGCGTCATCTGGCAGTTCATGTACCAGTACCAGGATCCGAGCCGGCCCCAGACCGGCACCCTCAACGCCCTGATCGGGATCGTGGGTCTCGGCCCCATCCGCTGGACGCAGGAACAGCCGATCAACAACTTCTCGCTGATCTTCATCGGGATCTGGATGTGGACCGGATTCGCGATGGTCATCCTCTCGGCCGGGCTGAAGGGCATCAGCGCCGAGCTCCTCGAGGCGGCCCGCGTCGACGGCGCGAACGAGTGGCAGGTCTTCCGCGGGATCATCTTCCCGCTGCTGCTGCCGACGATCTTCGTCGTGGCCACGACGATCGTGATCACGGCCCTCAAGTCGTTCGACATCGTCTTCACGGTCACGAACGGGAACTTCGGGACCGACGTCATCGCCCGCGAGATGTGGCAGCAGATGTTCACGCCGCCCGGGAACTTCGGTCGGGCGAGCGCGGTCGCGATCGTCCTGCTCCTGGCCATCGTCCCGTTCATGGCCGTCAACATCCGGCGATTCCGCGAGCAGGAGGCCATCCGATGACCGCCGCCTCGACGTCGGTCGATCGGGCGGCCGCGGCCACCGGCCGTCGCGGATGGGGCTGGTCCCGCATCGTCCTCCACGTCATCGTGATCTCGCTGATGCTCCTGTGGGTCGTCCCGACGCTCGGCCTGTTCGTCAACTCGTTCCGGCCGGCGTCGGATGTCGCCCAGTCGGGCTGGTGGAACGCCCTGTTCCCGCCGTGGGACTTCACGCTCGACAACTACAGCCGGGTCATCGCCGCGAACGACCTCGGCGACGCCTTCATCAACAGCCTCTTCATCACGATCCCGTCGACGGTGATCCCGGTGATGGTCGCGGCGTTCGCGGCCTACGCCTTCGCGTGGATGAACTTCCCGTTCAAGAACGCGATCTTCGTCGCGATCGTGGGCCTGCTCGTCATCCCGCTGCAGTCGACCCTCATCCCCGTGCTCCGACTGCTCGCCGGGGCGGGCATCGCCGGCGAGTTCCTCGCCGTCTGGCTGGCCCACACCGGCTACGGCCTGCCGTTCGCGGTCTACCTGCTCCGCAACTACATGGGGAGCCTGCCGCGCGAGGTCTTCGAATCGGCCGCCATCGACGGCGCCAACCCCGCGACGGCGTTCTTCCGCCTGGCCCTGCCGATGAGCGTCCCGGTGATCGCGTCGCTCGCGATCTTCCAGTTCCTGTTCGTCTGGAACGACCTGCTCGTCGCGCTCATCTACATCGGTCCGACGGACCCGGAGAACCTGCCGATGACCGTCCGGGTCGCGAGCCTCGTGAGCTCGCTCGGCGGCGAGACCCACTTCCTGACCGCGGCGGCGTTCCTCACGATGATCCTGCCCCTCGTCGTCTTCCTGGGCCTGCAGCGGTACTTCGTCCGCGGCATCACGGGCGGCGCGGTCAAGGGCTGAGACGGGGCACACCGGCGGGCGCGGCGCCTTGCGGGAGCCGCGCTTCGCCGGCGCGGCGCGTCCCGGGCTCGGCGCCGGCCTCAGCCGGCCAGCCGTGCCCTGAGCCGGTCGACCGTCTCGGCGAGCTCCGCCTCGCGCGCGCGGGCTCCCTCGACGACCGCCGGTGGGGCCTTCGACGTGAACGCGTCGTTCGCGAGACGGGCGCGCGCGGCGGCGAGGAAGCCCTCGGCCTCGGCGAGCTCCTTCGCGAGCCGGTCGCGCTCGCGCGACGGCAGGGCCTCGTCAACGCCGCCGGCGGCGTCGATCCCGACCCGTGCCTCGATCTCGCCGGCGATGACCGCGAGGCCCGACGGCGCCGCGGCCTCCAGTTCCGCGTGGCTCCGATGGCGGCGGAGCGGCCGAGCCCGGGTCAGCCGCTCGATTGCCGGCGCGAGGGCGTCGTACGACTCCCCGAGCGCGTCCGGCACGACGAGGTCGATCGGCAGCCGCGCGGCGGCCTCGATGCCGGCGGCGGCCCGGGCATTCCGAATCGCCCGAACGAGCTCGACGATCGCGCCGAGCTCTGCGTCCGCCGTGGCGTCCCGCCGCCCCGGCGTCGGCCAGTCCGCGACGATGAGCAGGTCCGGGTCGTCGGCGGCGTGCGGGATCGCAGCCCAGAGCTCCTCGGTGACGAAGGGCATGACCGGGTGCAGCAGCCGGAGGTACGTGTCGAGCGCCTCGACGAGCGTCCACCAGGTCGCCGCACGGTCGTCATCGGCGAGCGACGCGTCGCCGAGCCGGACCTTCGCCAGCTCCAGGCCCCAGTCGCAGAACTCCGACCAGATCCCGTCGTAGAGGGTCCGCGTGACCTCGGCGAACTGCAGCTCGGCCATGCCCTGGTCCACGGCCTCGACGGCGGCCGCCGTCCGCGAGAGGATCCAGCGCTCGGTGATCCCGGCGCGAGCGGGGTCCGGCGCCTGCCGCGGCGCATCGGCGGGGATCGAGGCCGGGCGGGCGCCCAGGACGAACCGGGTCGCATTCCAGAGCTTGTTCGCGAAGTTGCGGCCGTCGTCGAGCTTCTCGGTCCGGAACTTCTGGTCGTTGCCGGGCGAGGTGCCGTGGACGAGCGCGAACCGGAGGGCGTCGGCGCCGGACTCCGCGATCGCCTCGAGCGGGTCGACGACGTTGCCCTTCGTCTTCGACATCCGCTTGCCGTACGGATCCTTGACGAGGCCGTGGAGGTAGACGGTCCGGAACGGGACGTTCTCGGCGAGATGGATGCCGAGCATCATCATCCGGGCAACCCAGAAGAAGATGATGTCGTAGCCCGTCTCCATGACCGTGCCGGGGTAGTAGCGGCGGAGGTCGTCCGTTTCGTCCGGCCAGCCGAGCGTCGAGAACGGCCAGAGCCCAGAGCTGAACCACGTGTCGAAGATGTCGGGATCCTGGGTGAGGTCGCCCGGCGGGCGACCGCAGGCTTCGCAGGCCGCCGGCCCCCCGACCTCGGCGCTCACCGTCACGTGCCCGTCCGGGCAGTACCACGCCGGGATCCGATGGCCCCACCAGAGCTGGCGGCTGACGTTCCAGTCGTGGATCGACGTCATCCAGTGCTCCCAGACCTTCTCGAACCGGGGCGGGACGATCGATGTCCGCCCGGAGCGGGTCGCCTCGAGCGCCTCCGCCGCGAGCGGCCCCGTCCGGACGAACCACTGGGTCTTGAGCCGCGGCTCGATGACGTCGTTCGAGCGCTGGCAGCGGCCGATGAGCATCGGGTGGGGCTTCGCCCCCTCGAGGTCGCCGCGGGCGTCGAGGTCGCGGACGATCGCCGCGCGGGCGGCGTAGCGATCCAGTCCGGTGTAGCCGGCGCCGAGCTCGTTGATCGAGGCGTCGTCGGCGAGGATCGTGATCGCGGCGAGGCCGTGGCGCCGGCCGGTCTCGTTGTCGGTCCTGTCGTGGGCGGGCGTGACCTTGACGGCCCCGGTACCGAACACCGGGTCGACCGCCTCGTCGGCGACGATCGGGACGTCGCGCTCCACGAACGGGATTCGGGCCGTCCGGCCGACGAGCGCCGTGTAGCGCGCGTCGTCGGGGTGGACCGCGACGCCGGTGTCGCCGAGGATCGTCTCGGGGCGGGTCGTCGCGACGCTGATCCACTCGGTCGGGCTGGGCTCCCCCGTCGCCTCGTCGATCAGGTGGTAGCGAAGCGTCCAGAGCGTGCCCGTCTCCTCGGTCGGGATGACCTCCAGGTCGCTGACGCTCGTCCGGCAGCCCGGGCACCAGTTGATGAGTGCCTCGGTCCGGTATGCGAGGCCGTCGCGGTAGAGGCGGGTGAAGCTCTCGCGGACCGCGCGGGCCGAACCCTCGTCCATCGTGAACCGCAGCCGGCTCCAGTCGAGCGAGGCGCCGATCCGGCGCTGCTGGCCGAGCATCACCTCGCGGGTCGAGTTGATGAACCGCCACATCCGCTCGAGGTAGCGCTCCCGGCCCAGGCTCTCGCGGCTCTCCCCCTCCTCCGCGATGATCTTGTCGAGGACGTACTGGGCGGCGATCGAGGCGTGGTCGAGGCCGGGCAGCCAGAGGGTCGGGCGACCCGTCATCCGGGCGTGCCGGATCATCACGTCCTCGAGGGTCGAGGTGAGGGCGTGGCCCAGGTGGAGGGCGCCGGTGATGTTCGGCGGCGGCTGGATGATGACGAACGGCTCCTTCGCCTGGTCCGCCCGGGAGCCGGCGCCGTCGGGCGCGAAGACGTCGGCCGCGAGCCAGCGCTCGTAGATCTCGCCCTCGAAGTCGGCGGGCCGGTAGGCCTTCGCGAGCTCGGTCGTCGCCGCCATGATCCCGTGCTACTCCTTCACCGTGCTAACGCGCTACAACGATGCGATGCGGTCGCCGGAGCCGCGGACCCGGCCCGGCGCCACCCGGCGCCTGAAACATCGAAACCCGCTCGTCCAGCGGACGAACGGGTCGTGGTACCACCTGCTGGTTCGAGGTCCGGAGCGTCCCGCTCATCGCGGGCGCCGAATCCGGGCCTCCTCTGGGCGCGCTATCGGGCGCCGACCGCACGGCTCGCGAGCGACCTTCGGATCCGTCGTGCCCGCGCGGCTCGCACCGTCCCGCGCTCGCTCCGTGGCCGACCCGGCCCTACTCCTCTCGGTCGTCGCCGTGAGGGCGGGAGTGTAGCACGGGGTTTCCCGGGTCCGGCGTCGTTGGGACGTTCGCGACCGCACCGTAGATGGCGCCGAGGAAGCGGCTCGGGACGCGGTGGATGAGCGCCGGTTCCCGGAAACCGGCGGCCACCGCGTCGTGGCGCCACGTCTCGAACGAGAACGGGTACGGGACCCAGGGGTTGCCGTGGTCGGCGTCGTACTCGACGACGACGAGGCGGCCGGCCGGCGCGAGCGACCCCCGGATGGCGCGAAGGGTCGAGTCGCGGTCGCGCACGAAGTGGAGGCTGTTCGCGGCGAGCACGCCGTCGAAGGGGCCGTACGGGATGGCATCGGTGAAGTCGAACGCCCGTGTCTGCAGGCGTGTGCCGGGAAAGGCGCGTCGGACGCGAGCCTCCAGCGCGCGGAGGGCTCGGGCGTCGCGGTCCGAGGCGAAGATCTCGGCACCCGGTGGCAGCAGGTCCGCCAGGGCAAGGGTGAAGGCACCCTCCCCCGCCCCGAGCTCGAGCCATCGCGGCCCGGCGCCCTCGATGCCGCCACGGATCAGCGCGACATGATCGGCATGGTCCATCGCCGAATGATCAGTCGATAAGGGCGTGCCGTCATGCTTCGGGCGATGAACGACGTCGTCCTGGGCCGCGTCCTTCGCGCACTTCGTCGCCGGCGAGGCTGGCGACAGGTCGACCTCGCTGCGAGGGGCGGCGTGTCACAGTCGCACATCTCCGTGATGGAGCGCGGCGGCGCGGGCGCGTCCAGCCTGCGGACGATTCGGCGAGTGTTCGAGGTGGTCGAGGCACGGGCCGAGGTGGTCGTCAGCTGGCGGGGCGCCGACCTTGATCGGCTGCTCGACGAGGATCATCGAGAGCTCGTCGGGCATGTGGCGAGGCGACTCGAGGCGATGGGCTGGGTCGCCGAGCTTGAGGTGACCTACAACGAGTACGGCGAGCGTGGCTCGATTGACGTCCTGGGCCTGCGGCCTACGCAGCGTGCTTGCCTCGTGATCGAGGTCAAGTCCGCGATCGCGTCATCCGAAGCGATCGGACGCAAGCTCGACGAGAAGGCGCGGCTTGCGCCGCGGATCGTGGAACGGCGCTCGGGCTGGCGACCCGAGGCGGTCGGCCGGATCGTCGTCTTGCCCGAGACGATGCGTGTCCGGCGTCTCGTCGCGCGTGAGGAAACGCTGCGGCGGATCTTCCCGGCGCCAATGGCGGAGGTCCGAGCGTGGCTGCGGCGGCCCGTGGGGACGGTCGCCGCACTCTGGTTCCTCTCGGATAGCAGCCGACCAGGTGTTCGAGGTTCGCGGAGGGTCCGCGTCCGCGTTCCGAGACCGGGAGCGGCGGGGGCTCGAGCGGGGGAGGCGGCCAGCCCAGCCGCATTTGCGCCAGCGATACCCTCGAAGACCGCGCGGGCTGGTACCGGATAGTGGATCAGGGTGCCATGCGTGCTTGCAGGCGCGTGGTTGATCGTTGATGGGCCGCCGGGGCTCGAGGTGCTCCGGGGCTCGAGGTGCTCCGGCGCTCGAGGTGCTCCGGGGCTCGAGGTGCTCCGGCGCTCGAGGTGCTCCGGGGCTCGAGGTGCCCCGGCGCCCCA